>JBGQLL010000001.1:0-57705 GCA_041500065.1 Pseudolabrys sp.
AAGGTTCTGACAATCGAAGCCGAGGACGCTTTGGTCGCGGCCCTCCGGGCCAAGCACGAAAATCCCGAGTCAGTGATTACTTACGTCCGAAAGTCCAATCGTCGCGGCGACCATCGTCATCCCCATGAGGGATTGGCGGAGGAAAAAAAGTAATTCGTACAGAAGACTGCCTCGCGGGCGCTTGCCCTCCCCAGAAACCGCCACGCCTGCCAGAGCTGTAGATTGCGCTTCGCTAAGTCAAGGAAGCGCCCCCAAGCGGCAATTAGGCATAGGCGGCCATCCCGAGGAGGATTCGGACCGGAAGTATTTTACTGCGACGGTATTGAGTTGCCCCTGATCCGCAGGCTGTTGGCGATATTTTTAAAACTCGGCAGGTAAGGGGTGAGGCGCAAAATGAAAGATCAAGTCGTCGCCGCTTTCAAGAAAAACAAAATTGTCGTTGCTTTCAAAAATCAAATCGTCGTCGCCTTCATAGTGGGCGGAGCAATCATCATCGCACCCTTAATATTTATCGTGACCGTAGTCAGGTTCGCCTACGCGCTTGGCATCGGGGAAACGCTGGCGCGGCCTGTCTCGGAAAAATTAGATGCTTGGCGGAGGGGAGAGAGGGCGATAGCCCGTCGCCGTGTCAATGCGGTCGAATAAGACATATTCTTGTAGCCGCGCTGACGATGGTCCCGCATGGTGGCAGGGGGCAATGCCAATGCGATACGCTTTCTGCGAGAGTCGCCAGCGCCGGTAGCAAATAGATTACCGCAATCGGTGGCGGGCGTGCCGGCACGAAGGTCTTCTACAATTTCAGTTCGATCCGTTTACCGACATCGCGGAAGATACGAACGGCTGTTGGCGTTGGACTACGAGAAACCGGAAATGCATGATTTTGTCCGCGGCGATCTTTCGTCGCGCCGGGAAGACGGATAGCGGAGCAACCAGCGTGGAAAGGGGAGCCAATTGAGCTCGATTGCGGCGCAAGCGTACTAGCAGGTTCCACCAAAATCACACTTCCCACTCAAGGCAACGAACATCGATCAGCGCCCAAAAGACTCTAAGCAACTGAACTCGAAAAAAAGAGGCGTTTCGGATTTCCCGACCAGTCAATTTCTTTAACCGGCACTATTCTGATATCAAATGCTGGGTCGGTGGCTTTGATGATGAGCTTCTTTAGCTTCGCCTCTTCATCCGCAGTGATATTTACTCGACCACCTATTTCTACGGTAATCGTATCAATCTCAACTTGTCTTACGCGGCACTCCTTGAAGGCAACCGCCTCCAGCAGGGTTCGCGTTGAAAGATAGAATGGCAGCAGTTTGCCATCGGGACGACGGACAAAATGCTTTCCCCTTCCAAAAATACTCGAAATCGTTGGTCCGTCATGACCACATCGGCACCGGTTTTCTAGCTGAGCGAAATCACCGATGTCGTAGCGAATGATCGGAGTTGCATAGGAGTGCAAATGAGTGACCAACAGACGGCCCAATGACGCACCATTAAACGACACCGTTATGTCATTGTCGCACTCTACAATGACATTGGTGTGAGCTATGTGGAAATGCCCTGGATTTTTCGAACACTCATGGGCTATTGGCCCGATTTCTCCAGCAGAATAATTCGACAAGCATGGCACGCCAATTCCCTTTAACGCTTCGACGATTTCCGAATCGCGGTAATCGGAATTGTGAAGCCACAATTTCACGCCGAGTCTTTTGATAAGATCGACACCTCCGTTATTCATTAAAATATCCAGATATCGATTTGGGCAGACGAGATATCCCACCCGATCTTTCAACAGCTCTTTTATCAGCGCATCATCGTTATACTTGTGAACGATTCTTTTCCCCGATCCACTGCGGAAGACCGCACCCAACGAACCGGCCCAGGAATCAGTCAATACCGCGGGCGATGACTCATTTTCCAGCTTAGCCAAACTTGCAGCGGGGACAATATGAACGCAATTTTCCTCAAGACTCAGATCGTAGATAAAATATTGAGCCAGGCTTCTGATTGTATTGTAGTACCCGTTTTCCGGACAGATATAGACATTGACCGGCGTGCCGGTTGATCCCGTCGATGCATAACTTGAAACTGGAGTTTTGCCATCGCCCGCCACCAGCGAACCATCGAGCTTGCACTGGGTTGCAACATCCTCGCGATTCTGAATCGGTATATACTTCAGGATGCCGTGATTGATCATACGTGATGGCATCCTCTGCCGCCAAAACTTGGAATGGCTTTGTGCGTGCTTGAGCAGATTTGTCAGATGCTTGTTTTGCCACCGCTCGCGCGCCTGTCGACTACCGTTCTCAATAAGATTTATCGCATTGATGTTGGCTAGATCAATTTGTGCTGCTTGATCTAGGAACGTGAATGGATAGTCGCTATATGCGTTTGTGTGAACGGCTCTCCTGGCCAAATCAGAGAACATGTGAGATTCCTTGTCGACAGCATTGCGTCGATACTCGATGAAGTCGTCGCCAAAAAAAGCCTTTTAAAGGACTCCCTTCGATGGGTCGGCATTTAGTCGTCTTCGGCCTTGCCGATAAAATAATTTACTAAGAAATTCTCCAACTCGGATCGAGGCCGCGCCATTGCCAGGCGCCATTCGAGTCCACCACCAGATCCGCGTCGGATTCAAAGCCCAAGCCTGCGAACAAGACCACGCCGCCGGAGATTTGGATCAGAATGTTCGGTAAGTTCGAAATGACCATTGAAAAAAGCTCCACGGTTACAAGCGGAACTACAAAATTTGCGCGAAAAATTTTATAGTTCTCCCAAACGCCGCTTAAATTGCGCGGGCTTATAGGTCACCGTCCACATCGACTTGCCTTGCTCTACCACGCTCTACTCAATGTTGTTCTAGGTAGATCCGAGTAATTCCTAGGTGCACAAAGTAGTGGCAGCGACGCTATCGCGTTACCCCTTAAGTGTCTGGCATTACGCGTGATTTCCCTCAGATTTCAAGACTAAGAAATAGTGAGATTTCTGTTCGGTGTGGCAAAAATACAATAACTGCAACAGTCGTCTCTCGCTTAAAGTAGTTTAACAAAAGCAAAAAATAAAACCGAATTACCTTTGGGTAGTAGAGGACGTAAGTGCTCTGTTTCAGTGGGTTTGGGGGAAGTCATGAAGAAAAAGTTATTGTTGGGTGTCGCTTTTTTTGGTGCGGCCGCAGCGGTCAATTCACCCGCCCTAGCAATATCGCCGATCTACAGTTGGACCGGCTGTTATATAGGCGCTAACGCTGGTTATAGCTGGGGGCGTGCCTATGTCGACGGCAACGCAACTGGCTTGGCCTCGCTGGGATTGCCCACCGCATTTTCGACAACTCTCAGTCCAGATGGATTTATTGGCGGCGGACAGGTCGGCTGTAATTGGCAGAACAGCAACGCGGTCTGGGGACTCGAAACAGATTTCCAGGGTTCCGCCCAAAAAGACAGCCGCTTTAGCGCTTTCAACACTAGCGAGGGCAGCGTCAGCCAAAACGTTGAAGCAAGGCTTCGGTGGTTTGGCACAGTCCGAGCTCGGGCCGGTGTATTAGTCGTCCCGACCGTCTTGCTCTATGGAACCGGCGGGCTTGCCTACGGCAACGTCAAAGTGACCGATACGATGACCGTCAACAACTTCGGCGCTATTACCAGTTCAACATTTAACACGTCGACGACACGGGCTGGTTGGACGGTGGGTTTTGGTGTCGAGGGTGTCATACCAAACGCACCTGCGTGGACCTGGAAGGTTGAATACCTCTACATCGATCTCGGATCGATCAACGGAAGCGCTGCAGACGCGCTTGGCGGGGTCGTCGGCTGGAGCGCGAGGATGACCGACAACATCGTTCGCGCGGGCCTCAACTGGAGATTCCCTTAAGGTCGGCCCATTTATTCAAGTTGCCGGTCACTCGAAATCGCGTATGGCAAAACCCCGAGCAATGCCCCGGGGTTTTTTATTGCCGGCAGTTCCTTTAATTTCGAACGTCGATGTCCGCGGGATTCTACGCGCGCAGTGTATGTTCACTCCATCCGAGTGTTCGTTTCCGACGTAGACTCATAAGCACATCAGAAATAACTTCGGGCATACATGCGGTGGCGATCCATGTCCGCCATTGGGGGCAAACGGCAACCGACGCTAGGCACCTCAAAAGTAAGGCTTTGATCGGTGTGGGCAATAACATCATATTTCAATCCCGTCGGATACAAACGGCGCTTATCAAACTATAGAATATTTCGAGCCAATCTCGGAGTTCCCCTCGTAACCGTGGAGCTGTCGTTCGATGGTGAGTTTGAGCTTAAGGAAAAAGATGCTGATATTCTGATACAGCTTTCTGGTGGCGCAGTGCTTTGGCAAAAAGAGCGACTGCTGAATCTTGCGATCAAGGCAGTGCCTTCAGACGTCAAAGGGATCGCATGGTTAGACTGTGACGTAATACTAAAGCGGGCGGATTGGGTCGAAGAGGCGAAGAGGCAACTTAACGAATTTAATGTGATTCAGCTCTTTTCTGATTCAGTCCATCTAAATTCGGAAGATTACGACAAACAGTGTGATTATTATAATGGTCATACGTCTGCGCCAGGTATCGCAGGGCTATCCAACGCCAGCGAGCTCTTATCATTAGGAAGGCAAGAGCAGGATTACATTAAATTCGTTTCAAAAAAAGAACAGTTGTGGAATCCGGGATTGGCTTGGGCGGCAAATAGAAGACTCCTCGAAGACCACGGTTTTTATGATGCGACGATTGTGGGCGGCGGCGATTCCTTGATGGTGTCAGCCATGTATGGTCGATTCGAAACTTTAATAAAAAAATTTATGCTCAACGCAACTCGTCAACAGCATTATCTGAGGTGGGCTATCCCATTTCATAAATCAGTCGCCGAGCGCATTGGCCATGTTTCTGGAACGATTTACCATCTCAGGCACGGTAAAATAAAGAAACGCGCATATCTTGATCGGCAGCAAGAGTTGGCGGGCTTCGACTTCGACCCAGATACTGACCTTAGGATTGGTCCCAATGGCGCTTGGGAATGGACAAGACCTCGACCTGAACTAGAAAGATTCCTGACGAGTTACTTTATCAATAGAGCCGAGGATGAGTAAGGAATGCGCTTTTGAAAGTTTAGGGAAACCGAAGTGGACTAAAACAACTCAACCCAATAATGACCAGAACAAATATCGAAACCTTCATTATTTTCCAATCTTTGTTGGGAATTGGACACCTGGCTCAATGTTCTACGATTGCAAAGGCTTTAAGCTCCATTTCTCATGTCACCCTGTTCTCTGGAGGAAGGCGGATTGAAGGTTACTCCGCTCCTTCGGGTGTCAATTTCGTTCAACTTCCCGCCGTTCGCCGGGATAGAGCTTCTGGCATAGTCCCGGTGCCTGTTGACCCCGCATACACGCTAGCCGAAATTGAACGGGTGAGGAGCGAATTGCTTGTTGAGAGTTATCTTCGAATTAAACCCAGAATAATAATCGTTGAGTTCTTTCCTTTTGCACCAAACAGATTTGGTAAAACACTGAACGAACTGTTCGACGCAATCAATAAAGAACAAAAGAGACCGATTGTTATTTGCTCTCTCAGAGCCTATCCGAGAGAGGCGATGCAGTGGGATACCGATACTGATCCGGCCTGGATCAATGAACAGCTTCGGGAGAATTTTTCCTGTGTCTTACACCACGCCGACCCGAAATTATTTCCGCTAGCCTCACTTGGACCCTACATACAAGATGCGCTGTCAGGCATTTCTGTCTGGCAAACAGGATTTATCCGACGTTCATTGATCCAAATGGAGCATGATCGTCCTTCAAATGGACTTTTGCTGACAGTAGGAGGGGGCGGCGGCCTTGGTGCCAAGTTGCTAAAGCGTTGGATAAATGCCGCGAAAGCAGATTCTCCCGATTTGTTTCCCATAAATGCAGTTTGCGGACCAATAATGGATGCTATTGATCGAAAAATTATTCATGCAGAGCAAGACGCAAATATTACCGTTCACGATTGGGTCGCAAATCTAGACGAACTCATCAGCTCTTCTCGCGCCGTCGTTTGCATGGGGGGCTACAACACTTTGGTGGAAGCGCTCAGCCTAAGAAAGCCCGTCCTGGCGTTTCCTAACAGCGAGACGGGAGATCAGGATTTTCAAGTGAGTGCTCTGTACTCTCAAGGTATGTTGCTAAAGGGAGACCAATCCCAGAGCGAAAATGAAATTACCGCGCTGATGAGTGAACTACTATGCTTCCGCCCCAAACATATTATTGACCACAACGGCGCGGAGCGATCCGTCGAGATCGTCAGGCATCTATTGAGTGCTTCCTGATATCGGTGCGAAGGTGTTTGCGGCCGTTGGCAAGCTCGGGTCGAGCGGCGCGCCGTCGAGGTGATCGACTGAACCAGCATGATGGCTGTTTGTAGCACACGGGATCGTAAAGAGATTGGGCCTTCGCATCAACGACGATGGACGGAGGCAGATTCCGCCTAACTGACATTTGTTGCGACACTGATGCGAAGCGGACGCTATTTGCGAGCGCGTTCCGTAAATTGCCGGCGTTGAATGAAAACGACGACCGATGCTAAGGCGGGACAAGCCTGTGTATCTAGCAGTGTCCGCGATGAGTGGCACAAGAGCGAGAAATCAATAGTATGCGCGCAATAGTCCACGCGCCGGAGCCGAAAGCATGCCCCTCATTGACGTCCATCAACACGTCATTCCCGATATCTACAAGCGCGAACTGGCTCGCGTTGGCGTACTGGGGAGCGGAGAGAACCCGTGGCCAAACTGGAGCATAGCGCGGCAGCTCGAGTTGATGGGCGAACTCGGAATCGATGCCGTTTTGATGTCGATCGCTTCACCGGGCGCCTATTTCGGTGATATCGAGTTCACAAAGCGATTGGTAAAGGCGTGCAATGAGGCGATGGCACAGCTGGTCAACGACCATCCGGGAAAATTCGGTGCCATGGGTTTCGTGTCGTTGCCAGACGTCGCGGCCGCCTGTCGTGATGTCGAATACGCGCTCGACGTGCTCAAAATGGATGGCGTCAACCTACAGAGCCACACTGGCGAGCGCTACCTCGGTGATCCGGAAGAAAACGAGCTCTACGCCGAACTCGACCGCCGCCGGGCTGTAGTCTTCGTGCATCCGCAAAGGCCGCATGTCACCGGCATGCCGCGTTATATGTTCCCGGCCGGCTACACCGAGCTCACCTTCGACACTACGCGCGCCATCACCAACATGCTCTACACAGGCATGCTGGCCAAGTTTCCTAACATTCGTTGGATCATGCCCCACATGGGCGGCGTCGCTCCATTCCTGCTTTTCCGGCTGAGCGGGCTCCAGGACGATCCGAAGGCGCGTGACAAGGTTCCAGAGGGCGTTGCGACCTATCTTAACCGACTCTGGTACGACGTTGCGCAGTCGCCGTCGCCATTGGCGCTCAACGCGCTCCTTGAGATCGCTCACCCTTCGCGCATCCTGTTCGGCACCGACTATCCGTCCGCGCGCCCCGCGGAGAAGGTAATGCGCGACACCGTCGCTGCGGTGCGCACGTTTGACGGTTACGATGATGCGCAACGGCACAAGGTGATGGCGAGCAATGCACAAGCTTTGCTGCCGCGCTTCGCGAAATTGAATTGATCGCGTCTAACCGGGACGGCCGGCCCGGTACTGATGGAGCAATTCTCGTCCATAATCGTTGCCGTTGGGCGTGCGCACCAGCGCATGGGCGTGTCGCCGGTTGTATCCGGTATTGGGGAGTGCGACACCGGGCTGGTGATAGAACTCTATGAAGATTACCGGGCTGTATACGCGGTAGTAGAAGGGACTCACCGGATCGAACTGACCGATCCATGCGAAAACGGTCCGCTCGAAATGTTGCCGAACCTCGTCCAAACGAAGCTTCGCGTGAGCCGGTGGAAGCCGGTCCGTATAGAGCGCGATCAGGCCGAAGAATTGTTGGCGCTGAGCCGGCGTCATGGCAGCGACCGGCAACCCGTCATAAGGCACAATGACATTGTCCTTAAATCCCGAAGCGTAGCCGTCGAACGGTAGGTCCATGCCGATCACCGCCTTGGCGCGTTGCTTTGGCGTCAGTGCATTCATAAAAGCCCAGCCCTCTGCTTCCTCCTCACGCAGCACCGTCGTACCCTTGTAGATGCCTGACTCCGCCAGGACAGGCTCGGAGCCAAGAAGCATCGGTGACAGCACCAACTGATCGCCAAGGACGAAGCAATTGATGTTGCAGTGGTGTCCGTCGAACTGCCAACCCCAAGGTTCATTCGTCGAGGGCTCGCCAAAAATACTGATCCAGTAATAGAGCTCACCGAACTCCGCCGGCAGTCCGGTGAGTTCAGCGAGATGTTCGTTGAGTTTCATGGCATTGCGCGCGGTTTCATAGGCGCGCTGGCCAACGCCGGCGCGCAAAATGGCATAGGCGAGTTCGCGCTGTTGGTCGCTTAGTTCGGCAAGGCACAGTCCGTGCCGCATCAGGTTGCGATGAATATTGCTCCAGGTCCGCCACATCTGTCCGTCTACGTCAAAGTGAACCGCCTCCCGCTGCCTCGGATCGAGCGACGACAGGAACGTATTGGCGGCATCGATCAGCGATTGCATCGACGCGCCAGTCCTGCGCAGGGGAAACAATTGGCGCTCAATTTCACCGTTGGCAGTCAAGCCTTTGAACGGCTCCTTGAGCGATATTCGCCAGCTCGCGAACAAATCTTGTAGCTCTCGCGAAACTTTCGTTTCATCTATTCGCGGCGGCGCTCGGCGCGGGAGATTGTTGAACACTGTGACGTCGGTCATCGCAGGATCTTGGGTCACCAAGCATTGCCCGAACCCCAATCTGACGCAATCGACTTGGGACCTGTCAATCGCTGCATGCGATGCGGTCAATGCCACCGACCCTAATAGTCCAACGCCCTCCCGCCATTACAACGCGATGGTTGCAGGCCTTTCGCTACGCAACGGAAAGCATCTGCGAGCGCCGATGGACAAGAAGCTTCGCGCCGGACATAATTTGTTCAAGCAAAAAGATGGGAGAAACGCCATGCAGGCCTCCACGAGTGCCGCAAGTGCGCGCAAACTGGCAATGGATCCAGAAGAATGGAAGACTCGCGTTGATCTTGCCGCCGCCTTCCGGCTCGCTGCACTACAGAACTGGGACGAGCTGCTGTTTGCGCACTTGTCCGCGCGCGTCCCAGGCCATCCGAACCAATTCCTGATGCACCCGGCCGCTATATTGTTCGAGGAAGTAACTGCCTCCAATTTGCACAAGCTTGATGAGCACTGCAATCATGTCGAGCCGAGTGACGAACTGCCGCACAAGTTCGCGTTTCCGTTCCATAAAGGCATCTATGACGCCTTTCCGCAGGCGCAATGCGTCGTGCATCTGCATACCAAATACGCAACCGCGGTGGCGATGCAGGAGCAAGGTCTCATACCTGGCAACCAGTACGCTTTATGGCTGGGGCCGATCGGTTATCATGACTATGAGGGCCTCTTGTCGACAGACGAAGAAGGCCAGCGCCTGGCAAAGAATTTTGGCAACAAGCAAATCGTCCTGCAACGCGGCCACGGCTTCGTGCTCTGGGGGCGCACCATCCACGAAGCCTATATGCTGGCCTTTCTCGTCATTCGTGCCTGCGAGACTCAGGTGCGATCAATGGCTGGCGGCATCAAGCCTTACATCCCGCCGCAGCAGGTTTTGGACGCGACAATCGGGCAGGCCCGTATCATCACCGATGGCAATGCGCCGTTCAATCAAATGACTTGGCGGGCATTGCTTCGAAAACTTGACCGCGACGCACCAGACTACAAGACTTGACCTCTCGCCCATGCGCTGCAATGGCGCGGCGCGCGCCGGCGCCTGCGCCGCCGCGCAGAATCTCTACGGAGACTTAAATGTCGGTTATGGAGCGCACGCTCATGGAGAGCTCGCTGCCGATCTATCACCGCTCGATCGACTGGGTCGCGCTCTTCAATCGTTACCCAGTGCCCGATGTGTTTGCCGCTACCCGCTGGAAATGGTCGGCCGACCAAATCCATTCGTTCCAGAACGAGCAATTCCTCGATCTGATGAAAAGTGGTTGGCAGAATGAGTTCTATAAACGGCGTTGGAAAGCGGAAGGCCTCGAGCCGGGCGACATCAGGAGCATCGATGACATCGTCAAGCTGCCGATGTTTGATTCAAGCGACATCAAGAAAGACCAGGAGGAGAACCCGCCCTTTGGCCTGATCAATGGCGACGTCACCAAGCGCATGCAGACGACGCCGATGAAGCTGCAGACCAGCGGTGGGACCACCGGGAAGCCGCGGCCAACACTTTACGCGCCCCAGGAATGGGAACTTAACGGGCTCACTCATGCACGTGTGCTTTATATCTGTGGCGTCCGCCCTGGCGACCGCGTGCAAATTCCCCACACCTGCTCGCTCGGAAATGCTGGCTGGTGCTGCTACAAGGCCTGCCACGATTATCTCGGTGCTCTGCCGATCACGACCGGCACCGGCGCTGTTACCTCATCGCGGCGACAGATCGAAATCGCACAAGAATGGGGTACCAATGTCTGGTACGTGCGCCCCGAATATGCCACGCAGCTCGCCAAGGTCGCCCGTGACGAATTAAATTTCGACGTGCGCGATCTCGACACCAAGTTTCTCGGCTGCGGCCTCGGACCCGACACCGACAATGCCTTCCGCAACCAACTTGAAAGCCTTTGGGGCTGCGACGTCTACGACATGTACGGCACGCACGAGATGGGTATGGGTGCCTTCGAATGTCGTCACAAGTCCGGCATGCATTTTCACGAGGACAGCACCTTCTTCGAAATCGTCGGCGTCGAAGACAACAAGCCGGTCGCTAATGGCGAGATCGGCAACATGGTGTGCACTATCCTGCACCGGCGCCAGCAGCCGATGATACGCTTCAATCTGCGCGACCTGACCCGCATTATTTCGGTTGACCGCTGCGAATGCGGCAGCTGCTTTCGGCGGATGCAGAAAATGCTCGGCCGCAGCGATACCATGGTGCGCATCCGTGGCGTCAGCATCTGGCCGCAGGCCTGTCTGCCGGCGATCAAAAGCGATAGTCGTACCACCGGCGAGTGGCTGTGCATCGCAGAGCGCAACGTGAGCGACGGCGTCGTGCGTGACGAGATGACCGTGAAGGTCGAGGTCCGCGACGATGCGGGCGGCTGGGAAGGACTCAAGGAGCATATCGAAAAACGCCTGCATTCCGACCTCGGGCTGCGCCTCAATGTCGACCTGGTTGCGGAAGATGCCTTGATGGAATGGTCGAACCGCGGCCGCGAAGGCAAGCCCAAGCGCATTCTCGACAAGCGCTACGAGAAAAAATGACCACCGGCATGCGCTATTTCGATTGCCACTCACACTTTTCCACGAAAGCGGGTCTGCACCACGCCACGCAGGAGGATTACGAGCAAGCTCAGCGTGTCTTCAAACGTAAACGGGCATTCGAGACCGAAGAGCAGATGGCCGACGGTTTCCGCACGCGTAATGTCCGCACTATCCTGGACATTTACCGGACTTGGCGGATGACCGATGAGGATGAGATCCGCACCTCCAATGATTACGCCACCAATTTCGCTCTCAAGAATCCGGACATCGTCTACGGCAATTGGCTCGCCGCCAATCCGATCATGAAGGACTTTTGGTTGCGGGAATATGCGCGATTGGCTGCCAAAAAAAGCGGGTTTCTTGGCTTCTGCCAGAGCCAGAACAGCCTCGGTTTTCCCGCAAGCGATCCAATTTGGGACCCGTTTTACAAACTGTCGATTGATATCGGCGCGCCCGTGTTGTTGATGACAGGGTTGACCGGCATCGGGCAGGGCATGCCTGGAGGCAAAGGTATCCTGCTCGAGGATGGCCATCCGCGCCATGTGGACAGGGTTGCTGCGCGATTTCCCGATCTCAAAATTCTTGCGGGCCGGCCGGCGTGGCCATGGCAAGACGATATGATCGCTGTGCTGCTGCACAAGTCAAACGTGCATTACGAATTACACGGCTGGTCGCCGAAATATTTTACGCCGGCCCTGAAGAAGGAAATCGGCTGGCGCTTGCAGGACCGCGTTATGTTCGGGTGGGATTGGCCCACACTGACGTTGGAGCGTCTAGTCGATGACTGGCGCTCGCTCGACTATGCGGAGGAGGTCTACGAGAAAGTTTTCCATCGCAACGCCGAGGCCTTCTTCCCCGGCGCGGCGCCAAAGTGACGGCCCCCATGGCAGATATCGCAGCCTTGGTCGAACGACTCCGCAAGATTGCGGGAAGCGAGCATGTAAGTCCGCCGGTGCTTGCGCGCCTGGTGTCCGATGTATTCGAGCATTGCGGCGCGCCCCTTGCCGATGCGGAAATTGGCGCGGAAGTCGCGCTGTGGGCACAACTACACGGCTCAGATTCGCATGGCGTTGTGCACCTGCCACTGTATGTGCGTGGCCTGCTTGATCACACAATCAAGGCGCGGCCAGCCTTTGCCACCACGCAGCCTATGCCTTGTTGCGCTGTGCTCGACGCCGACAATGGACTGGGTCTGGTGGCGAGCCGACGCGCGACGGACATGGCTATCGACATCGCAAAAAAATATGGTCTTGGCGCCGTTGCGGTGCGCAATAGCAGCCACTTTGGCGCCGCCGGCTATTACGCTGACCGGGCCGCGGAGCAAGGCCTGATCGGTCTGGCCTTCACCAACGCCATGCCAGCGATCGCACCAACCGGCGGCATCGAAGGTTTGCTCGGCACCAATCCCATCGGCGCAGCGTTTCCGATCCCGGGAGCCGAGCCGATCATCGCCGATATGGCGACCGCGGTGGTGGCGCGCTCGCGCATCCGCCACGCATTGGCCGCCGGCCAAAAGAGCATCCCGGAAGGCTGGGCTCTGGATCCGAGTGGCCGGCCCACGACCGACCCCGCGATCGCGGTGAAGGGCTCGCTGCTGCCCATCGGCGGGCCGAAAGGCTATGCGCTGTCGCTGATGGTCGAAATTCTTTGCAGTGCGCTGTCCGACGGTGAGCCGGGCTTCCAGGTTACCTACGAAAACATGGTCAAACGGCCGAGCAACATCTGCCAGTTTTTCCTCGTCCTCAATCCGGGCGGATTTGCCGGGAACGAGCGCTATGGCGCCCGCGTGACCCATGTTGCCGAGGTCATTGGTAAGGCGAAAGCGATGGAAGGCGAGACGCCGCCCCGCCTGCCTGGCGCTCGCGGCCACGCGGTTAAGCGTAAGGCCGCGGCCGAAGGCATCGCCATGTTCGGCAACCTGCGCGCCGCGCTCAATAATGTCGCCGGCATGATCGAGAGCCATACATGAAAGCCTTCGAGGTGCGCGAGACCACCGGCCTCGATGGGTTAGTACTTAATACCTCGCGTCCCGATCCTCAGCCGGCGCGCGGACAGATCCTTGTGCGTGTGCGCGCCGCGGCGCTGAACTATCGCGACCAGGGAGTTATTAAGGGCGCCTACGGCTACACGAAATTTCCGGTTATCCCGTTATCCGACGGGGCCGGCGAAGTCGCGGCGATTGGCAGCGACGTCACGCAATTCAAGATAGGTGATCGTGTAACCAGCACTTTTTTCGTGAACTGGACTGGCGGGCGCATGCCTCCTGACGCCTCGCGCAATTCGCTCGGCGGCATGGTCGATGGCGTTTTGGCGGAATACGCCCTGTTCAATGAGACCGGCGCGATTAACATTCCCGGCGATATGAACTTCGAAGAGGCGTCGACGCTGCCCTGCGCGGCGCTTACCGCCTGGAATGCCGTGGTTGAGACCGGGCATGTTAAAGCCGGCGAGACTGTTGCCATACTTGGGACCGGGGGCGTGTCATGCTTTGCGCTGGCCTTCGCCAAGATGCAGGGCGCCTTCACTTATCTCACCTCGAGCAGTGATGAAAAGCTTGCTCGCGCGCGCAAGCTGGGCGCCGATGCGCTGATCAACTACCGCAGCCAGCCGGATTGGGATCAGGAAATCCTCAAGCAAACCGGCGGCGCCGGCGTGGACACGGTCATTGAGGTTGGGGGTGCCGGCACGCTCGAGCGCTCAATGAATGCGGTGCGGCCAGGCGGCAGCATTTGCATCATCGGTGCTCTCGCCGGCCCGGGTACGATCAATCCGCGGATGATCAACCGCAAGGCTATCCGCCTGCAGGGTATCCATGTCGGCTCGCGCGATATGTTCACCGCGATGAACAAGGCGGTGGCGCTGCACAAACTCAAGCCGGCAATCGACAAAGTATTCGATTTTGCCGGCGCCAAGGCCGCCTACGCACATCAGCAGAGCGGCACACATTTCGGCAAGATCGTGATTTCAGTCGGGATGTGAATTCGCCCCGGCTCGCCCGTTCAGGCGAGCAGACGCATAATCCACAGCGAAATAGCCGGAATATAGGTGACAAGCATTAGCGCGAGCACCGCGATCGCCACAAAGGGGACCAGACCTATGTAAAGAGTTGCCGATGGCGTTTTGAACAGCGCCTGGCAAACGAAAATATTCAACCCGAACGGCGGATGGAAAGTACCAATGGTCAGATTCATGACCACGATAACGCCGAAGTGGATGGGGTCGATCCCGAGCGAAGCTGCAACAGGAGCGAGCAGGGGCGTCAGCATGATCAGCGCGGAGGCCGGGTCGAGGAAGCAGCCCACGAAAAGCAGGAAAGCGTTGATGACGAGCAAGATCACCCATCGCTCGGAATGCAGGGAGGTAATAAGCGATACTGTGTCTTGTGCGATGCCGCTGATCGTCAGAAGCCAAGCGTAGAGTCCAGCAACCGAAACAATAATGAAGATCAGTCCGGTCAAATACATCGCGCGCGCACCGGTATCGAAGATTTCACGCAATGTCGTTTCGCGATAGACAAAATAGCTCACCACGATCGCGTAGACGCTAGCGATGCCGGCCGCTTCGGTTGGGGAAAACACTCCAGAATAAATGCCGCCAAAAATGATCGCGATCGCGCCGATCGCCCACACGCCGTCTCGCGTGGCAAGCAGGAATTCCCTAAACGAGAATTTGCCAGTTTCCATGATGCCGGCGCGCCACGAATGGTAGTAGATGTAAACTCCGAACATCCCGGCCAGCAGCAATCCCGGCCCGATGCCGGCGGCGAACAGTTGGATGACTGACGTGTCCGATGCAATGCCATAGATGATCATTGCGATGGACGGAGGAATAAGATTGTCGAGGGCGCCTTCGGCGGTAATAAGCGCTGATGCGAAACGCTCGCTGTAACCGGCCTCACGCATGCGGGGATACGTCAAAGTGCCGATTGCGGCAGTTGCGGCAGTCGTTACCCCGGATATAGCACCGAACAGCGCTGCAAAACCGAGTGACGTCATCGGGATATGCGCACGAAATCCGCCAATCATCGAAGCGACCCAGCGCAGTAGTCGAACCGAAATGCCGCCGCGCGACATCAGATCGCCGGCAAAGATGAAGAATGGGACCGCCAGCAGGGCGTACTTGTTGAGGCTGTTGAAAATATTCTGATGGACCACCGTCATCGGCAGATCGTAGAAGCCGAGCAAAATCACCAACGAAGTGACGAGCAGCAGAAGGAAGATCGGGAAGCCCAACATCAGCAGCGCGAAGGGCAGTATGGCCATTACCCAATACATTGGCGCTGTCTCGTCAGTCGAACTTGCCGGTTATGTACGAACGGATCCGTAAGATCGCGGCCAGCGCCATGAAGCTGAACCCGAACAGCACAGCCGAATGCGGGATCACCAGCGGAATATCGGTTCCAGCGGTCACGCCGTGGTTGCGATAATGGAGCATGAGCACCTTCCATGACTGCGCGGCTGTGAAAACCGTGCAGGTGATGAGAGTCAACACAATGGCGATATTGATGATTCGCTTCCAAAATGAACTCATTCCCGAATAAACCAGGTCCATGTTCAGGTGACCGCCGCGATAGGTGATCGATCCCGCGACCAAAAACACTGCCCAGATCACAATGAAGATCAGAATTTCTTCCGCCCAGAAAACTGGGTCAGAAAAAACGTAACGCGCAATCACATTGATGACGTTGATGGCTGCAGCCAGCAAGAACAGGATCCCGGCGGCAACATACGGTACTTTTATGAAAACGAATTCTTCGACCGACTTGAACCTGGACTCTCTGTGGTCATCACTCATGCGGACTCAGGCTCCGGACCGTCGCCTTATCGAATGCGTCGGGGCCCAAATCGCCATATCGGAGGCCCGAGTGACCGGCGCACCCCACCGCGGCGAGGCGCGCCGAACCGTTCAACGTTCGCGCTTTAGTATTTTTTCGCGATTTCCTGGATCTTGTCGTAGAAAGCCTTGAGGGCGGGATCACTCTTGGTGACGTCGGCGCCAATCGGCTTCAGGCGTTTCTCGAGCTCGGCCTGCTCGGCCGGCGGCAGCGTGACAATTTCCCCGCCGCGTTGCTCGATCCACACCTTGCGCAGCGCTGCAACCTCGTCGACCGCGGTTTGACGGGCCCAGGGCTGCAATTTGCGTGCTTCCTCGACAATGATTTTGCTGAGGTCCGGCGGTAACTTGTCGAGCCAGGCTTTGCTCAAGGCGCCATACGAGACCAGCAATGTGTCGTGAGTTTCAAGGAGCGTCTTGCCGACGTTCTGCAGGTTGAAGTTGGTGTAAATCGACATGCCGCTCATCGTGCCGTCGATCACGCCGTTTTGCAGCGAGGTGATCATTTCGGGCAGGCCCATCGGTACTGCGGTCGCACCCAGCGCACCCATGCGCGCGCGTTCCGCGGGCGTGGCGTTCACGCGCAGTTTCATACCCTTGAAGTCATCAAGATGACGCAACGGCTTCTTGGCGCCGAAGTAAAGCGATTCAGCCGCGACTGCGAGATTGACGCCCACGAGCCCCTTGGCTTCCGCCATTTTCATCACGAAGTCGTTGAATTCGGGGTCAGCAAGAACCTTGTTGGCTTGCGCGGTGTCGCGGAACAGGAACGGAATGCTGAACACTCCGAAACGTGAATCGACGCCGACGAAGAAATCAGCTGGATTCTCGTAGCCCTCGATTGTGCCAAGTTGCAGGCCTTCAATCATGGCCGCGGGGCTGCCGAGTTGGCCGCCTGGAAACACTTTGACCTCGACGCGACCATTCGTGGCCTGTGGAAGAATCTCGGCTAGCTTGTGGCCGAATTTTTCTTGCATGTCGCCACGCGTGACGACGGCCCATTTCAGTGTGTATTCGGCGGCGCGAGTGGGCACGACGAATGCGGCACACGCGGCCGCGAGAATGATAGCGACTGCCGTGAGGCGAACACGGATTCTCATGAGGTCCTCCCAAGACCGCGGCTGTTATTTATTCACTGATTGCCGCACTATTTGCTGGTAGCATTGACACAATACAGACTATCCCAGCAAAGAACGCTGTCAAATCTCGGGCCGAGAAAATACGCGGTGTATCGCGCGCGTCGCGACCGTACGTTGCAGACAAGGGGATCACATTATGAAAATCGGCCTAGTCGGACTTGGTCGGATGGGCGCCGCGATGTCCCAACGCCTGCGCGAGCAGGGTTTCGATGTTGTGGGTTGGGATGTGAATGGCGATAGGACAAAGGCCTTGGCGGACGGCGGGCTGCAGATCGCCGCCGATGCCCGCGCCGTGGCGGCCGATTGCGAAATTATCATCTCCATTATCACCGAAGATCATGGCGTCCGGCGCATTTTTACAGGGCCGCAAGGCTTCCTGGGCGGTGATGTCAATGGCAGGCTGTTCATCGAAATGAGCACGCTCCAGCCGATGACCGGCCGCGAGCTTGCACCGTTGGTTGAAGCCAAGGGGGCGCGCCTCATTGAATCGCCCGTGCTTGGCACTATTCCGCAGGTTAGAGACGGCAAATTGTTCGCGCTCGTCGGTGGGCGGATCGAAGACCTGGATCGCGCGCGACCCGTGCTGGAAAAAATGACGCGCCGCATTGCGCATATGGGCCCGAATGGCTGCGGCTACGCGATGAAGCTCGCGGTCAATCTTGGGCTAGGTGCTTATATTCAGGCGCTGTCGGAATCGCTTGCACTCGGCGCCAAGCAGGGTCTTTCTCTCGACCAGATGTTGGATGTGTTACAGGAAGCACCTTACGCAAGCGGTTGGATGAAGAGCAAGATCGGCGTGATGAAAGGCGAGAAGCCCGAGATGACGCTCGACATCCGTACCTTGCGAAAGGACATAATGTCTGCAGTCGCGACCGGCGCATTGAGCGGCGTTCCTATGCCGCTGTCAGCCGGCACACTCGCGTCACTTTCCGCGGCGGTCGCCAACGGTTACGGCAGCGGCGATCTGGGCGAATTGCCCAAGTTCGTGCGTGAAGCGATGCTGCAAAACTTCTAACAACACGGGCGTGACGTATGTGAGCGACGATAGGAAAATCTATTGTCGCAAAGACGGGACGTCCGCGAACAGAGCCGAATATCTGATGGCGGAAGGGGTGAGATTCGAACTCACGAACGCCTTGCGACGTTGCCGGTTTTCAAGACCGGTGCCTTAAACCACTCGGCCACCCTTCCAAGCGTTGAAACACTTAGTCTTTCGAGTCTCGATAAACCACGCCCAAACGGTGTTTGCTACCATTTTGCTACTATTTCCGAAACGTCTGTACCCGGATCGTGCCGGCAATGTTCTCGGCCGCCAGACCATGACACCCCAGGTTCTCACCGACGAACTCAACCTGTGACGCGCGCAAAGTCACATCAATGCACATCATTGACGTACCTGTTCTGAGGCGCATCAGGGCTATCATCTGGCTCATACCCCGCCGCCTTCATGCAGTTGAGAAAAACGAAAAGAAATCCTATTTGCGACGGCCATCCGTTAACCGGAGCCATGTGTCCCTTCGTTGCACACTTGGCTTTGTCCTGCGCAAATTTCTGATCACTAACGGGATCTTTCTTGTGTGCCCACGGCTTTGCCAATTGGGCAGTGATTAAATTTGGATCAGGCATTTGCTGCGCTGCTGCGCTGCCTGTGAAAAGGCAACACATGATAGGGTACCCAATCAGTGTCAGCCAGCGCATCTTAGAACTCTTAGTATGTTTCATTGCCCGGGAACGCTCGCAGCGTTGACATTAGTCGCAATGTATCGCGCGCATATTCGCGGACCAGTGATCCCATGACATCCGATAACAACTCACCCCAACCATAAATAATAGGCCAGCACTGCTGCGCTAAAAGCGCAGAGGCCGGTAAAAAGCCTCACTCGCATTTTGAATGATCTGAAGATCGCACCAATAACGCCCGCCAAGAACCACAGCACCACGATGGTCAGCGCTATTTTCCACAGCATGGGTAAGTGTCCCCCGACTCTTACCCCCCTTAGCCCGCAAAACTCTTATTGCGATTCCGGTTCGCCTTACAATACCCGGCCGCCACCCGCGTTCTTGACGGGGCTTTCTGATCGGGACACCCTGCGGTGCGAACGCATTGAAAATCCACCGTTGTGGAGTGTTGCGTCATGCGTACTAAAATTCCGCTGGCCCCGGGCGAGCCAGATGTCGCTGTTTATATCGTGGTGAATGACTTCGGGCCGCTGGGCCGCGCTTATGTCGAAACCGACGAGGCCGATGCTGACGAAGCAACCATCGTCGAAAACATCCTCAGCGGCCAATATTCGTGCCCGTTGCGCGTGGTTGCCTTCAACACTGCCGAGGGCTGGGCACGTGATGTCACTGAGGACATTGCACGTGCCGTGCTGGTCAAAGCCTGCAGCGAAGATCGCTCAATCGGAAAAGCCGCGCAGGAGTTTTTAGAGCGGGGACTTGGGCTGGATGCGACCGCTGATAACTGAGCAAGATCACCGAGCGGGCGTTTGAGGCGTCGAAGCAGGCGGCCCTCGTGAAACCATCGGGGAATAATGAAAGCGGCGGGCGAGCGAGAACTACGCAATACCATGTTACCGATATAGGAGGCTAACTGTTTTGCGGCCAATTCGCCGCACTGAAATTCGCGACTTTTTGGTAGTCACATTTTAATTATTGAACGAACGCAAGCAGTACACTTGAAACCGCGACAGGCGGGAACCCGCGTTGGCTAAGAATATCTTTTTTTGAGAACTCATTTTCGCCGGGACAAGTTTAAGGGCTTTTCCATCTCTGATTGCTATGTCGGCGGAATAGATTGGACGTTGCAATATGGACGCCGCAGATAAGTTTTCCAAAATGGCCGCAGAGCTCTACGAGAAGGCGGGCGCGGAAGAAAGCTCCGATAGCAAATCCGAGTTGGAGATGGCGGCGCAAATTTATGTGGTGCTCGCGCAGCGGGAGGATAAAGCCGCTGTGGCCGACAGCGATGCAAAGGGCCTGCAGCAACAAATCGCGAAGCATTTCGCTGACGGAACGTTCTGATCGATTTTTTCCGAAGCATCTACGGAACGGGTCAAGCGCGGTACGCGGCCGCTGGCAAGTGTTTCCAGTTTCCTTGAGCGCTAGATGAAATGGTCCCGCGACGGCGGACGTAACCGCCCGCGATTTTTTTTGCAGAAATTGTTTGTGATTTTTTTATCACAGGCCTCGCCGAACGAGCACACCACAACGCCCTGCGCCGCAATGCTGCCTTGGTCACATGTGGCAATCGACCCCCGCTAGGGAGCGTCAACGTAACTGTTGCGTTGTAAGGGGGTATTATAATGACGGTTGTCAGACCCGATTGGCCTGGTGCGAACAAGCCTGGTCCAGAGATTTACGCTCCGCCAAACCGGCGTGCGGCACCGGAAAAACTGAGCGATCTCGAACAGATCGCGTTCCTGCACCGGCAACGAGACGAGGCTAACTCGCCTCATGTGCCGGTGGCCGAAAAACCGAATGAGCTGATCGGACGGGTCGCCGGCGCATCGATAGAGGAAATCGACCGGGTCATTCGCGAGCTGGAAAGCGTGCGCGCCATGTTGCGCGGTGAGGGTGAACGCCTCAGCCGTGAGATCGCCCGATTCGCGAGTTTGAGTCACGCCTCGACGACCGCGATGAAGGTCATCGCCGACAGCCTCAATCAATGGAAAGAGACACCGCGGCTATAATTTTTATCGCGATCAGCATCCCTTCGACGATTGCGAGGAATAGCCTCCATGAATCTGAGGTTGATTGTTGCGATTTTGGTGATCACCGCCGTCCCGGTGTGCGCGCAGGCTCAAAAGACGAAGGCGACCAAGGCAGACGCACAAAGGGTCCTCAAAATTATTAGCGCCGATAAGGCCAAGACCCAGACCTATTGTGATGCCGTCAGGCTTGCTGGCCAGGCCGGGGAGGCCGACGAGAAAAGGTCCCGTGAGTTGGCTCAGAAAATCAACGAACTGGGAAAAAAGCTGGGTCCTGAATATAACGCGATGATGGCAGCACTTCAGGACACTGACCTGGAATCCGAAGATGGTCGGGAGATTGGCTCGACGCTTGAGGCGCTCGACAGGTTGTGTCCAAAATAGCGGCAAATCTTTGCCTCAGGCAGGCATTGCGGGGCGGGGCGTCTGGCGAGCAGCCTAACGGTTTTAAAATTCGCGATTGCCGCGACTAGGCTGCAATTCTTATTGCAAGCAGCGCCAGCTCGATCAGCCCATATGCCAGAAAGCACACCCCAGACCACAGTCAGTCCCAATCCAACAGGGACTAGCACCGCCGGCCAGAATTGGCTGAGAAAGCTAGGCGTCTCCAACTCGATGTTTGACATGCGATCCCCCCACGGATCGATCGCCACGCAGCGAGCCTTGCCCGGGGAGCATTGCCTTACTGTGACGCCCATCACTTTCGGCGCGATTTTCACATGCGCGGCGGTCTTTTCTGTTTTTGGCTTGCGCGGCGTGACCGTTTGCTGGTGCGAAGACACCACCACGTTTCACAAAAACTGAACTACCGTTGCTCCTGTGGCTGGGCGGGCGAGGGGGACCGCCATGACGACAATGAGTATGCTTTACGTTGCCTTGTCTGCCGGCGCGAGTGTCGGATTTTTGATCGCTAGTCTCATCGCGAACCGCGACACGCAATAATCCGCAAATCAGATTTAGAAAGAGCGCGGGGCCGCCGGTTGTGGCTTTCCGACGGCCCCGCTAGCGATAGCATCAGCGGTTGGCACTATCGCCTGTCTGCCACACTAGAAGACGACGGATTTTGGCGCAGTGTTCGCTGTCACAAAAAAGCGTTCACTACAAAAAATGTAGATGGGCCGGCGCCGATTTCGGTAAGATGGCACCACAACTGCAATTAGGCTAGTCTCTGTGATGCCCGTCACAGTTGTGCAAACATTCGCGTGTAATATTAGTCATCGAGACAATTTGTCCTGGCAGGCGCGGGGGTCAGGAGACGACGATGAGCGAAATCACCAACCAGCTCGACGCGCCTCCGGTGGTGGAGGAAATCCCAAAGATCGAAATCGAAGTATTGCAATGTGAGGCTCAAGTTCCGCTAGCGCCGGAGATCATCTCTGGCCAGCATGCCGCAGCAGTCAACGAGGAAACGGATTCCGATTTTCGACCGCTCATTGAAATCGCCAACCAGATCGGCGCCTCCACGGCGGCTGCGGCCCCGGCATCCCCCGAGCCGGTCATTCACCAAGTTTGGCCTTGGGCAGTGTTAGCCCTTGCATTTATTTCTACTGCGGTTTGGATCTGTCTATTGGGATACGGGCTCGTCAAACTAATAGAGATGGCAATCTGACGAATTGCAAAAAAGCCGCACCATAAGTCTGATTCAGTCAGTAATCAGAGTCAATTGACGGTGCTCGCCAAGCCAACCAAGCGACCACAAGCATCGACGGCATTAAAGCTACAAGGATTCCATCTACAAAGTCCGGCGTCATCGACTTGCTCCACTGCCACTATGGAACTTTCGAATTGCCGGCAAGTTTCGTGAGCAACCGTGGCCGCACTTTGTCGCAAATTTGGCTCGGCACAAGTTCCCGGGTTCCGCGGAACAAATTTACGACGTAGGTCGTTGAAAAAGATTGCGGGAGGTAAGTTGCCACCTTGGGGATTGGTTGCTCAAAGTTTTGACTGATCGCATTCGTTGTATTTGGCCTTGGGCGATGATCGCCATTGGAGTTGCGATCACTGCTGGGTGGATTTGTTTTTTAGGGTTTTGTCTCGTCAAATTGGTAGAGCTGGCAATCTAAGAATTACAAAGAGCCGCGTCTAAAATCCGAGTTCACTAACGGGTTGCCCGCCAGACGAACCAAGCTACCGCAAGCACTGACGGGATTAATATTACAATGACCCCATCCAGGAAGTATTCCATTGATAGGCCACTTGGGGCATTGGATTTGGAGTCGCGCTCGATATTTAATCTCCCTCGCCCACGAGCTTGCCGGTTTTCGGATCGAGCAAATGCACTTCGCCACACGCCGTGCAGGTTATCGCCTCGAAGGCGTGGCCGCCCTTGTCATCGTCTTCAACGTGCCCCTGCACATTCAAGCCTGTATGCGGGCAGCGAAAAATGAAAGCAGGCATGAGCTATCACTATGCAAGGATCATACCGCACGTTCAGTGAACGCGGACGCGCGCCCAACATCTAAGGCGCCGCGCTTCCCAACCGAAAAGGAAAATAGGCCCGACTTATTTCTCTGGCTTCATGACATAGAAACCCGCGACCAAGACGACCGCGACAACCACAACGAGCGCGACGCCTGTGAGCATGTCCATGGCGAATCTCCGACGATAACAAACATCATGTCGGCCTACGTGTAAGCGGTGGCCGATCTATTCATTTAGGATTGTCGGTGCTATCAGTCCGTCAATTGCGGATGTTTACGTAATGCAAAAGCAATCATACAAAACGGGCGGAAGCGGGGTTTATTCACTCGCGCCAAACACAGTCGCGAATGATTTAGCTGTCGCCGGATCCGCAAAGCACCAGCGAATAACACTGCCGTTGGCATCATGCCGACCATGACCGCGTTGGGGTTTGATGCCGTACTGGGTGAGAAAGTCGTACATGGCGTCTAGCTTCGAGCCGAGCCCACGAGGTGCGGGAGATCTCGTTCGACGGCTTTCGCGTTTTGTCTGCCTTTGTAGCCGGTCATGTTCCAGCTAGCCGAAGAACTTCCAAACCAAAGAGATTGGAACGGCAGACATCGTCAGTATAAGCGCGAAGACGGCCAGCGCTTGCCAGTCATATAGCCAATCGATGGGCCTTTTGGATTGCCGGTGCGGTGGCGGTAGCGGTTTCGTGGGACTCCTGGTTCTATGACGGCGTCTATACTGGAAGCGTTGTCCATATGCTTTCGGACATGGCCACCGGCTTCGGTTTCCATTCCTGTGCCGTTTTGGCTGTCCATCGCTCGAGGAGCACCTGAGGCGAATTTCAGGACCGGGCACCCTAAACTGCTCTGGCCGGCCTTTTAAAGCTGCTGATGGAACTCAGCGGGCAGGAATATCCCACGATTTCAGCACGATAATGCTCCCCCATTCGTAAGGGATCGGTAATCAACGGGTTATATAGAATCCAAGGGTCTATCATAAAGCTTCACATGAGCGGGTCCGATAAACGACGCTGGTTCCGTTCGTCACCAAGGGGTCTCGTCCCTCGGGCCGGAAAACTTTTGCTCGGCCCGAAGACAACGCCGATCGATTGCCATGTTCTCGATCTATCGGCCGGAGGCGCCTGCCTCGAACTATCCAAGACGTATAGCTTCCCGCAAAGGTTCGAATTTCTTCATGGCAGTACGCGAAGGTTCTGCACGATCGCCTGGACCCGCGGCTTTCGTATTGGCATCAGCTACGAGGGGACCATTCAACGGTCGTCGGTCTCTGGGGGGTTGAGCCGACCCAAGAGCGGCGCAAGCCTGCTTTCGCGCAATCGCTGAGCGAGTCGGCTTCAGCCGGCGCCAACGGCCAAGTAGAGGCCCCGCCTTCAAGAAGCCCGCCGCATGCCAAAGGTACTCTGGAACCGACCATTTACCAGCCCACAGACCGGCTGTTCCCGTCGGGCTCGTGACGCGGTATTCTGCCCGTTTCCGATTGGGGATCTCACGCGGGATGGATTGCTTGGGGGCTAGCCACGACATTGGCCGGAGCGTGCGCCTTTTTGCTCTCGGTCTGAGCTGCCTCGCGCTCGCCAATTGCTCAAGCGGTCAGATGGCCGGCACGATTGATCCACGTTACGGCGTTGCGGCAAGCGCCCGTGTTGTTGAACCGGGCCAGCCGGTGCCAAAAGGCGGTGGCGTGTACCGCGTCGGCCAGCCTTACACGGTGGCCGGCCGGGTTTACGTCCCCGCAGAAAATATCAATTACAGCGCAGTCGGGATGGCCTCTTGGTACGGCGATGATTTCCATGGCCGCTATACTGCCAATGGTGAAATCTTCGACATGCGTGCGATTTCGGCGGCGCATCCGACGCTGCCGCTGCCTTCTTATGTTCGCGTGACGAATCTGGCCAACAGCCGATCCATCGTTGTGCGCGTCAACGATCGCGGACCTTATGCGGCCAACCGCCTCATCGATGTGTCCGTCAAGACCGCCGAACTTCTGGGCTTCTATGGCCATGGCGTCACGCGCGTGAAGGTCGAATACGTCGGGCGGGCGCCCTTGCAGGGCTCCGATGACCGCAAGCTGATTGCCACGTTGCGTGAAGGCGTGCCGGCTACTCCGCCTGTGCAAGTCGTTTCGAACAAAACATTTGCCCCGGCTAATTTTGACGGCCGTCCGATGACGAACTTCTCTTCGAACGGAATTCCGTCACCGCCCGACCGGCCATACCGGCTGGGCGAGGGCGCGCGTGACGTGCCGGCAGTGGCGGCGCCGACAACCGAGCTTGCAGCGGCGGCCCGGCCGCGGCCCGCGGGGACGGTCATGCGCACACACACCGCTGAGCCCCAAGCCGTTGCACCGCCGGTTTCGGCCTATCTGCCAACGCGTTATGATGGCAGAGTTGGTTTTATGGACGGCCGCGGCCTTTACTGAGCCGTATTTTCCCGCGACATGTCTACCGGGTTGCGTCGCAAACGCTTGATGCGCTACCGGTGAACGATGATGCCCCTGCGGAAATTCGAATTCGGACGAATGCTGGCCGCGGCATTCCTTGCAGCGAGCCTTGGCGCGACTGCACTCGCCGCACCGAGGCACGGACCTGGCCCTGCTCATAAAGGTGCGCCGGCTGCGGTGCAAAAGAAGGATGCTCCGAAAAAAGACGAGCCGAATATCGGCGCACCGCACGCGATCCTGATCGACGCTGAAAACGGCAGCGTACTTTTCGAGCGCGATGCCGATCGGCTGATTTTCCCGGCCAGTCTCGCCAAGCTGATGACGGCCGAATACGTGTTCAACGAGCTTAAGCAAGGGCGCCTCAAACTCACCGACGAATTCATGGTCAGTGAAAATGCCTGGCGCAAGGGTGGTGCGCCCTCGCATGGATCGACCATGTTCGCGGCGATCTACAGCAAGGTTCCGGTCGACGACCTGATTCATGGCATGATCATCCAGTCGGCCAACGATGCCTGCATCGTGCTGGCGGAAGGCATTGCCGGGAGCGAGGCTGAATTTGCTGCCAAGTTGACCGCCCGCGCACGCGCGATCGGCCTGGAAAAATCCGTCTTCACCAATTCGAACGGCCTGCCGGATCCTGGCGAGCAGGTCACCACGCGCGAACTGGGAATGCTCGCACGTCACATTATCCGCACCTATCCGGACTTTTATAAGTTGTTTTCGCAACCGGATTACACCTGGAACAAGATTCGTCAGCAAAACCGCAACCCGCTCCTTGGCTCGATGAGCGGCGCCGACGGGCTGAAAACCGGATTCACAAGGGAGGCGGGTTACGGATTGGTGGGCTCCGCCGTCCAGAATGGGCTGCGGCTGATCGTTGTGGTCAATGGCGTGAACACCGACAAGGAACGTGCGGATGAAGCCAAGAAGTTGCTGGAGTGGGGGTTCAGGAATTTCGAGCAGCGCGTGCTCTTCGCGGAGGGGCAAACCATCGGGGCTGCCAAAGTTTATGGTGGCGCCAGTAGCCGCGTGTCTCTGGTGGCGGATGGCCTCGTGCGCGTCATGCTGCCCAAGACCGGCCCAGACAAGCTGATCGCACGCATCGTCTACAAGGGGCCGGTGCCTGCGCCAGTGACAGAGGGCACGCCGATCGGCAACCTCAAGGTCTGGCGCAACGATAATCTCATCCTGTCAATGCCGCTAAAAGCAGCCGAAAACGTCGGCAAGGGGAACATGTCGCAGCGCGCTTTCGATGCTGTGACGGAGATGATAATTGCGCTGTTCCGTGCCGGAGCCGAACGGCTATGATGTTTGAGGGCGCCGCGCGCCGACGATAATTGACAAAAGGCCTGCTCGCTTGCGTGGACATTTCATCACCTTCGAAGGCGGCGAAGGCAGCGGTAAATCAACTCACGCGGCGACGCTTGCGCAGCGGCTGACATCTCTCGGCCTTGACGTTGTGCTCACGCGAGAGCCGGGTGGCTCGACCGGCGCAGAAATCATCCGGCATATCCTTTTGTCCGGTATTGCCAAGCCGCTCGGTGCGGAGACCGAAGCGATACTGTTTGCGGCAGCGCGCGATGATCACGTACGCAACACGATCATGCCGGCGCTGGAAGCCGGTCAATGGGTGATTTGCGATCGCTTCATCGATTCAACACGCGTTTATCAGGGCGCTCTCGGGAATGTTGACCAACGCGTGATCCGAGGCCTTGAACGCGTGACCGTTGGATCGGCGGTTCCGGAACTGACGTTCATTCTTGACGTGCCCGCGCGTGTAGGGCTGGCTCGCGCCGGTCAACGGCGCGGTAAGAAAGCAGCCGACCGCTTCGAAGCCGAATCAATGGAATTCCACGAAAGACTTCGCAAGGCTTATCGCGCCCTCGCAACCGAAGAGCCCGCGCGGTGCATCGTCATCGACGGCCGCGCATCGCCGGACGTGGTGGCAAATCGGATCTGGGCGATCGTGCAAAACCGGCTAAAACCCGAAAAAACCGAAGTCGCGGAGACGACTGCGCCGTGACAAGCGACGACAACGATGAGCGGGAGAGCAAGCTGCCGCGCGAGACGACAGCATTGTTTGGCCATGGCGACGCCGAGCGCGGGTTGCTTGATGCCTACAAAAGCGGCCGGATTCCCCATGCGTGGTTGATCGGCGGGCCACCCGGTATCGGCAAGGCGGCGCTTGCCTTCCGGTTAGCCCGCTTCGTGTTGGCACATCCCGATCCGCTGACATCCGAGGTCCGAAAGGCAACGTCACTTGCGGTCGATCCCGCACATCCGGTTGCGCGGCGCATTGCCGCGCAGGCACAGGGTGACCTGCTGGTACTCGAGCGAAGCATCAACGAGCAGACGGGCAAACTTTATACCGTTATCCGGGTCGACGACGTGCGGCGTACGGTGTCGTTTTTCGGTTCGACGGCGGGCGAGGGCGGCTGGCGCATCGCCATTGTCGATGCCATCGATGACCTTCAGCGCGAAGGCGCAAATGCCATCTTGAAAGTTCTGGAAGAACCTCCGCAACGCTCTCTGCTCCTGCTTATTAGTCACGCGCCGGGGCGCGAACTGCCGACGATTCGCTCCCGCTGTCGCCGGCTGCTGCTGCGACCGCTCGAAAGGGAAGACGTGGCGCGCGCCCTCGCCGAGGCGACGGGCCGGGACGCAAGTGACCAGGAAGTGCTGCAAGCAGCGCAGGCGGCTGAGGGTAGCGTCGGCCGCGCGCTTGGTTTGCTCGACGGTGCGACACTGGCGCTTCGTCAGCGTGTTCTGGAATTGCTTGAGCAACTACCGGAACCCGACCTGCGTGGGCTCCACGCCCTCGGGGAAGCCATTGGCGGCACCGACCCGAAAACGCTGGAAGCCTTCATGGACCTGGTGAACGGCTGGCTGTCGGCGCGGCTGGGCGAAGCCTCGCAAGGCAAGGCGCAAATGGCGCGCGTCGCTGAAACCTGGGAGAAGGTCAACCGGGCCGCGCGCGAGGCGGAGGCCTATAACCTCGAACGCAAACCACTGGTTTTTTCTGTTTTCGGTGCATTGGCAGAAGCCGCTCGCCCTTGACCAAACGGCCTCTGTGGGCTCGATGGGCAGATCGGGGGTTCGCTTGGCCAACGCGTTGTGATTGAATTTGGCCCGCTCGCATCACGTCCAAATATCCGGCCGCGCCAGAACGGCCTTGAACTCGGGGAGGATGCCATGTCCTACAGGACCAATCGCCGTCAGTTTCTCGCGGGTTCCGCCGCCGCTGCCAGCGCCGCCGCTTTTCCAATGCCGTCGATCGCGCAGAGCGCGCCTCTCAAGATCGGCCTGCTCACGGTGAAAACCGGACCGCTCGCGGCGGGCGGCATCCATTTCGAGGAAGGTATCAGCTCATTCCTCAAGGACAAGAATTTCACCGTGTCCGGACGCAAGGTCGAGCTCATCGTTGCAGATACCGGTGGCAACCCGGCTGGTGCAAAGACCAAAGCGCAGGAAGTGGTCGAACGCGACAAGGTCGATATCGTTCTCGGACCTTTCGCTGCCTTCGAACTGCTTGCGACCGTCGATTATCTTGCTCAGGCAAAAATGCCGACGCTGGCCTTTGCCGGTGCCGAGGATGTGACGCAGCGCAAGGCCAATGCCTATCTCACGCGCACGTCATATACGTCCGCGCAGTGCCTCTATCCGCTTGCGGACTACGTGCTCAACGAAATGAAGCTCAAACGCGTCGCCAGCCTGGGCGACGATTTCGCGTTCGGTTATGAGCAAGTCGGGGGTTTTCAGCGCGTGCTGGAGGAACACGGCGGCCAAGTGGTCAAGAAGCTATGGTCACCACTCAATACCGCAGATTACGCGCCGTATATCGCGCAAGTTCCGGAATGTGACATCGTTTGCGAGGTTCTTGCGGGCTCGAATCCTCTTAAATTCACCAAGCAGGCGCGTGGGCTGGGCATGAAGCAGCCGCTCGTCGGCGGCGCGACTGTCGCCGATGACACGATCATCGGCGCGCACGACGAAAGTGCGGCCGGGTTGATCAACACCAATCCTTATTCGCTCGACCGCCCGAGCGAAGCCAACAAGCGCTTCATTGCTGCGATGAAGAAAATCTACGGCGACGATGTGCGCATCGGCCATTACGCCGCATGTTTTTATGCCAATGGCCAGGTAATCGAGGCCGCATTGACAAAGACCGACGGCAAATCCGACAACGCCGACCAGCTGGTCAAGGCAGTGCGCGCCGTCTCGCTCGCGGACACGCCACGCGGACCATTGAGTTTCGACAGCTATGGCAATGCCATCGTCGACGTCTATGTGCGCCGGGCCGAGAAGCAGGATGGCAAGATGGTCAACAAGACCATCAAGACTTATCCAAAGGTGAGCCAGTTCTGGACCATGGACCCTGTGAAGTTCCTGGCCGAACCCGTGTTCTCGCGCGACTACCCACCGATGAAGAGCTGAGCGAGAAAAGCGCGCCGCGTCAGCCGCGCGTTTTCACTCTCAACCCGGATAGGACAGCGTCTCCGGACTGCGGTCTTTTAGATATTGATCGAGACCCCAGCGCTCGACCTGCGAGAAGACTTCGTCGAACTCGGCGCGCGGCAGCGGCTTATTGACGAAGCGTTCGCCACGCCCGAACTTGCTGAAATCCCAGGCGTGGAAATTCTCAAATTCTGCCGGGACCGCGAGTTTCCACAACGGCAGGTATTTCGGCAGGTCCGCTTCCAGCGCCTGTTCGGCGCGATTGAGTGCGTGCATGTAACCATGCACGACCTCCGGTGTGGCGCTGTCCGGCACCCACCACAGCGTCTTGAACCGATCCTCGATGATTTTGCGCAAGCCCAGTTGCTCAGCCATCGCGATCTGCGGAGGCAACAGGCTCGCAGCTTCAACCTCGCCATCGAGCAAAGCCTTCAGCCGTGCGCCAAAGCCGCCGGTGTTGACGGTCCTGATGTGTTCGAGCGGCAGATATTTTTCCAGACGATAGGGCACATTGAAGTGGCTTCCTGCGCGCATGCCGACCGAGATCGGGATGTCTTTCAGATCCTCGGGGCTTCGGATTTTCGAGTCCGGCCGCACGAAGATCGCCCAAGGTGAATCACCGTAACCTTCGGTGACGACGCGGCCCATGCCCGCGCTGGCGTTACAGATCGTGCCCCAGACGCAAGCGCCCTGTACGACATCCTGCTTGTCTTCCGTGTAGGGACGGTCCTGCGGCCGCTGGAAGTAGTCCAGACCTTTCCAGCTTGATTGCGTGCCCCGGAATGTCTTCCAGTCGAATTCGACGTCGAGTCCTTCGGCCGGAAAGAAGCCCTCCTGCATCGCGACAAAATCGTTGAGACCCATGCCTTTGGGCGCAACTTTCACCCGTTTGAGGCTGGCGGCCATGGTGACATCCTCCCGGCGTTGATTTTGGTTGATGCGAATTTACCACGATCGGACCGCAAGGCACGAAAAATGCGTTTGCCACGTTGGCTGCATACGCACGTCCAATCGGTCAAATTTTACAGAATTCCGGAACCGTGCGTTCCGGAACGACGACTATCACGATAGGCTATGGGTATTGCGAGCACGATAGCCGTTTCGGGGCTGAACGTAGCGAGCCTGCGCTGGCAGGTGGCCGCGAGCAACATCGCCAATTCGCTTTCGGCTGGTCCACTTCCGGACGCGATCAATCCGGAGAACTTTCCGGCCGCCTATACGCCTTTGCAAGTCAATCAGACGGATCTTGTCGGCGGGGGAACCAGCGCGACCGTCACCGCGGTTTCGCCGGCGACCATCTCGGCATTTGATCCGACCGCACCTTTCTCCAACACCAATGGCATGGTGGCGAGCCCGAACGTCGATCTGGCCAATGAATTCGTGCAGCTGATGATTGCGCGCATTTCGTACGCGGCCAATGCGCAGCTGATCCGCGCCGATGCGCAGATGAGCGGATCGCTTCTCAACATCATGTGCTGAAGGTCTTGCCGCGTTCCTAATGCCTGTGCGCTGCGCGTGCCGGCGGCATACGATGGAAATCGAGGATCTGCTGGGCCGTCGTTTGGCGCAGGCGATGGAACGCAGCCATGGCTTGGTCGACCCCGTTTGCCGAACGACGGTACCGCTTCGCAGCAAGCATCATGATGCTACGGGTGGTTTCCCATGAAAGCCCGATCGCCTTGGCCAGCACCAGCAGAGATTCGGCGCGCGTGTCGCGCATATGTTGCTCGATGACCGCCGTCGGCACGTTTGACATCAGTGACAGCGCCGCAACCATCTCCTCGAAGCGGCCGGTCGAGGCAAACTCCTGCAATTTACCCGCGGTGAGCAGGCCTGCCTGGTGCATCGATTCCACCAGTATCTGCGCCGTTGCGTAGCTAACCGGTTGGTTCAACACCTCTGTCTGGATCCGGTCGGCGACTTCGCCGACCACCCGCTCGATCTCTGCCTTCGCATATTCGCGTTCGGCCACAAGCGCGGTGCGGACTTTCTCCGATGCCGCCGCGAGCAGTCGTTCAAATAGTTGCGACGGCAGGTCGGATCGCAGGCCCACGCAGGATGTGAGCGCATCGTCGCCTTGCGAGCGGTAGACGAGGATCTCAAAACCCTTGCCCGAGAACCTGGCGCCAGCATTCTTTGCCATACTCAATACGACCTGCTGATCGCCGCGCTCGACCAGGACGTCAGTCAATTCCTCCGGAAGTGTCTTGCGACGTGAAATGGCGAGCAGATGCTCCTGGTTCTTGGTGCGCGCGCACTCGATCAAGGTCGCATTGTCGAGCCGTGCAGCCTGAGTGAGAACCGGGGAGGCCACCTCGATCGCATCGTCACAGGCCAGCGCTCGCAGGATCTTGGGCGGGGCGACCGGCACCGGCCCGAGCCGGATTGAAAGCAACGCGCGCGACGACTGTTCGATGGTCCCGACCAACCGTACGAACACATCGTCGATCAGGTCGATTTCATCCTCAGAATATTGATCTGAGCCCACCAGAAACAGATCGGTGAGGTGACGCAGCATGGCCGAGCGGCGCTGGTCCGTGCTGTGCGCGATCGAGCTGTCGAGCTCGTGGATGAGTTCGAGTGGAGCACCCATAGACCCTGGAGAACCGTTCTGGTTGGCCACGGATTGGCAATTTTGACTGGTTAACTTTCATTCAGAGTGTACGCGATGCGGGTTTAGCAATTCGTAAAGACCATTGGCCGTTTCAGGGCAGGGTCGCGCACTTTCCGCCCGGAAAGCCGGTTTTTGAGCGCTATGCCGGTGGTCTTGTGCTGCTATTGTTTTAAAAGGCCGCAGTATTTCTGGATGCCGCTGTCCCAGCAGCCCGTTTTCATGCACACCGATTGGCGCAGGCCGCAATTGGTGGTGCAAACCGAGAGCGTCGATCGATCCGGGTTCTTCTTGCAGCTCGTGATGCAGGCGGCCTGCTCGCCGCTACACCGCATGGGGGCAGCGACGACGGCTGGGGGAAAGAGCAGGGCGAGAGCCGCCAGAACGGCCAAAGTCGCCACGATCATGCGTGCCGCTGCGCGAGAATCGACGGGTCGATTCATGGCAACGTTCTAGGGGCGGGACACGCCAACGGCAATAGCGCAAACGTCAACTCATCATCAGCCGGCTAGATAAGACCATCATATTTATTCGTTAGTCGTCGACTGCCGCGGGGTCTAGCAATGACTCGAGGATGGCTAACCGATGTCGAACAGAGACTTTCGTGAAGTCCGGAAGAGTCTGGAGTCGAAGCGGAACGAGATAGTGAGCGCACACTATGTCGGAGCTGCCGCCCTGATTGCTGCGGCGGCAGGATTTCTTGTGCTGGTTTTTTCTTTAGATCGCGCCTTTGACCTCGGCCGTTTCGCCTACTGAAGGATCGTAAAAGCTATCCACCGGCGCTCTTTCGCGGCGACGGTGTCACTCCTTCTTGGACTTCTTCAAGCTCCGGATGAATTTCTCCGCCTGCGTTTCACTGATCCGTATGAGTGGCGGCGGGTAATATTTATCGTCCGAGACGTCTTTTGACGGACCGTAGAAGCGATAGGTCAGGTTGTATTTCTTGCCGTTGGGCGTCGGCAGCCAGTTCGATTCCGGAATGCCGTCTGGCAGCTTCGGCGCGAAAACCAGCGTGAGCGAGCCGTCACTGTTGAGTGTCAACGGCGACTGTTTGTTGAACAGAAAGCGGTTGAGTGAATTGGGAATAACCTTGTAATCGGTGCCATCGACCGCGACGACTGACCAGAAGTAATGCGTTTTGGTTTGGGGCAGGGCGTCCTTGGGATAGGTCTGGGTGAAGGTCTGGCTGCCGTCGAGACCCTGAGCAGTGAAATAGACGACTTCCTTGCTGTTGTTCGCCCAAATGCCGGCGTAATTGGTGATGCTCCGCATCACATAATCGGTGCGGTAGTTACCGATGGCGCGCGGACGCATCCATCCATTCACAACCTTGCCCATTTTTGGAATTTCACCGAGGAAGGAAGGAATCGCCAGTTTGCGGATGACCTCGTCGATGCGCGCGCGTTGCGCCGGATCGGCGGCGGCCTTGGCGACCGCGCGTGCCTTCTCGCGGACGTCGATCATGCCGGCGTTGAGGTCGGGCTCGCTTTCAAGAATCGCTTCGGTCTTGTCGAAACCCTCGACGCCGGGAAGCTTGTTGTTGGGAAAATCCGGCTTGACGACCGCCTCGTCGATCGTCGGAGAGCCGAGGACCTTCATTGTGGTCTTCTTCTGAAGCGCGATTGCCTCAGCGGGATTTGCGCCGAGCTCGACCCGCACCAGGATTCGCGATTTCTTGCTGGGCAAATTGATCCGTAGTGTCCCCTTCGGCAGGTTGACTTTGCTATCCTTCACACACAGGGCGAATTTCCCGAACGCGTGCTTGGGATATTTGCGCTCGTTGATGTTGGCGGTGACCTCACCCCAGCCGTTGAGCGCCTGCACGGTGTAGTAGCGCCCTTTGATATCCGGCAGTTCGATCAGCGTGCAGCTTTTCTCGTCGACGGCCACCCAGGCCTCGCTGTAGACAACGTCGAGGTTCGGGTTCGCCCAATCGACGCCGCCGGGCTCCCTGTGGATGAGCTGGTTCCACTTGAACCCTTCCTTGAAATCGAGATTTTCCTGCCGCAGCACCAGCCAGCGGCCAAGCATGTATTCGTAAGCTTCGACGACATCTCTGTCGGCTAGACGGGGCTGCGCGCTTGCCGCGGTTCCAACGCAAATTACGGCAAGTGCCGCAAGGACGTATTTCTTCATGGCGGCGCACCCCTTCTGCGCGGCGGAATTATACTCAATTCACGGCCTGCGCCTCGGGAAATTTCCACTTGTTGTTGAGGATTTCGTCACGCGGTCGATAGAGCCGCACCATGTAGTTCCAGCCCGGCGTGGTCGGCAGGCAATTGACGATCTTGCCATCGCAGCCGCCAAACTGGATGGCGACAGAGCCGTCCGGGTTCTTTTTGGCAGTGATTGCGTTGAGCGAGTAAGCGTCATACTGGTTCTTCTTGAAAAAGCCGTCGGCGCCATAGACGGTCACCGACCAGAACGCGTTCACCGGGACTTTGGCCGGAACGTTGAGCTTGTAGATCGTGGTGCCGTCGTTCTTGGCCGGTGTCACGTTGAGATAGATCGCGTCTCGGTCGGGGTTCCCGCCCCATGCGGTGGCCGTGCCGATTAGGTGGCGTATCGGGTCTACCTGAAACCTGCTTCCGAATGCTTTTCTTAGATCGGGGAGTGATGCCCCCAGCACCAGGAGCGAGTCGCGCATCTTGTTCTGGCTGACCGGATCCCAGTTGGGTATCTCAAAACGGCCGGCGACACGCTGCTTGGCGGTCACTGCATCCTGCAATGCGTGGGCCTCTTTGAGGTCTTGCGGATTGGCCGGATCGGCGAATGTACGCAAGCCCAGCAGGACATAGCGCGTGCCGACCTCCGATTTCGTAAAGTTATAATTGCCGGCGCCGTAATCGACCTCGTAGATATAGTGGTCTTCATTTATGACTAGCATCGACATGAACCGCTTGCCCGGATTTGGCAGCGTGACCTTCACCGGCCCGGCATCGAGATCGAACACTGCCGACGAGTAGAGCGTATCGCGGTTGAGCCGAATGATCGTCTGCTTGTCGAGCGGCGCGGGCTCACGTGTGTGTTCAAATTTGCCGAAACCGCCGTTTTTGACGATGCGGCTAAAATAAAGGTCGCTTTCGGCACGGTTGAAATTGTCAGCGGTGACAGGAATGGGGGAGCCCGCCAAGGTTTGCGCCGATGCATTCGAGGCAGCAATCGCGAGCAGTACGGCGGCGAACAAATATGTGCGCGGAGTGTGAGCGGTCTTCATTGGTGCCTGTCAAAACGGGTTAACATAATTCAGGATCGCGATCTGCCGGAGGATCACCTTGCGGATGATGTGTGCCGGCTTGATGTGCGGCGTATAGATCGCCGCAGCACCAGCGGCACCCGTGGGCAGTCTTGCCGCGAGCTTGTCGTCATTTAGCTTGACACGAACTGCAAACGGCGCGGCCACGATCTGTCTCGTTGTCGCCGCGGCACCTGAGGCCAGAACCTGACCGCTTGAAATTGACTCCAGTCGGGCGACGACCTTTCCCCTAAACACCCGGCCGGGGAAAAACTTGAACGTGACCTCGACCTCCTGGCCGGGCTCGATATACCGCGTATAGATCTGCTGGATTGTGACACCGACGATCGTTTCGGACGTGCTGATGAACGCCATCACCGGCGAGAGCGGCAGATTTGCCACGCGCGCACCCTTGAGAAGGCCGACATTAGTGACGTAACCATCGGAAGGGGCGCGTTCGACAGTCTTTTCAAGATTCCACTTCGCGCCTTCGACCTGCGCCTTCAGCTGGTCGACACTCGCCTGCCGCTGCTGGACATCAAAAGTGCGCCCGGACTCGCTCCGCTGCAATTCCGTCATCTGCGACAGCCGCAGTTCCTCAAACTTGAGCTGCGCAGCGAACGCGTCAAGTTGCGACTGGTAGGGAACAGGATCGATCTTAAACAACACATCGCCAGCCTTGAGTGGCGTGTTCGGTGTGACCGGCACCTCAATGACTTCGCCGGCAACATCGGGGACGATCGCTACCGAATTGCGAAGCACCAGCGCAGAGCCCTGGGGGGCGCCCCATCCCATCGGAACGAACAGGCCGAACAGCAGCAGCAGAAGCACGAGGAGCGGGGAGCACTTCCAGAACAGGTTGAAGGGAACGATCTTCATCTTCACCAGGATGAAGAGGATAACGAGGTAAACATTGAGGAGGGCGACGATCATCGTGGCGCCTCCTGTTTCGGCGCCGCGGGTATATCCACGTACGCCCAGATCAGCGCGATCGGCCACAGTACGAAACCGCAGATGAGTGTCACCCAGCCGGCCACGGTGACCGCCTGGGCCCAGGGGTGCCCGCGTCCTCTGGCGATATGGCCGGGCAGGGAGCCCGCGATGAAAAACATCGCAAGCGCGCTTGCGACCAGAATGAGAAGAACGATCCAGGCGAAGATATCGAGAAAAGACATGCCCCCTCCCGGTTAAGTCGAATCCTTGTCGATGGTGCGGAGAAGCTAGCCGGCCGGCATCGCTGCCGGCCAGTCTGGATGCGGTGCGGCTTATTTGACGCCACGTTGCTGAAGTTGCTGTTCGATCATCTGGTTCACGCCGGAACGGATTTTATCGATACTCTTGGCCCTTTCGCCCGCCTTCTGCCTTTGATCTTTGATGTCATCCAGCGTCTCTTCAAGGATGTTTGCCGGCACAAAACTCGGCGGGAACGAGCGCGGCGGAAACTCCTTGAACGTCGCAACGAACGCGCCGACGTCGTCCATCGCGCCATAGACCTGTCCGACGTGGTTGAGCTGCCAGTCCCAGAATGTGTTGGACGTGATGTCGGCCCGCTCGAACGGGTCCTGTAACAGATTAAAAATCTTCTGCAGGCGCAGTTTCGTAAAGGGCTCGGCCCACACACCCAGCGTCCCGGCCAGGCGTTGCTCCGCGTAGACGTACTTGTAGTCGCCCTTCCGCAGCCCTACCAGCAAGCCGTCGTCGTCAGAATAGAAGAACTTGTCGCGCGCGCTCTTCGTCCCATTGTTGTTCGCTGCAGTGCCGCTGACATTGCGCAGGAACGCGGACTGGTCGTACCCGTCCAGGTGTACCTTGTAATTGATGCCGTTGGCGGTGTAGCCCGCCTTGAGCTTGTTGACGATGTCCGGCTCCCCGGCGGCAGCACAGAGAGTCGGAATCCAGTCGTTGTGGCTCATCAGCTCGTTGGTGACCGTGCCGGGCTTGATCGCGACCGGCCAGCGGACCAGGCAGGGCACGCGGAAGGCGCCCTCCCAGTTGGTGTTCTTCTCGGAGCGGAACCAGGTCATGGCGCCGTCTGGCCAGGAGTTCATGTGGGGGCCGTTGTCGCTTGAGTAGACGACGATGGTGTTGTTGGCGACGCCCATATCGTCCAGCGCCTTGAGCAGACTGCCCACCGTATCGTCGTGCTCAACCATGCCATCGATGTACTCGCTGTCGCCGTGCGTGTAGCGACCGCGATGCGAGGCGCGAACGTGCGTGCGCAAGTGCATGCGGGTCGCGTTGAACCAGCAGAAGAACGGCTTCCCGGTTGTTTGCTGCCGCTTCATGAAGTCGATGGCAGCGGCCGAGGTCTCGTCGTCAATCGTCTCCATACGCTTCTTGGTAAGCGCGCCGGTATCCTCGATGGTCTGCTTGCCGATCTTGCCGAAGCGCGGATCGACCGTCGGGTCGTCTCGGTCGGTCGCCTTGCACTTGAGGACGCCACGCGGTCCGAACTTGGCGAGGTAGGCCGGATCCTTTGGATAGTCCGGCAGTTCGGGTTCTTCCTCGGCGTTGAGGTGATAGAGGTTGCCAAAGAACTCGTCGAAGCCGTTCACCGTCGGCAGCGATTCGTTGCGGTCGCCGACGTGGTTCTTGCCGAACTGCCCGGTGGCATAACCGAGGTTCTTGAGCAGGCCGCCGATCGAGGGATCCAGCTGACTCATGCCCATCGGCGCGCCGGGGAATCCCACCTTGGTCAGGCCGCTGCGGATGCCATGCTGGCCGGTGAGGAAGGCAGCGCGGCCTGCGGTACACGACTGCTCGCCGTAATAGTGGAGGAACCTGATGCCCTCGCGTCCGATGCGGTCGATGTTCGGTGTCTCGTACCCCATCAGGCCGCTGGAGTAGGCACTAATGCTCGCGATGCCGACATCGTCGCCCCAGATGATGAGGATATTTGGCTTGCTCCCGGTCGACGCAGATGTGGGTCGCGGCTGCTGTGCCATCGCCGTTTGCATTGGCGCCGTTGATGCTATCGCCGATGCGGCGGCGAGCGTGGTGCCTCCGAGCAGGATGTTGCGCCGGCTGACATTCGCCTTTTTGCTTTGGTCGTCTTTCATGGTCATGACATCCTCCTGATATGCGCTCGATTGAAACTCGGGTCGCAGTTGTTGCGCGCCGCCGGTGAGGGCGGCGCGCGTTCGTCGAGCCTGCTCAGTTGGCGCCAGTGCTGGCGCGCTCCTTGGCCGCCGTGACTGGCGGGGGGTTCCACAGGCCGGTCAACGCCTCAGACCGCGGCGCATAGAGACGCATCGTCAGATTGAATGGCCCCTTGGGCGCCGGGAGCCAGTTGACCTCGCGATCCGCGCCGGGGCTTTCGTTCTGGAAGTAAAGCGTCAGCGATCCGTCGGCGTCGCGCTTGAAAGGCATCCAGCTGCTCACCGCAAAACGGTTGATTGAATTTGCAACCTGGAAGCCTTCGGGGTCGTACAGAGTGATTGACCAGAACGCGTCGGCTGGCGGTATTTCCTCTTTGGCAAAGTGGATGACGTATTTGTTCGCGCCATCGAGCGGCTTGCCGGCCTCGTCAGCAAGATTGAGGGGGTAGATCGCATCCTCAGGCAGATTTGCGCCAAGCCCCATCTGCGCGACCATGGCGCGCTTGAGATAGTAGTTTCCATAGACGCCCATCGTGTCGGTGTTCATCGACCAGCCGTTCACGACACGCGCAAGGGTCGGCGTTTTCCACTCCATCAGCTTCTGCGCCGCAGCCGGCGCACCGTCGACGGCCTTCTGCACGGTTGCATCGAGCTTGGTGACATCGAAGCTCTTGCCGGCCTCGAAACCGATCCGCTTCAGGCGCGCGATGATCGGCTGATCGGTATCATGTGGAGGATGCAGCTTGAGCAATTCGGCCGCGTAGGCGAAATATTTGGGGCCTGCCATGGTGTCGACCTGTTTCTTCGGCGGGGTCTTGGTGTCGACACTTGGATCGATGCTCGCCTTCACTGCGACCGGCGGCTTGCCCCAGCCGGATAATGGCATGATCTTGAAACCCTTCTGGATGGCATGCACCGCGTCGTAATCCGCGGGGCCATCCGTCTTGGTGCGGCCGATGATCCAGACATAAGGCGTCGGCGCATCGATCCGCGTGAATCCAGCGGGTACTTTTCCTTGCCACTTGGGTGGAACGAGCAGGAAGTTGCCCGCCTTTGTGCCCGTCGTGCGCCACCCAGGTGACGCGAACACGTCGGTCCACATATCGAGCATGGGAAGGAGATAGTAGCGGCCGCCGGTATCAGGCGCGGAAATCACCATTGGTCCGCGTGTTAAATCGATCCAGCCGCTCGAGTACAACGTGTCGAAATTGGGCCGCACGACGGCCCTCATGTCCGCGGCAGGAAAAGCGGGGATGTTGTCGAACGTGTTCATCGGGCCACCAAGACCCTTGCCGGGCTCGGTGTTGATGAGCTGCTTGCGCGTCACGTCCATGGTGATGAGCGGAATGAAATAAAGATATGCCTCGGCGGCGATGGCTTGCGCTTCCGTTTCGGGGATCGATGCCGCACTGATTTGAGCATTCGCAGCCGGAGCGGACGTTAGGGCTGCGAGAAGGCTCAATGATAGAACTGCGGTCCGTTTCATGGATGTTCCTTACAGTAATGACGCATCAACCTATCGCGTCGACAAGCACATCGGCCGTGCGAGAACTTGATGGCGCACGAACTCTATTTTTGAGAATGGTGAAGTGCGCGAATTCTTCTTTCAGCTCTCTCCTTTTTCTCGCATGACGCACCGGAATCCGATATGGCTGGTCGAGGTGTCGACCGGCTGCGCATGGCGCGCGGCGGGCCGATAACGGCGGCAGTAATTGGGCGCGCACAAGTGCGAGCCGCCTTTGAGAACCTTGCGGGGAATCCTGATGTTCGGCTGGCGTGGATCGTAGCTTTCGGCCTCTGGGCCACCGCGCGGATTTTCAGGAATGCAGCACGCTTTCGGCGCATCGGCCTGGTGCTTGTGTGAATACCAGTCGCTGGTCCACTCCCACACATTGCCGATCATGTCGTAGAGATCGTAGCCGTTCGGCGGGAAGGCCCGCACCGGCGTCGTGCGTTCGAAACCGTTCGAGTTGCGCTTCTGGTGCGGAAATTCGCCCTGCCAGGTATTGGCCATCTGCCGCTCGTCCGGCATGAACTCGTTGCCCCACGCAAATTCGGCCTCTTCGAGGCCACCGCGAGCAGCGAATTCCCACTCGGCTTCCGTCGGCAAATCCTTGCCGGCCCAGCGCGCATAAGACATCGCATCCGAATAGGCGATGTGCACCACAGGATGATCGTCAAGGCCGTCGATATTGCTTCCTGGACCGTACGGGTGTCGCCAGTCAGCGTCCCTGAGGAATGTCCACCACTGGCTCCAGTCGCGCAGATCAACCGGATGCTCCGGCGGCGTGAACACCAGCGAGCCGGCAAACAACATGTGCGGAAGCGCGCCGGGATAATCTTTCGGATCAGGCGGGATCTCGGCGAATGTCACATGGCCGGTCTCGCGAACGAATTCCCTGAACTGCGCATTGGTGACGGGCGTACGATCGATCCAGAAAGCATCCACAGTGACGCGATGGACCGGGGCTTCTTCGGGATAGTGCTTGTCGGAGCCCATGCGGAACGTGCCGCCCGGAATCCGGACCATGTTTGCGTGGCGCGCGGAGCTCGGTGCGTCAATCCGATCTGATATTGGCACCTCGACAAACGACACGACCTGAACTCCCGCACAAGCAGGGGCGAAACGCAGCCGGCAATATGTTGCGGCGGATGCTGGACGGCATCAATTGACGAAAATGTGATGGGTCAAAGGGAGTTCAGCAGCATCGATTGAGCTCAAGCCATATGAATTGTTTTTCAATTCATGTCCGATCGCGCGGCTTAAGTTCCAGAAAACTCTACGTTTTGCCGCATCACCGGACGGTATCAGGTTCTTCCGTGTTACGTATTTGTGGCTCGACGGTCACGTTGACCCGAATTCTCGCACTCAGCGCTGCGAGCTTCTGTCTTTTGTGACATGGCGCCCTAAGCTGGCACGCGGTGGAGGGCGCCGATGAAAAAAGCGGCATACACAAAGCTGATCAGTCGAACTGCGCGGGGCGCGCTGTGCGCTTCAGCTGTCTTGGCGGCGGCCATGACTGCAGATCCGGCAATTGCAGACGAAGGCGGCATCAGTTTCTGGGTGCCGGGCTTTTTCGGGAGCCTGGCAGCAACGCCGCAGCAGCCGGGATTGTCACTGATCAATATCTACTATCACACCTCGGTATCGGCCGGCGGCGATGTGGCATTCGCGCGTCAGGTGAACCGCGGCAATATCACCGCCAACTTCAACGCGAATGTCGCGGCGAATTTAAACGCGAGGGCAGACCTCGGCATGTTCATTCCCAGCTATACGTTCGCCACTCCTGTACTGGGTGGCCAGGCGAACGTCCTCCTGGTAGTGCCATACGGACGCAGTCAGGCCTCAGTCGATGCGACGTTAACCGGCTCGGTAGGCCCCTTCGGTTTTACAAGATCGGGCAGCCTTAGTGAATCTGCGACCGGCTTCGGAGATCTGGTTCCGCAATTCAATGTGCGATGGAATCAAGGCGTCAATAATTTCTTGGCGTACATTACAGGGAATTTGACAACAGGGGTTTATAGCTCCACGTCGATCGCTAATCTCGGTATTGGCCACAACGCGATCGACGCCGGCGGCGCCTACACCTACTTCGATCCCAAGACGGGGCACGAATTCTCGGCCGCACTGGGATTCACATATAACTTCGAAAATACACACACCCAATATCAAAACGGCATCGATATGCATTTTGATTGGGGTGCATCACAATTCCTGAGCAAGCAGCTTCAGGTCGGCGTCGTTGGTTATCTGTACAACCAGCTCTCTTGCGATAGCGGAACCGGCGATCGGGTCGGCTGCTTCGAGTCCCGCGTTGCTGGTATCGGTCCGCAGCTCGGCATCATCCTTCCGCTCAACAAGGACTACCAGGGCTACCTCAATCTCAAAGGCTATTGGGAATTCGACGCAGCGCATCGTGCCGACGGCTGGAACACGTGGCTCACCTTCGTGATTTCACCGGCGGGGCCCGGTGAGGCCCCGCCGGCAGCCCGCCGCATGGCCACAAAATAAAATGTAGCCCCGCCGAACTCAGAGAGACGGCGGGGCTACCGAATACAACACGCCGGGGTGTGGCGGAACCCGACGATTGCACTCAAAACTGTAGTCGCGACCTCCGCGCGAATGGTTCATCCCAAACGAATCAAAAAAAACGCGTGTCAGCTGAAAAACGCTGAAAAGGAAAGATATGAGAGGCGACGGGACCCAAGAGCGTCTCCATGACCCGGCTGAAAAGGCCGTAAAGCAGCGCTGCGGCCCAAACGGCGGACAAACCCAACCGCACGTCACCGCTACCGCGCGCCAAATTTGGCGAAAGCGTGCGTTGGTCCGTGGGTCATGGGTCATCACTCCATCTGACTGATGCTTGATGACAAAGGTTCAACGCAATTTTGAATAATTCGCCGCCGCAGCGCCCAGCTTGCCCCGGCCGCCCCCCATTGATACCAAGTCCCAGACTCGTCATGGCCGGGCTTTCCCGGCCATCCACGTCTTTGAACGAAAACGAGAAATGCCGGCCAAGACGCCTTTTTACATCACCACGGCGATCTCATACCCGAACGGCCCGCCGCATATCGGGCACGCCTATGAAGCGATCGCCACCGATGCCATCGCCCGCTTCATGCGGCTCGATGGCTACGACGTCTATTTCCTCACCGGCACCGACGAGCACGGGCAGAAGATCCAGCAGACCGCCGCAAAGGAGGGGCTGACGCCGCGCCAATTGCTCGACCGCAACGTCCCGCGCTTCGAGGCGATGGTAAAGCGGATGAATTGCTCGAACGACGATTTCATCCACACCACCGAAGAGCGCCATCACCGCTCATCTGAAGCGATCTGGCAGCGGATGGAGCAGAACGGTGACATTTACCTCGGCAAATATGCCGGCTGGTATTCGGTGCGTGACGAGGCTTACTACGCCGAGGATGAGACGCATCTAAACGAGCAGAAAGTACGGGTTTCCGCCAAAACCGGCACGCCGGTCGAATGGGTGGAGGAGGCGAGCTATTTCTTCAAGCTCTCTGCCTACCAGCAGAAGTTGCTCGACCTCTACGCACGGCCGAATTTCGTGTTGCCGAAAGAGCGGCTCAACGAGGTTGCCAGTTTCGTGCGCAGCGGCTTGCAGGACCTGTCGATCTCGCGCACCACGTTCGACTGGGGCATCCGCGTGCCTGGCACCGACGGCCACATTATGTATGTGTGGGTGGATGCGCTCACGAATTACATCACGGGTGTTGGTTTTCCCGATACCGGCAGCGAAAAATTCAAGCGCTACTGGCCGGCATCGCTGCACGTGATCGGCAAGGACATCGTGCGCTTCCACGCGGTCTATTGGCCGGCCTTCCTGATGTCGGCCGGCATCGACGTACCGCAACACATCTTCTCACACGGCTTTCTCTTCAATCGCGGAGAGAAGATGTCGAAATCGGTCGGCAATGTGATCGACCCGTTCACCATGGCCGACACCTATGGCGTCGATCAGTTCCGGTATTTCTTTCTCCGCGAGGTGCCGTTCGGTCAGGACGGCAATTACAGCCATGAGGCGATCGTCAATCGCATCAACGCGGATCTCGCGAATGACCTCGGCAACCTGGCGCAGAGATCTTTGTCGATGGTCGGCAAGGCTTTTGGCGGCAAGCTGCCGGAGCCTGGCGCGTTCAGCGAAACTGACAAGACCATCCTTGCGGCGGCAGACGCGATGATCAATACCGCTCGCGAGCACATGAAAACGCAACAGCTGCACCAGGTGCTCAATTGTGTTTGGGCGGTCGTAGCCGATGCCAACCGTTATTTCGCCTCCGAAGCGCCGTGGGCGCTGGCGAAAACCGATCCGAAGCGGCAGGGGACGGTGCTTCACGTGACCGCGGAGATCCTGCGGCAAGTTGCGATTTTGGCCCAGCCGTTTGTTCCGACGTCAGCATCCAAAATGCTCGATCTTCTGGCGATCAAGCCAGAAGATCGGAGCTTCGCTATGCTTAACCCGGGATCGAGGATTAAAGCGGGCGTCACATTGCCGGCGCCGTCGCCGGTGTTTCCCCGCTATGTGGAAGCAGAAGAAACAGCGTGAATCGTTGAACCGGCTGATCTTATGATGTGACCAATTGAGGTCGCGTTGTCCATGGGGGGCGCCCTGCAATGTCCGAATTGAATTGCCGCGGGCCACGCGGCCAGAGGCAAATCTCGCTGTTGCTCGCATTCTTTTGTATTTTAGTGCTCGCGACCGGCTGTTCCAAATCGGAAAAATCCGACGGCACGCTCGACACCGGCCGTTTGCCGCGGGTCGCCGGCGCCAAGATCGTTTTTTCCAGTCCGGCGAGCACGATCTACACGTCGCCCGATTCGGTCGCGAAGACCGCCGATACTGTCGACAAGGCGTTCGCCTCTGACGGCTGGCAAAAATATGTCGCTCCGTCGACCTCCGTATCTACGAATGAAGATCAGCGCACCCTCTCGCTTAAGAAAGGACCGCAGGCGATCGGCGTGTTCATCACGGTTGCGCCCGCCCAAGGCAACGCCACCAGCGTGCAATACAATGTGGTGGCGCTGAAAGACGACCTGCCGTTTCCCAAAGATGCCACCAGCATCGAGTTCGATCCGAACAAGCCGCTGCTGACCCTTGTTTCGGGCGAGGCGATCGAGCCAATGCTGGATTTCTATCGCAAGGAACTTGGCCAACTTGGATGGTCACTGTGGTCTCAAAAGCTGAACGGGATTCAACCGGCCGGCGGCACGTCCGGCGAAATGACCAAGAGCGGTGCTTACGCCTACTACCTGCAAGGCGACCGGCGATTTGCGTCGCTCGTACTTGAGCGCACCGAAGCCGGCCGGACCAAGGTCAAGTTTGAAGAATTGCCGGCTGGCTATCTCGAGACCCTCCAGAAGGAGTTTTTCAACAGCGACAATACGGGCGCGGCGCTAGTCGACGTTAGCCGTTTGCCGCGCCTTGATGGCGCGAAGGAAGACACCTCCCGTTCGTCTTCAGACTCATTGGTTTATTCCGTTGGGGGCTCGCTCGCGAATACGATAGCGGCGACCAAGCAGATGCTGGCCGCCGACGGCTGGAAGCAGTACGTGGCCCCGTTGGAGGCCCACAACACTTTACTCGCCTTCAAAAAAGGACCGCAGGGATTGTCGGTGTCTTTCACAATTCAAGTGGGGAAAAACGAACAGACCAGCGAGGTCACCACTGTCTGGTATTCCCCGACCCGGCTGAGTTTTGCCCTCGCGATTCCCGATGACGCGGCCGACATCGTGTTCGACGCGAACCGCCCGTATCTCAACTGCATCACAGCGGGTACTGTCGAAGCCACTCTGGCTTTCTATCGCAAGGAGCTGGCTGCGTTAGGTTGGGCGCCATTGTCGGCAACGGACGCCGCGAAGCAGTGGCCAAACGCGGCGCTGGATGAGAAATTACCGAACGGCACGATTGCTTATTTCACGCGCGGAATGCAACGGCCGATCGTGCTGTCGGTGCAACGCCGCGACGACAACAAAGCCGTCATCGAAATAAAGGTTCCGCCATTTGCCGAGCCGCAAGCCCTCGAAGCGGGTCGGGAGATTTTCGGTCTGCCAGTGCCGAAGTTAAGTAAGACCGCGGGCGGCACCGGTGGCGACTCCCAGCATACGGTGTCGGCCCACGTTCCCGCCGAAGTCGGAACAGTGTTGGCTTTCTATCGTCGTGAGCTGGCGGCCCGCAACTGGAAGGAAGAGACACAGGGCGCCGCCGTCAATCCAGACGCGGTCACTCTCAATTTCACCTCTCCGGAAGGACCGGCCGTTCTCAAACTCGCTCACAAGTACGACCTGACAACCGTCGATCTCGTGCTCCGCATACCAAGAGTGGCGCCCAAGGCCGAACCGCAAACCCAAGCTGATTCAGTCGATGCGCTTTTGAAACAGGCGCAGCAGATGATGCGCGAGGCCGCTGGCGACGCGGCCGCCGTCGGACGTCCGCCCGCAGCACCCTCACAACCTCCAAAAAGCTCTGCGCCAGCGCTACGTTTGCTCGCGGATACCAAAGCGCCGGTCCCTGTGCCCGATACAGCAGAAGAGATCGAATTCGACGGCGCCGACGGCAAGCTCGAGTTCAAAAGTGCTTCGAGCCTTGCAGGGGTGGCCGATTTCTACCGGTTCACCATGAAAGAGCAGGGGTGGGATTCGCGTTCGTCGGTGATCAACAACGCCAATATGGTCGTGCTCAATTTCGCAAAAGCCGGCAAATCGGTGTCGTTCACAATCATGCGCATGGGCAACATGACGAACGTGTCCGCCGACGGATCCGCGCTGAAGGTCGCATCCGCAAAGGCGGCCAATGCTCCAGTGCAGGCCAACGCTCAAGATCTTGAGGCTGAGGAGAGCGGCGGCTTGCCGGTTCCAAAGCGCCATACGATGAGCAAGGGCACCAAGACCCCGTTCCGCCGGGAGCTCAAGGCGAACATACCGCTCGAACTTGCTGACGTACTTGGTTTTTATCGTCGCGAGCTCGGCAAGCTCAACTGGAAGGAGGAGGCCAGCGGCGCAGTCGTTGCCCCCGAGAACGTTGTGCTCGGATATGTCTCTCCCGAAGGGCCCGCGCTACTCAAGCTGAGCCGCAAGGACGGTGAGACCGTCGTGAACGTCGTGGTCAGGAATCCCGACGCGACGGCGAAAGCCGGCATCCTGCCAAAGCCAGGCCAGGCCAAGGTTATGTTCGGCAACATCAACAGCGCGGCGGCCGCGATTACATTCAACAACAGAACGATCAATGTTGCGGCTGGTGCGGGCACCAAGGGCCCGGATGGACCAGTGCTTGACCTGGCACCAGGCAAATATAAGTACTCGATCAAGTTACCGGGCAAGCCGATGCAAACTGACGAAGTCGAGCTCGCTGCCGAGGAAACATGGGGGCTGATGATCGGGCCCGGCGGGGTCCTCGCATTGCAGGCGTATTAAGGTCCCGAAAGCGGGACCGGCGCGGATGCCCTTGCCCCCGGCTTGGCTGGAGGCTATCTCGCACACCGTCTCATCCCGTGAAGGACCTTCCTGTTGCCTTTTATGCTTGTCGACAGTCATTGCCACCTGGATTTCCCGGACTTTTCGACCGAGCTTGACGCGATCGTCGCGCGGGCACGTGCAGCGGGTATCGGCCGCCTCGTGACCATCTCAACGCGCGTGAAGAAACACGCGCAGGTGCTGGCAATTGCTGAAAAGTTTCCCGAAGTCTTCTGTTCGATCGGCACACATCCGCACTACTCGCACGAGGAGACGGACATTGACGCCGCCAAACTGATCGCGATTTCGAAGCATCCGAAAGTAGTGGCGATCGGGGAGGCCGGGCTCGACTATTTTCGCAACAATAGTCCGCGGGACGCGCAGGCCGCAAGTTTACGGCAACATATTGCAGCGGCTCGCGAGACCGGCTTGCCGCTGGTGATTCATTCGCGCGACTGCGATGCCGACATGGCCCGGATTTTGCGCGAGGAAAGCGGGAAGGGCACCTTCCCGGCTGTCCTGCATTGTTTCACCGGCGGCCGCGACCTAGCTTTCGCGGCCGTGGACCTGGGGCACTATGTGTCTTTCACGGGCATTCTGACCTTCAAGAATTCGGACGCCTTGCGCGAAGTTGCAGCTGCGCTGCCGGGCGACCGCATCATGGTCGAGACCGATGCGCCTTATCTCGCACCACTGCCGTATCGGGGAAAGCGCAACGAACCCGCATATGTAGCCGAAACGGCTAAAGTCTTAGCGGATACGCGTGGCGTTTCTGCCGACGAGATTGCGCGCCAGACGACGGAGAATTTTTTCCGGCTGTTCAGCAAAGTGCCCCGTGTGGTGGCAGACGCCGCATGACATTAACCTTCACCATCCTGGGCTGCGGCTCGTCGATGGGCGTTCCGCGGGTGGCGCTCGGCTGGGGTGATTGCGACCCGAACAATCCTAAGAATCGGCGGCGGCGTTGCTCGCTGCTGGTTGAACGCATGAATTCCCAAGGGCATCGGACGCGCGTGCTCGTCGACTGCTCGCCCGATCTCCGCATGCAGCTCTTGGATGCCGAGGTCGATTGGGTCGATGGCGTCTTGATTACGCACGAGCATGCCGATCACACGCACGGCATTGACGACTTACGCCCGCTGTTCGTGCACAGGCGCCGGCGCGTCGATGTCTACCTGGATGAGCCCACCTCCCGCGCGATGCACGCCCGGTTTGCCTATTGCTTCATGACGCCGCACGGTAGCGAATATCCCCCGATTGCCTCGGAGAAACGTCTGGTCCCAGGCGAGCGGGTTATCATCGCTGGGCAGGGCGGCCCTATCGAGGCGTTGCCTGTTCTCCAGGAGCACGGCGACATCCCGTCGTTGGGGTTCCGTTTTGGCAATGTGGCCTATTCGGCCGATATCAAGGGGCTGTCGGTGGACAGCGTCGCGGCTCTGAGTGGCCTCGACGTCTGGATCGTCGACGCGCTGCGTAAGACGCCACACCCAAGCCATTTCAACCTCGATGAAGCGTTGGACTGGATCGCCAGGGTCAAACCAAGGCGAGCTATCCTGACCAACCTGCACACCGATATGGACTACGCAGCGCTGCGGTTGCATTTGCCGGCAACAGTGGAACCAGCCTATGACCGGATGAGCTTCAAGGCCTGAAGTGACCTTGACGCTGCCGGCCAGCCCATTGAAGCATCGATTTTTATCTAAATGCGTTCCATCCGCTGTAAATCAGGCTTTATTGGAAATATTCCATAATATGTCTTATGCGAATCGCGGATGTGTGGTCGCGGCGGTGGTCACGCTTTGCTACGGTGATGCGGTCGCTCGCTGAACCCCAGATCAGATCCACCTCAAGTCCGGTCCCCGTGTGAAGCCCTCCCGCGATATCTCCCGCCTGATCGAGATCATGGCGGCGCTGCGCACGCCTGGAAGCGGTTGCCCGTGGGACCTCGAACAGAATTTCCGGACAATTGCTCCCTATACGCTTGAGGAAGCCTATGAGGTGGCCGACGCCATTGCGCGCGACGACCTTGCGGGACTGAAGGACGAGCTGGGCGATCTTCTTTTGCAGGTCGTATTCCACGCCCGGATGGCACAGGAGCAGCGCGTCTTCGATTTTGCCGACGTGGTTGAGGCCATTACGGCGAAGCTGATCCGCCGGCATCCGCACGTCTTTGCCGACGCGGACGGCAAGACGGCCAAGGCCGTTGAGGGGCTGTGGGCACGGATCAAGGCCGAGGAAAGGGCCGAACGCGGCGAAGAGGTGCCCGATGGAGCCTTGGCCGGGGTGCCGGTCGCCCTGCCCGCATTAACCAGAGCCCTGATGCTCCAGGACAAAGCTGGCCGTGTTGGCTTCGACTGGAACGATCCGCGCGCGGTCCTCGCCAAAATCCGAGAAGAGGCAGACGAAATCGAAGCAGAGCTTGACCGTGGCGACAAAGGCCGGACGGCTGGCGAAGTTGGTGATCTTCTGTTCGCGGTCGTCAATCTCGCCCGCCATCTCGACGCGGACCCCGAAGGCGTCCTGCGCGAGACCAATATCAAGTTCGAACGCCGCTTCGCTGCGATCGAGCGCGCATTGGCCGCGCGCGGAAAATCACCCAAAGATGCAAGTCTGGCCGAAATGGACAGGCTGTGGGACGAGGCTAAGGCGGCCGAAATATCTAAACGCTGAACTTTGCACGCACCTGCGCGGCCTTGTCGGGGTCGGCGCGTACTGTCACCGCAAGACGACCGTCGTCGCGCAGATCCTTGGACAGCACCTCTGAATGCCGGTAGAGCCAGCTCAAGCCTGCGCCGTCAGCGGGATCAATTGAGAGCTCGAGAGTCTGGCGGGTTTCGCTCAAGCGCGTTTCGATCGCTCCTATCAAGCGGTCGATCCCCTCGCCACTCAAAGCTGACACAGCCACGGTCCGCCGATGCGACGGTTGCCGCTCAACAAGATTAAGCAACCTTGCGCGGCCTTCGCTGTCGAGCCGGTCGATCTTGTTCCATACCTCGATCAAGCGCCGGTCGGAGGCTGCGATGCCGAGTTCGGTGAGCACCTTTTCAACATCGTGAGATTGTGCATCGGAGTCCTGATGCGACACGTCGCGCACATGCAGAATGACATCCGCCTCGATCACCTCTTCCAAGGTTGCGCGAAAAGCGGCAACCAGCATGGTGGGAAGATCCGAAATAAATCCAACCGTATCCGACAGAATGATCCGGACGCCTTGTGGTAGATCGACTGCGCGTAGTGTCGGATCGAGGGTGGCGAACAGCATGTCGGCCGATAACACGCTTGCTGCGGTCATGCGATTGAACAGCGTCGATTTGCCCGCATTGGTGTAACCAACCAGCGCCACAATCGGATAAGGCACGCGCTTTCGACTATCGCGGTGCAGTTTGCGGGTGCGCTTGACCTTGTCGAGCTCTGCCTCGATGCGCGCAATGCGATCCTCGATGACCCGCCGGTCCGCTTCGATCTGGGTCTCGCCTGGGCCGCCGAGAAAGCCAAATCCGCCACGTTGACGCTCAAGATGTGTCCACGAGCGGACCAGTCGGCTCTTCTGATAAGTGAGATGTGCGAGCTCGACTTGCAGCGCGCCTTCGCGTGTGCGCGCCCGCCGTCCGAAGATTTCGAGAATCAAACCTGTGCGGTCGATAACCTTCGTATTCCACGCCTTCTCCAGATTGCGCTGCTGGACCGGCGAGACGGGGCAATCCATCACGACAATGGAAGCCGAAAGGCTTTTCGCCAAACCCGCAATTTCATCGACTTTGCCCTTGCCGATATAAGTCGCAGGGCGAATGTCGTTGAGCGTCACCAGCCCCGCCTCGACCACCGTCAGGTCGATGGCGCGGGCAAGGCCGACGGCCTCCTCAAGCCGCGCCTCGGGCGTGCGCACATCCGTCGACGTTCGCATGCCGCCTTTCGGCGGCAGTTTCTTCAGCCAGGGTTCAATGACAATCGCACGACCGGTCTCGGCGCCCGATGCGGTTGGGCTCAGGAGATCGGCGCGTTGATCACGGCGGCGTAGTTCCAATCAGACCTTGTCTCCGACCGGCGGCTCGTCGGCACCTTCGAAGAGCTGGATGGGATGACCCGGCATAATGGTCGAGATCGCATGCTTGTAGACGAGTTGGGAGTGACCGTCCCGCCTCAACAGCACGCAGAAGTTATCGAACCAGGTCACCACGCCCTGCAATTTGACGCCATTCACCAGAAAGATAGTGAGAGGGATTTTGCTTTTGCGGACGTGATTGAGAAAAGTGTCTTGAAGATTTTGCGCACGATCGGCTGCCATGGCCGTTTTTCCATTTTTGCTCGCGTCTAGCGCGCGAGACCTTTCTTTGCCCAAGTCCTTCCGCATGCGTCCAAAAGCATGCGCCGCTTTGCCCCTCGCAGAAGCAGTGCGAGGCCCGGGAACCGCTATTAGATTGCAGGTGCTCTCCGGGCGCAAGCACAAGTTGGCAGAAGCCGCGTCAAATCACTGAAATAGCGCGATTTTTCGAGTTTTCGCGGAGCCGCACAAACGGAAATCTCTATTCGCTGGTCTCGGCGTGGCGGTGATAGTCACGGCGCAAAGCCGTCGCGATCAGTCCGGGCGCCCCATTTCCGACAGGGCGACCATCAATGCTCACGACCGGCAAGACGATCTGGCTTGCGGAGGTGATGAAGGCTTCGCGCGCGGCATAGGCCTCCTCGACCGTAAAGCACCGCTCTTCAAAGGCGAGCCCCTGCGCCTTGATCACGTCGATCACAACCGAGCGCGTTATGCCGGCCAAGATATCGTGGCCGAGCGGATGGGTGATCAGCTTGCCGTCGCGGCTCACAATCCAGGCGTTCGACGATGCGCCCTCGGTGACGCAGCCTTCGCCGTCGACGAGCCAGGCTTCGCGTGCCCCCTGCTCCCGAGCGGTCTGTTTGGCCAACACATTCGGTAACAGGGCTACCGATTTGATATCGACGCGTTTCCAGCGATTGTCCGGGACGGTGACGACAGCAATCCCTTCCGCCGCGGTCTGCTCAAGGCGCTCCAGATCACTGCTGCGCGCGGTGACGACCAGAGACGGCCGCGTATCGTCGGCCGGAAATGGAAAATCCCGTCGCGCGACGCCGCGGGTGACCTGAACATAGACGATGCCATCGCGGACGCGATTGCGCCGGATTGTTTCGCGCAACACAACCGCAAGCGCTGCTGGCGACATTGGTCGCGCGATACGTAATTCGCCAAGCGAACGGCCGAGGCGCGCCATGTGTCGCCGCTCGTCGACCACACGCCCTCCCCTGACCTCACAGACCTCGTAGACGCCGTCTGCAAATTGGTATCCGCGGTCTTCGACGGCGACCTTGGCCTCGCTCCGCGGCAAATAACGGCCATTGACGTAAGCGATGCGCGACATGAAACGCTAATCGATCCCGAGTGCTTTGAGCTTGCGATGCAAAGCGGAGCGCTCCATCCCGACGAATTCTGCGGTTCGCGAGATGTTGCCGCCGAACCGGCTGATCTGCGCGACCAGATATTCGCGCTCGAAAACCTCGCGGGCATCGCGTAGCGGCAGACCCATCAGATGCTCGCCGCCATTGCCGTTCGGCATGCTCGGCACCATTGAGCCAACGTCCGGAGGCAGCATGCTCGCATTCATCACCGCATCGGGATCACCGCCGGCAAGAATCATCAACCGCTCGATGTTGTTTCGCAACTGGCGCACATTTCCGGGCCAATTGTGTGATTGCAGGACTGCCATGGCGTCATCGCCGATACGCCGTTTTGGAAGGCCGGTCGCCAGCGAAATCTGATCCATGAAATAGTCGACGAGATCCGGAACATCTTCCCGCCGTTCCGCCAGCGGCGGCACGCGGATCGGCACGACCGCAAGACGATGATAGAGGTCCTCGCGAAATTTGCCTTCGGCGATCAGCAGTTCGAGATTGCGCGAGGTCGACGACACAATGCGGACATCGACAGCGATCTTGGTGCTGCCGCCGACGCGCTGGAATGTCTGATCCACGAGCACACGCAAGATCTTGTTTTGGGTCTCTCGCGGAAGGTCGGCAATGTCATCAAAAAACAGTGTACCGCCATGCGCTTCTTCCAGCGCGCCGGGCTTGCGCCCTTCAGAGCCGTTAGATTGATCAACGCCAAATAGCTCGACTTCCATGCGCTCGGGTGTAATAGCGGCTGCGTTAATGACGACAAAGGGACCGCTGGCCCGTCCCGACAATTGATGAAGTGTTCGCGTCGCGAGTTCCTTGCCCGCCCCCGAGGGACCGATGACCAGCACTCGGCTATTGGTCGGCGCCACGCGTTCGATGGCCTGACGCAATTGCGCGATCGCGGCGGAGTGGCCAATCAAGGTCGCGGGCTGCGGCGACAGCTGCTTGAGTTGCTTGACCTCGCGTTTGAGCCGAGAGTTTTCCAGGGCACGGTCGGCTACCAGGACCAGCCGGTCAGCCTTGAACGGTTTCTCGATGAAATCGTAGGCGCCATGCTTGATGGCAGCCACCGCGGTCTCGATGTTGCCATGGCCGGAAATCATCACGACTGGAAGCTCGGAATGCTCTTGCTTGACGGCGTCAAGCAATTGCAGACCGTCGAGCTTGCTGCCCTGCAACCAAATATCGAGAAAAACCAGATTTGGCCGTCGCGTTGTGATTGCCGCGAGCGCGTCATCGCTGTTGCGCGCGGTCCGCGTGCTGTAACCCTCATCCTGCAAGATACCCGCCACAAGATCGCGGATATCGGCCTCATCGTCGACGATTAGAATTTCAGCGGCCATCACGTCACCCGCGCACGATCTTGAGTTTTTTCAGGTTCAGCGGAGTCGACTTTGCCCTCGGCGGCAAAGCGTACACGCACCCAGGCACCGCGCTGCCCGGGGATCTTTTCTGCTGCGTCGCGTAGCTCAATGCTGCCGCCATGCTCCTCGACAATGCGCCCGACGATAGCGAGGCCGAGCCCGGTCCCCTTCTCCCGGGTGGTGACATACGGCTCGAGCAGCCGATTACGGTTCGACGCTGGCAAGCCGATGCCGTTATCAACGACATCGATCACGATGTCGGCGCCATCGCGAGCGACATAGACATGGATTGTGCCCTTACCGAGCTCCGCCGGGGATACCGCCGCAATTGCTTCGGTCGCGTTCTTGATGATGTTGGTCAGGGCCTGCGAGATCAATCGCCGGTCAAAACGCGCCGGCATCGGATCTTCCGAAATCTCTGCATCGATATTGATTTCAGAATTGCCGACACGCATCAAGAACACTGTCTGCCGCACCGCATCGGCGACATCTTCCGCGGCGAGCACCGGTTTCGGCATTCGCGCGAAATGAGAAAATTCGTCGACCATCCGTCTTATGTCATCGACCTGCCGAACGATGGTATCGGTACACTGTTCGAAAACGGCACGGTCCTCACCAATCATTTTCCCGTATTTGCGTCGCAGCCGTTCGGCCGAAAGCTGAATCGGTGTGAGTGGATTCTTGATCTCATGCGCGATGCGTCGCGCCACGTCGGCCCAAGCCGACGTACGCTGCGCGGTCACAAGCTCGGTAATATCGTCGAGTGTCACCACGTAGCCGCGATCGGAATCGCCCGACTGCTCGCTGGTGACGCGCACCGACAAATTGCGTTCGCGACCGTTGCGGGTGATCGTAATCTGATCTTGGGTGGGCGCGCCCGATTGCGCCGCAGCCATGGTGTCTGCAAGCTCAGGCAGAACTCCATTCAGTGGCCGGCCAAGCGCTTCGTTTTCGGTGCACCCGATCAGCTTTTCCGCCGACCGGTTCAGGATGCTGACTTTTCCTTCGCTATCGACGCCAATGACGCCCGCGCTGGCGCCAGCAAGCACGGCTTCGGTGAACCGCCGACGGCTATCGATGAGATCACGCGCATGCATGATGTCATCGCGCTGTGTGCGCAATTCCTGAATCATGCGATTAAAAGTTTCGCCGAGGTGTGCGAGATCGCCTTCTGCCTGGCGCACCGGAACTCGAACATGAAGGTTCCCCGTCGAGACGGCATTAGCAGCGCCGATCAGCCGGCGGATCGGCGCGACCAGGCGATTGGCAAAGTTGAAGCCAATCCAGACCGCAGAAAGAAGCACAATCAAGGCGATTACTGTGTACATCAACGCAAAGGCAACCTGTACGCCGACGCGTCTTGATTCCAACGCGGCATATTCGGTGACGCTCGCTCGCGTGGCTTGCAATTGCGGCACAACGCGCGGATCGAGCAACCTCGTTATATAGAGATAGTAGTTGTCGTATTGATCGAGCTTGACGATTGCCGCGACATAGTTGGTATCCGGCAACAGAACGATTTGCGGTTCCTTGTCGGTGATGTGAGACAATGCATCGCGCGGCGGCAGCGCAAAGGTCTGATTCACATTTACGTCGGCACGCGCAATGACCTTAAGATCTTTGTCAATTACGATCGCCGCTGCCAGACCGCGCACTGAAGCCTGGAAAGTAAGAAACTGCCGGAGCTTGTCCGGATCTTGATCAAAAACGGTTTTGGTGCGCGCGATATCGAAGGCCATAACCATGATATCGGATCGCACGATCTGCGCGTGGTCGCGCAGATAGGCCTCCGCGACGATGAGCGAGTTCTCGATCGCCGAGCGCGTGCGTGTGGAAAATAGCCGGTCAAGCCCACGGTCGAGAGTAACGCTTGCAACGATCGCTACCATGATCGCCGGCGCAGCGGCGATGATGGAGAACAGGCCCACGATGCGCACGTGCAACCGCGCGGCGGCACGTCCGCTTCGCCGCGCCTGCACGACTTGCCACACTTCCCGCACGATGAGGCTCAGCAGCAGCAGGACGGTCGCTGCATTCGCCAGTAACAGCGTGACCACGACATAGTGGGTCGGCGAAATGGGAGTGAGGTCGGCAAGAACGACGAAGGTGACGAAGGCCGACAACAGGGCAAGCCCGACCGCAATCGGACCGAGAATGCGCGTCTCGCCCCGCTTCGCGGGTGCGCCGGCAAGCGCTGTTTCGGCGGTGGCGGCTTGTTCGACGCTCATAGACCCCTGACGCGGAAAACTTGGGGGAGCGGCTGCCCCAGCTGGACAAAGCACGCCCAGCGGTTTGGCCCTCCCGGGCACTGATGCTTTTATACAACAATGTTGCCGAATTGCGACAAATCCGCGGCGCAAAAGCCCGAATTCAAGGAGCTGGGGTCAGGTACCGCCGCGGAAAACCTGGATATCGAGATCGCGGATTTTCTTGCGCAGAGTGTTGCGGTTAAGCCCCAAAAGATCCGCAGCGCGGATTTGATTGCCACGGGTGGCCGCCAAAGCCGCTGTCAACAAAGGATATTCGACCTCGCGCAGAATGCGATGATACAGGCCGGCGGGCGGCAAGCCGTCATCGAAGCCCGAAAAATAGGTTGCGAGATGCCGCTCAACGGCCCCGCTGAGGTTTTCTTCGCCACGCGGCTCCTCGCTGCCAAGCGGAAGCGACGGCT
>JBGQLL010000002.1:0-54042 GCA_041500065.1 Pseudolabrys sp.
AAGGTCGATTCCTTCACGGAAAGGGTCGAGAAGGGCGACAAAGTTCTCTTTCGCGCGCGCTTCGCCGGGCTGGAAAAAGATCAGGCAGAAGCTGTCTGCAAGCACCTAAAGCGCACGGAAATACCGTGCATACTGCTGAAAAACTGACAAACAAAACAATAACAGGGATGCGCAACGTTCAGGAGCCACTGATGGTGGAGTTTGTGGAGTACCTCAGTGATGGCGGCGAAGAAGGATTTCCTTGGCTTCATTGATACGGGCGGCGAGATACGTCGAGCCCCCTTGGTCGGGATGCAGTTTCTTCATCAGCGTGCGATGCGCGCGGCTGATGTCCTCGGCGCTCGCGCCGGACTGCAGGCCAAGGATCTCATAGGCCTCTTGTTCCGACATTTTTCCGCTGCTCGACGCGCGCCGCCCAGATGTCGCGTCCGCCTGCGCGTGCTCACTCCAGCTGGGGTCCCGGCGGTCAAGATAAGCCACAAGTAGCGCCCGACTTTCTTCGTCTACTTCACTGAGCATCGCCGTCAGTGTCGTCACATCAAGGCGCTCAAGCTCGGCGCCTTGATGGCGGCCTGCGAGAACACGTCCGCGCATCGCGCCACTGTCGTGCTCGAGTTCCATCTCGAAGTAGGCGGAACGCACGTGCGAGGTTTGCCCTGAACTTTTCCGCGTGCGTGCGGAAAAGCCGGCCGGCCCAAATGGCACCCACCCAAGCAGTCCGAGCCCAAACGCGCCGAGGGGAATTGCGATGCCAATTTCGCCACGCAACCCCAGGAAAACGGCAAATCCGAGCGATAGCAGTCCGCCACCGATCTTCGTTACGCGCGCGGCAACCTTCGGATCGGCTTTGGCGATGACATTGAGTGCCCACAAAACGAGCACCAGCACAACTACACCGAAGATGAGAGCGGGCATGACTACTTCAGCTGGGCCAGCAGCTTCTGGGCGCCAGACGACCGCTTCGCCGACAAATCTGTGAGCGCCTTGATGCCGCCGGCGGCATAAGCTGCAACTGCACGCAATAGTTCACCAAGCTGGTGCGCCGAGCCGGCATCGAACCGGCAATAAGCTCCGCGCGAGAGGCGTGCAATCTCGCGATAAGCGTTCTCTGCCACCGGCTCGTTGCCTTCCTGAAACATGAAGACGGGAACGCCGAGCAGGCCCAACTCCCCGGCTGACTGACATAAACTGTCGATCGGCTCTTCCATGGCGTCACCGACGAACACGACGGCCTGTACTTTCTGACGGGCATATTCCTGCCGAGCGTGACTCAAGACTTTGCCGATCTGAGTCTGGCCACCCCGGCAATCGATGCGCGACATCAGTTCGGCAAGGTGATCGCTGCCTGCGACCCAACCGGAAGCACGGCATTCGTGCAAGCCGCGAAAATAAACGAGCTGAATGTCGAGCCCGCCAATATTTGCCGCTTCGCGAAACATGTCCGCCTGCAGCGTGCAGGCCGTATCCCAGGTCGGTTGACGACTCATGGTGGCGTCGAGGGCGAAAATGAGCCGCCCGCGGCCGCCCTGTGCCGTGGAAGGTCCAAGCGAACGCACCTGCTCGATAAAACTCGCGATTTCCGGTCTGGACGAGACCGGCGCCGGCGTCCGTTTGGGATCCTTGCTCATGGCAAAATTCTACACCGAATTAACGATAGCTGCGCAGCCTTCTATGGCGCACATCGTTAGATGGCGAGATTGGCCCCAGGATGCAAGTTCAGCGTGATCTAGGCGATAATGTCGTGGACTTGTAACGGTTGGTCCATGACTGAGTACCATTCCGCCCGAGCGGCAGCGCGGCGTTTGCCATTCTCCGAAAGTGGAAGTTGAAGCGCATTGAGCAACGCGATCACTTCCTCTCGAGCCGTCACATGCGACAGGTTCGGACGGGTCCCGAGAGTCTCTTCGTCAAGGTCGTCGAGTGCGGTAAGTCCGCGCGGGAAGAATTCACGATAAACAACACGCTCGGCAAAACCCTCGACGCTGCGGAATCCCATACGTTTCGACAATTCATTGATGCCGTCTCCAACCAGGCGCTTGTTGCGTGATGAAAGGCTGGAGAGACGATTGCGCACCACAACCCAGTCGGTGAGCTGGCCATCGACAAGCCGCCGTTGTCGCCGCGCCTCACGAACCATTTCGGCATAATGGCTTTCACCCGTGACAGTGAAATTGGTTGGATCGAGCGTGGCCAGAACGTCGAAATCAAGGAAGCTGTCGTTGAGCGGCGTCACCAGCGTGTCGGCCATGGAATGAGCGAGCCGCATCAGGTAGGTGTCCGAACCCGGCGTATCGATCACCACCACATCGTGTGTGTGCTCGATCGCGCTGACTGCGGCCGAAAAGTTCGTGAACTCCTGCGTCTCGTTCGCCTCCAGCGAGTTGTTTTCCGCGCGCGCGATACAGTAGTGAGTGGGCAGCTCAAGCGGAATTCGAGCACGCGCGGCCCAGGCGCGGCGGTTGTCGATGTAATGTGTGAAGCTCTGCTGGCGCGAGTCGAGATCGATGGTGGCAACGCGTTGCCCGGCTTTGAGCAGTGCGACCGCAATATGCAACGCTGTAGTGGATTTTCCCGAGCCACCTTTCTCGTTGCCGAGGACGACGACGTGTGCCGAATGAACTGTTTCCTGGATTGGTTGAATCAACATGCCCCCTCCGGCTATCAATTCTCAAAATATTAGTATGCGTTAGTCAAGTTAAACCCAACCAAACGATGAATTTGCTTGGACGTAATCCACTTGCCTTGTAGGTCGTATTCCGGTTTTGCAATAATTCGTCGACAAGGCCCCCTTTATGGCAACCCGCCTGAAAATTGTACGTACCGTGCCTTCGCTCCGCCGGGCGTTGGAACCTTATCGCAAAGGGCGCGCGCGCGTTGCGCTCGTGCCGACGATGGGCGCGTTGCATCGTGGCCACATGGCACTGGTGAACGAAGCGCGGCGGCGCGCCAAACATGTCGTTGTGTCAATTTTCGTCAATCCGACGCAATTTGCGCCGCATGAGGATTTCGCCAGCTATCCGCGCAACTTTGCGACCGACCTCAAAGTGTTGCGCGAGGCCAAAATCGATCTTGTTTGGGCACCGTCGGTTGAGGACATGTATCCGGATGGCTTTGCAACGCGCGTCATGCCGGAAGGCGCGGCCAAAGCCGGCCTCGAGGACGAGTTTCGCCCCCATTTCTTTGGGGGCGTAGCGACCGTGGTAGCCAAACTTTTTACCCAAGTTTCGCCTGATTTCGCACTGTTCGGCCAAAAGGACTACCAACAGCTGCGCATAGTCACCCAGATGGCCAAGGATCTCGATCTGCCGGTCAAGGTGATTGGTGTTCCGACTGTGCGCGAATCGGACGGGTTGGCGCTTTCCTCGCGCAATGCGTACCTATCAGCGGCCGAGCGTGCGGTGGCGCCAATGCTTCATCGGGTCCTCAGGCAGTGCGCCAACCGCATAAAAAATGGCGAAAAAGTCGATCATGTGTTGAACGTGGGGCGAATTGAGATCGACCTTGCCGGTTTCGTACTCGATTACCTCGAAGCCCGTCATGCGCTTTCGCTTGCTCCAATTGAATCGCCCATGGAAGGCCCGATCCGATTGCTTGTTGCCGCCAAGCTCGGCAAGACCCGGCTGATCGACAATGTCGCGGTCTAGAGCAGCCCGAGTTCCCGTAATTCCCGACGCATAGCTTCCGGCATCCTCGCGGCACCAGGCGCGGCGCGCGAGAGGTCGCGGGGCGCTTCGTTCGCCTCCAGATAGCGCCAACCTTGAAATGCTGCGCGCGGTCGCGGCTCTACCAGCACCAATTTACCATCGAGGACGACCCGGCAACGGCCAATACCGTCCTTGTCGGTAAAAGGACGGATGTCGAGAATGCGTTCCCGGCAGGTGATCTGCCCACGAATCACCCAATATAGAGAACCGCCGCTGGTGAGTTCGTCGGCGCGTTTGGGCACCATACGGGTCGTATGAATGTGCTCGGCCTTTTGCCCGCGCCGTTTCTTCTCTTTCAGCTTTTGTTTAATCCAATCCTCAAGATCGGCAACTGAATCGCAGCCGACGCACAGTTTGATGAGATGTAGGGACATTGCCGAATTCCAACTTATTCGTTCGATTTCTGCGCCTGCGCAATGCGCATTACTTTTGTACCTTCAGCAATCTGCGCGTCTTGACTGATCGCAATATCGGCGACGATACCGTCAGTTGGCGCCACAAGCGTGTGCTCCATCTTCATTGCCTCGATAATGGCGACACGTTGGCCGCGGGTGACCTGCGCGCCCTGCTCCACCAGGATACTGAGCACCCTGCCATGCATGGGCGCCCGCACAACCCCGCTTTTGTCTTGATCCCCAGCCTCGTCGAGGGTGATGTCACGCAATGTCACCTTGGTTTGGTGCCCATTGCGCACGACGTAGGCACCGCCCTGATCGGTCACCACCACTGCGTCCTGCGCCGGGGTGTTGTCGTCGATGACAACAATGTGGCCTTGCGGGCCATAGGTAACCTGGGCTGCCAGCGTCTCATCTTCGACAACGACAGGCACCTCCAGCCTTCGCGCGCCCGACAATTGAAAGGCATCAACCTCGTCCCACGGTGAAGGTGGCTGGTCGGGTTCAGTCTGTCGCGCGCCAGCTAAACGAACCAGCTCTTGCTCCAGCAGCTTTTGTACACCGAGTGCGGCTGCGGCTCGGTCGCGGGCGCGGGGTGCTGCCCCGAGTTCACTGAGATTGCGATCGATAAAGCCGGTATCAAATTCGCCCCTGCGAAATCCAGGCGCACGGCAAAGGGCCGCTAGAAACCCGGCGTTGTTACGCGGGCCAATCACGACGGTACGATCGAGCGCGTCAGCGAGCCGATCAAGCGCCGCTACGCGCGTCTTTTCATGGACGATGAGTTTGGCGATCATCGGGTCATAAAATGGCGTCACTTCATTGCCAGTCTCCGCACCGCTGTCGACCCGAAGACCTTCCATCTCGGGAAACTGCAAAGCGATCAAACGACCCGTGGACGGCAGAAATCCTCGTTCGGGATCTTCCGCATAGAGCCTAGCTTCAACGGCGTGGCCATCGAGCCCGACTTGCGGTTGCGCGAGCGGCAACTTTTCACCAGCTGCAATCCGGAATTGCCACTCCACCAAATCAAGTCCCGTGATTGCTTCAGTCACCGGATGCTCGACTTGTAGCCGCGTATTCATTTCCATGAACCAGAAACGGTCGATTTTGAGTCCGTTCGCGCCATCCGCGATAAATTCAACCGTACCGGCGCCGACATACCCTGCGGCTTTTGCCGCCGCCACCGCTGCCGCGCCCATCGCGGCGCGTAATTGTTTGGTCATTCCGGGTGCCGGCGCCTCTTCGATCACCTTCTGATGACGCCGCTGCAGCGAACAGTCGCGCTCATTGAGATGAATAGCGTTACCCTGTCCGTCCGCAAAGATTTGCAGTTCGATATGTCGTGGACTCGCCACGTATTTTTCAATCAGGACGCGCCCGTCACCGAAGGCAGCTTTGGCTTCCCGCTGGGCGCCTTCAAGCGCTGAGTCGAAATCGGCGTGGCGTTCCACGCGCCGCATACCTTTGCCACCACCACCGGCCACTGCCTTTATCAGCACCGGATAGCCGATCTCGTAGGCTTTCTGTTTGAGGAATTTGGGGTCCTGCAACTCGCCGTGATAGCCAGGGACCACGGGTATGCCGGCCTTCTCCATTAAAGCCTTGGCGCGATCTTTCAAGCCCATGGCCCGGATTGCCTGAGCCGGCGGGCCGACAAAGGCGATGCCCGCGTCGACGCAGGCTTGTGCGAAATCCGCATTCTCAGAAAGGAAGCCATAACCCGGATGAATGCAGTCCGCATGCGCCGCTTTGGCCGCTGAAATTAGTCTATCGATCGATAGGTAGCTTTGCGCAGCTGGGGACGGCCCGATCGGGGCCGATTCATCACAAAGCCGAACATGCAGGCTTTGCGCGTCAGCTTCCGAATAGACCGCAATCGTGCGCAGCCCGAGCCGCTTAGCGGTGCGAGCAATGCGGCAGGCAATCTCGCCCCGATTGGCGATGAGTACGGATTTAAACATGTGGGCTCGCGTCGGTCGGCCCAATACTAGCGTGCTGGTGGGGATGCCGCTTGGGCCTGTGGTCGTTTGGGCGGCGCTGGAGGAGCGCCGGCGCGTTTATCGACGCCAGCCTGGGCATTGGCTGTCCCCGCCTGGTCTTTCGGCGGAGGAGGCTCGGCATTCATAATGCTAACCGGCGGGATCGAGGCGGCGGAGGGAAAGTCGTAGCGGCTGTCGACTGGATGACCGGTTGCTGGCGCCCCCCCGGCACTCGCGACGGATGGCAATGCCGTAGCAGATGTCTGCGGTTGTTTCTCGGCTGGAGGCTCAGATTTGGCCCAAGCCGATGCATAGCGGGCGACATAGCTGTCGAAGGCCTGAACCTTCAGATTGGCCTTGAGCACGCCAGTGTCCTGAAACATTTCAAAAGCCGCGCAGCGTTCCGTGGTGCAGCCGTCGCGCACAGCCAAAACATGGGCAGCAATCCCATAACGATCGAGTTCAATCGCGCGACGCGCGGTGGCGAAGGCGGCCAGTAAGTCGCGATCGCCACGCTGGGCAACCGCGAAAACGTCCGACAACAAGGAAATTCGCGCGGTGATATAGGCGACCGCTCTCGCCGTGCTTTGCGGGTCCGCGAACACTGCTTGTTCGCAAGCGTTTTCGACCTGCTCACCGGCGACGCCATCAAGGCATGCCAGGGGAGACCCCGGGGCGATTGCACTCGTGCTGAGCTGCGAATCGCGTTGAAGTAGTGCGCGCTGCTCCGCAGTGCGTTCGTTCATTGCCAAGCGGTCGATAATGCCAACCGCCGCAAGCGCGCAGACTACGATGACAGATAGCGGAAGCAGCACGCGCAGCCCGTCGCCGCGGGCGGCGCGGCGAACAGCGACAACCACCATTACAAGAAACAGCGCTGCCAGGGCGCCCGCGACAGGCGCGGGCAACACCAGCGGCGTTGAAAGCAGTCCGTTCATGGACGCACTGTCGACAGTTGGCATAGGCCACCGATTTTCTCGCGCATGATCTTATCCAAAAACCGGTGTCGGGACCCTCGATCGAGCCCAAAGGATGCGTTTAACGAAATCCTGCGTTTACTGGATCTTTGCTCCCGAGACTTTTACCACATTGGCCCATTTTTCGATGTCCTTACGCAGGTAGGCGTCGAATTCCTCCGGAGTCTTCACCAGCGGAACCGCACCTTGCTTGAGCCAAGCCGCCTTAACCTCAGGGTTATTGAGAACTTTGTTGATGCTCGTATTCAGGAAAGTGATGATCTCTTTGGGGGTGCCCTTGGGCGCCATCACGCCAAGCCAGATCGTCGCCTCATAGCCGGGGACCGATTCTGCGATGGTTGGCAGGTCCGGCGTAAGCTCCGAGCGCGTCAGACCGGTCGTGCCCAAGGCACGTACCTGCCCGCCCTTTGCGAGTGCGGACATGGTGGTCACTGCGTCGAACATCATCTGAACCGTTCCGGAGATCACGCTATTGCGCGCGTCGCCCGAGGCCTTATGCGGTACGTGCACGATGTCGGTGCCGCTCATCGCTTTAAATAGTTCACCGGCCATATGATAGGGCGTACCCGGACCGGACGAAGCGTAATTGAGCTTGCCCGGCTCCTTCTTCGCTAACTCGATAAACTCTTTGACGGACTTTGCCGGAACGGACGGATGAACAACCATCAGCAAATCGGAATAGTTGATTGTCGCAACCGGGACGAAATCACGCATCAACTGGAACGGCTTGTTTGGCAGCAACGACTCGTTGGTCGTATGGGTATTTGACATCACCAGCAGCGTGTAGCCGTCGGGCGCAGCTTTGGCGACCGCATCGGTGCCGATAACCGACCCTGCGCCGGGGCGATCCTCAACCACAAAGCTCTGTTTGGTCTCCTCAGAGAGATGCTGAGCGAGTACACGGGCGTAGACGTCAGCGGGTCCTCCGGCTCCGAAGGGAACGATCATTTTGACGGGACGGCTCGGGTAGTTTTGCGCCGCAACCGGCAAAGTCATAAAAATTGGCAATATCAATGCAGCCAGACGAAAAAACGCACGCATAAATCCTCCCCTTCGATGGTTCGCTCAGTTTGATTTTAAGGTCGTAGTTCTTTTGTTTATTCCCAGGCGCATTTACGTCCCGCCAGCCGACTTGAAGCTCGGCGCAAGATCGCTTGCCGCAGCGAACGCGCCTTTGGCTTCCACCGACGTGAGCGCCACAGTGGTGCGTAGACCGGTGACTCCTCCACCGCTTCCTGCCGCCAGTAGCACCGCCGCCATCTGAACGTCATTCGGGACTTCCGCGATGGTCAGAAAGTCATATTCCCCGAACGTGAGATAATAACCTAGTAGCCGGCCACCGACCTTCGATAACAAACGTGCCACGGCGTCAGCGCGGTCCTCGGGCTTGACGATCATCCCTTTGATCGCGTCGCGAGTATAACGCCCCTGCGTGATGTAAATCGTCATGCCCTGGCCTCCTGCCACGCGACATCCGCGCTTTCCAGAGCATCATAAGGACAGGCCGAGGCAAAATCGCGACGGCGCACCGTCGGGAAAGCACTCAAGCGCGGTCGAGCTGGCTCTCTTTGGCGACGCGTTCGAAAGCCTCGCCGGAACTTTTGATCCGGTACTGATAATCGTCGCCTTCCGACGGCAGCAGTTTGACCACAATATAGCTTCCAGTCGCCGCAGTTCGGCCAAAGGTCGGCGACGTGTAATAAACCGTTTCACCGACTTGGTACTTGTGCAATCGCGCCGGTATTTCAGGTGTAGCCACCGGCTGGACCGGCGGACTCGGCGTGCGGATCATTTTGGTCGTTTTTGCCGGATGACCAGCCGTCGCCCGCGTGGTTTTGCCAACCGGTAGACGGGCCGATTTCGATGCCTTTTTCGCCGTCACGCGAATGTCCTTCGCGCCTTTTTTTGCGGTTCGCCGAGTCGTCTTGGCGGACCGTCCGGCGGTTTTTGCTGAATGTCTGCTCATATCTTCAATATAGCAGCAAATTTCGTTTGCGGGCAAAGTTTTTTAGGCCTGAATGCTTGTGTTTTCAATAAGTTAGAGCTCGCGTGGTGACCAAACAAGGTTAACGGCACATGACCCAAATTCGTCTGGTTTGCTGTCACAATTGGTCGCTAAACCTCCCAGACGAGACCGGAAGTGCGCCTCGTCTGCTGCGTTTGAGGTCGGGGTACGAGGAGTTTTACACCATGCGCGTCATCATCGGAATTCTTCTCGGCGTCATACTCACCGTCGGCGGTGCTTACCTTTATGATTCCCACAATGCGGTGACAGCCGCGAACGCCGCCAACGTGGAGCGGCCGATGGTCAACTGGGATGTGGTCGGTAACAACTGGAATCGCCTCACGGAACGGGCCCGGGCCGAGTGGGTCCGGCTCGCCGGCTAACGTCAGCCTCCTCGACCAACTGGTTATCTAACGAGCTGCTCGCGTATACCCACGCGCAGCGCATCAACAATGGCGCGGCGGTCTAATCGCGTGCCATCGTCGCCCTCGATCAACAGCGGAATGCGACCGCTCTCTTCCAGGTGGCGCGCCCATGACAAGGCGTCATCCAGCACCGCAAATTCCTTGAACAGCAATTGCGGTTTCTCGAGTGGCGAAACGTCAGTTGAGCCCTGGGGACCGCTGTAAACACGGTAGTGCATATTTGACCTCGCGACTTTTGACCCCCTCGGTAAGATCTACAATCGCCCGCTTTTGACGAATAACGCCTGAGCGCTAATCGGGTTCTTGGCGGATTTCCTGACCGGGCCGCCATGCTATCGTGATGGTTCCAAAGGGGGACCAATGCAAGCGGCTTACTACGAGCGGAATGGACCCGCGCGCGATGTCCTGCGCATTGGCGAAATACAAACGCCGAGCGCCGGCCCAGGTGAAGTGCGCGTCAAGCTCGCTGCTTCGGGTGTCAACCCTTCGGACGTCAAGTCGCGTCAGGGCTCAACTCGCAAGATAGCGTTCCCGCGCGTCATTCCGCACAGTGATGGGGCCGGGGTAATTGATGACGTCGGCGACGGCGTGCCGAAATCCCGTATCGGCGAGCGAGTATGGGTTTGGAACGGCCAGTGGAAGCGCGCTTTTGGCACGGCCGCCGAGTTTATCGTCGTGCCGACTGCGCAAGCGGTCACTCTGCCAGGCAATGTGAGTTTCGAAGCCGGCGCTTGTCTCGGAATCCCGGCCATGACAGCTATCCACGCCGTCGTTCTCGCCAAGACCACCAAGGATACGACGCTTTTGGTCTCGGGCGGGGCCGGCGCCGTCAGCCAATACGTCATCCAATTTGCGAAGGCCCAGGGCGCTACCGTCATCACCACGGTGTCCTCGCCGGAGAAGGCGAAAGCAGCGCACGAAGCGGGCGCCGATCACACCGTCGACTACAAGCGTGAGAGTGTTGGCGAACGGGTTATGGAGATCACGGGCAATCGTGGGGTCGACGTTACGATTGAGATGGACCTCACTGCCAACGCTAAACTCATTCCAAACGTCCTGCGGCCAAAGGGCAGCGTCATCGTTTACGGCACCGGACCGGAAGCCGTGCTCCCGGCCGCCTTCTGCCTGGTCAACTCTATCCGTCTGCAATTCTTTCTGGTTTACGAGCTTGACGCAGCCGAGCGCGAACGTGCACTCGCGGCCATCAATAGCGCGCTTAAAACAGGTTCGCTGCTCAACTGTATATCGCAGCCGACCTACTCGCTGGCAGATACGATTGCTGCCCATGAAGCGGTTGAACGAGGCACTATCGGCAATGTCATTGTGACTTTCTGAGAGTGCGTCATGGGCGCGGCATCACATCGCTTCGGCTGGTATCTGGCAGTGCTCCAGCTGTTCTTCGCGTTGTGCTGGACAATCTATGTGATTTATCTCCCGAAACTTGCTGCAGCCGCAGGTATCGCACCCAAAGCTATCATCCTTGTGCTGATGCTCGATCAGGCTATCTTCACGGTGTGCGATTTCTTTACCGGAATCGCCACCGACAAGGTGACGCGTGTGCTCGGCCGGCTTGGCGTTTGGGTCACCGCCGCGACGGCACTCTCCTGCGCAGCATTTTTGATCATGCCTTTGGTCGCGGGGCTCGGAACGCCAATGCTGCTCGCTGTCATCGTCGTCTGGACAGTGACGTCGTCGGCATTGCGTGCACCGCCGCTCATGCTGCTCGGCAAATATGCCCGAAAACCCTCGATCCCGTATCTATCCGCGCTCGCTTTGCTAGGTACCGGCATTGCGGGCGCGATGGGCCCCTATCTCACCATAGCGCTCCGTGACATCGACCCGCGCATACCCTTCGCGTTGGCCAGCATTGTGCTGATGCTGGTCACGCTCGGCATGATCACAGCTGAACGCAGGCTGGCGGCGGAGCCGCACGCGAGCCCCGTAAATCCACCGGTGCGTTCATTCGGAACGATAACCACGCCCGCCATCGTGTTCGCTCTCGGCATGATTACGCTGGCGCTCGGCTATCAGATGCATTTCGCGATCGACAGTGCACCCCTCTTTTTGCGTTTCACCAATGCGGCCTCGCTGCAATGGCTGATGCCGGTGTTCTGGATCGGCTTCAACATTTCGATGTTCCCGGCGGGTATCATCACAAACCGGCTCGGCGGCTATACCGTGATGGGCGGTGCGGCCCTGATCGGCGCACTCGCCATCCTCGCGGCGCATTTGGCGCAGGATCTCGGGCAGATGGTAGTCGCACAATTTGCGGCAGGTGCGGCCTGGGGCGCAATTCTTATGAGCGCCTTCACTGTCGCCTTTGCGATTGGCGAGAATGGCGGTGAAGGGCGCATGTCCGGATTGCTGTTTTCGGCGCTGGCGTTGGCGACACTGACGCGTATGGCGACGGTCGCTACCGGCTTCAACGCCGATCCGACGCTCAAGGCCATGCTCCAGTGGATGCCAACCATATGCTGGGCGGCGGCAGGTGCAGCGCTGCTTTATTTGGCGACAGCAGGCGTGAAACGCTGGGCAGCACGCTAAGGCGCCACTGATGCCTCGGGGAAGCCGGCGGCATCAAGGGCGCGCCGCACCAGGCCGGACGTTTTCGCAACTTCAAGCAGCTCACTCGCAATTTTCAGCGCAATCGGCCGTCCCTTGGGCACCGCCACGGCAATGCCGGTCTGCTGGAAATTGCCCGGCAGCACGCGCGCGCCAGGCAGCTTGGGCAGCAACCCTGCGAACGAGTCATGCGAAAGCGCGAAGGCATCGCCCTGCCCTTGTCGCGCCATCTCGGTCATCTTGTCTACGCTCGGTACTTCCTCGACGCTGGCATCCGGCGCAGTCCGGCGCGCGCTGCGCGCAGTCGTCGTATTGGAGATGGCAACAATTCGGCGGCCCGGGCGATTGACTTCGTCAATGCTCTTAATTGTCGAGCCTGCCGGCACCAGATATGTGCTCTCGATGAAATAATAGGCCGGGCCGAAATCAACGCGCTTTGCGCGCTCGGCGTCCTGCGGCATGAAGGCAATGTCACACTCGCCTTTCGCGACCGCATCAGTGACCTGACCGGAGTTGTCGTAAACCTGCAGAGCCAGCGGCAACTTCAGTGCCGCGGCAAAACCGCGGATCAAATCGACGGTGACGCCTTTCACATCGCCTTTGCCGTCCTTGATGGCAAAGAAGGCCGAAGCTGCCGGTGCTGCGACCACGCCGCCACGAAGTTTGCCTGTAGGTGCGAGTTGCTTGAGGTTTTCCGGGCTCGTCATAAGGTCTTGCGTTAGCACGCGCCGACGGAGCGGGCTACTGCATCAGCTTAGTTATGCGGTCGATAGTCTTGGTTGGTAAAGGCCGGCTGCGTTGGGCGCTTGATAACGACGAAGCCGTTCTCCGTGCCCTGATGGCAGGCATTGCAAGCCTGAGTGAGCTTGTCGTAGCCGGCAGTGAAGGCTTTGTAGTCCTTGGTCTCGATCGACTTTTCAAGCGCGACGATCTCCTTGGTGATGACCGCGTCGAGCATGTCGGCCAACGGCAGGTTCTTGAAGGTTGGCACGAAATCCTGCACGTCGCCCATGATCTCCTTAATTTCGCCGAGCTGATATTCAGCGAGCGGCCAGTTGCGGGCCTTGGCCGCAAACCAAAGCTTGTTGTGCTCCATCAAGATCAAATTCATGAATTGCTCCAACCCAGGCACATAGGCTTTCGGCGTTTCCTTTCCTGCCGCCTTTGGTGCTTCTTTTGCTTGAATTGATGTCGGCGCTTGCGCGCGAACAGCGAGCGGCAGCGATGCCGCTACAAGCACGATCCCGATTGTTAGGCAGCGCATTTGCGGACCTCGTTGGACGACCGCAAAATTTCTGTCACCGCGCGGCATTCAATGCAAGCCACGGACAGAACATTGGAATTTGTCTAAGGTATTCGCTTGCAGCCGTATGGGGCTATTGTGCGTATATCCTTGGCGTTGGCTTCAACTAATTTTGAGGCAGGAGGTGTCGCATGAGATTCGTTCTAGGCGTTTTCGTTGGCGCGGCACTGATGGTCGGCAGCGCCTATTTGCACGACACCGGAATGGTGCGGGCCGGCCCGAAGCAGCCGTTTGTGAACTGGGACACAGTGATCGGGATGTGGGGGCGGTAAACAGCGCGTGCCGTCGTAGAGCCCAGGAGAAAAGAAGGTCAGCAAAGCAAACCCGATCCACTACATCCTGAACACCCCGAATGTCGTCTCCGGCACCGGCGCATTGAGCGCGGCGGAGAATGCCAGCGCCAGTACGCGGCGCGTTTCCGATGGCGCGATAATGCCGTCGTCCCATAGCCGCGCCGTGGCGTAATAAGGATTGCCCTCGGTCTCAAATTGGTCGCGCAGTGGTTGTTTAAATTCTTCCTCCTCGACTTCCGACCATTTGCCGCCGCCCGCCTCGATATTGTCGCGCTTGACGGTCGCGAGCACGCTCGCTGCTTGTTCGCCTCCCATCACGGAGATGCGTGCGTTAGGCCATGTGAACAGGAATCGAGGACCATAAGCGCGCCCGCACATGCCGTAGTTTCCGGCCCCGTACGAGCCGCCGATGACTAGCGTGATCTTGGGGACCTGCGCGCAGGCGACTGCCGTCACCATCTTCGCGCCGTCTTTAGCAATGCCGCCGGCCTCGTACTCGCGTCCCACCATGAAGCCGACAATATTTTGCAAGAACAGGAGCGGAATACGGCGCTGGCAGCAAAGCTCGATGAAGTGTGCGGCTTTAAGTGCACTTTCGGAAAAAAGAATCCCATTGTTACCAAGAATGCCAACCGGCATCCCGTGAATATGTGCGAAGCCCGCGACCAACGTCGAGCCGTATAGCGCTTTGAATTCGTCGAACTCGGACGCGTCGACGACGCGAGCAATGACCTCACGCACGTCGTACTGCTTCTTCAGGTCGACCGGCACAATTCCGTCCAGTTCGGCCGCGTCGAGCGCGGGATCACGTGATTTCATCAATGGAATGTTGATGTTCTTTTTGGTGTTCAGGTTGGCGGCAATGCGGCGCGCGATGCTCAGTGCATGATGGTCGTCTTGCGCATAGTGGTCGGCGACCCCGGATTTGCGCGCATGCACGTCAGCGCCACCCAATTCTTCTGCGCTCACGACTTCGCCGGTCGCAGCTTTTACCAGCGGCGGACCGCCCAGAAAGATCGTGCCCTGATTCTTGACGATGATCGTTTCGTCCGACATGGCTGGCACATAGGCGCCGCCCGCCGTGCAGGAGCCCATCACGACCGCTATCTGAGGAATCCCGAGCGAAGATAGCGTCGCCTGATTGTAGAAGATGCGCCCGAAATGCTCGCGATCAGGAAAAACCTCGGTCTGGTGCGGCAAGTTCGCGCCGCCGCTGTCGACCAGATAAATGCAAGGCAACCGGTTTTCGCGGGCGATCTCCTGCGCGCGCAAATGTTTTTTGACCGTCATCGGAAAGTAGGTGCCGCCCTTGATGGTGGAGTCGTTGCAGACAACCACACATTCGCGACCTTCAATGCGGCCGACTCCAGTGATCAGACCGGCTCCATGAATGGCATCGTCATACATGCCATTGGCGGCGAGAGGTGAGAGTTCCAGAAAAGGCGAGCCGGGATCGATCAGGTTCATAACCCGGTCGCGCGGCAACAACTTGCCGCGGCCCACATGCCGCTCGCGCGCTCGCTCCGGGCCGCCCAAAGCCGCTTCGGCACGTCGCGTCTGCAATTCCGACACCAGCGCGCGCATCCGTTCCGCGTTGGCACGAAATTCGGCAGCATTTTTGTCGATTGATGACGACAGAATCGCCAAGGGCTCCTCCCTACCAAATGGAAAGTTGCCTTGATGGAACCGGGAACGCAATGGCGGCTCGCGCCACGTTGCAATTCAGCAATCTACGGAACTGACCGGTCTGCTAGACGTTTCCTCGCGAGGTCTCGACATCGTCGGGAATTTCGAGGGGCATCCAGAGGAGGATTCCGTGAGGAAAGCTAAATTGTTGTCGACGGTAGCAGTGGCGTTGTTATTGAGCGCCGGTGTCGCATCGGCACAAGGCATGAGTAAAGACAATCCCGAGCGCGCACCCGCAGCGCAGCAAAATGCGCCAGCCGAGAAGGTCGCACCCTCAATAAAGGGTGGCGAGCAGAAGGCGCCACAAACGACCGGACAGGCCACACCGGACTTGAGGTCTGGCAAGGCGAAGGAGACGACCGGTCAGTCTCCAAAGTCGGACGCTGACGAGAAGGCCCAGGCACCCAGCCGGTCGATGGGTACGGACAATAAGGCAGGCGCTGCCGCGACCGGTAAGTCCGAGGTGAAAGACGAGAATGCCCGCTCCAAGACCGAGCAAAATGCTCAAGGCCCGAATGGCGCGGCGTCGAAGTCAAGCCAATCGACCACTGAGCAGAACCGGACCACAACCGGCCAGGGCGCAGCGGGCGGTGCGGCAAAGCTTTCGACTGAACAACGCACCAAGATCAGCTCGGTCATTAAAGAGCAGAAGGTGGAACGGGTAAACCTGAACGTGTCAGTGTCGGTCGGAACGCGCATTCCGGCCAACGTCCGCGTCCATCCGCTGCCTCAGCAGGTGATCGTGATCTATCCAGAGTGGCGCGGTTACGACTACATCCTGGTCGGCGATGAGATCGTGATTATTAATCCGCGTACCCACGAGATCGTCGCTGTTATCGAAGCGTAATACAAATCGACATTCGCGGGCGGCCGGGAACTTTCCCGGCCGCTTGCCGTTTAATCGCCTTGTTTTGAAACTTTTTTCAAAATCCGTCTGGGTTCCGGGAACGCCATTGGTCCCCTTCCGTTGTTCCGAATGCCGCAAGCCGGCATCACCCACAAGGAGGCAGACGATGAAATCGTTGACCACTCTCACCGCCGTCGCCGCGCTCGTCGCTGGTATTTCTTTCGCCCAGGCACAAGGCACGATGGGCTCGCCCTCTTCGGGCAGCAGCATGCAAAAGTCGCAGACTGTTGGAAACTCCCCGTTCTGCATCAATATGTCAGCAAGCGGTGGGCTCAATTGTAAGTACGCAAGCATGGCAGCTTGCGAAAAAGACGCAAAACCGCAGAACCTGAGCTGTTCGCCCAACCCGAACAAAAGCACGACCGGTTCGAAACAGTAAGTATTAGTGCGTAGATGCCCCCGTGCCGGCACACCCGGCACGGGGCTTCAGCTCGTACTATCGAAATTTGCGCTGAGCACTTCTCGGCTGCGCATGGAACGCGCGTGCGCATTGGGACGTTTACTAGTTGAGACCACCAATTACCAAGCGAGGACCACAATGAACAAAGATCGCGTGCAAGGCAGCATCGAGCAGGCTAAAGGAAAAATAAAAGAGGTGGCTGGGAAGGCGACCGGCGACACCAAGCTCGAAACCGAGGGTAAGGCTCAGAAGACCGCTGGCAAGCTGCAGAATACGATCGGCGGGATTAAGGATACCGTGAAGGAAGCCGTCGACGATTGACGGTTGGCGGACCAGGCATCAACTGCGGAAGCCCGGTGCTTGCGCCGGGTTTTCCGTTTTGCGTGCTTCACCCCGCCGTCGCACGCTAATAGGCTTGCCTCGTCCAGACCACGGAGGCGCCGATGGAAGCCCGACTCGACAACTATAAGGACCTCAAGCTGAAACTTGACGGCATGGTGCCGCCCGGCAACGGCTTTCACCGCAATTTGTTGTTCGACGCGCTTTACAGTTCGCTGCCGCGGGATCCGCAGGTGAAGGTACAAATCTATAATGCCGAGATTGTGCCAGGGGGCTACACCAATTGGCACTGTCACAATGGCGCGGCGTTTTTCGTAGCGCTGCAAGGCCTCTTCGAGGCGCATTTCCAGGAGGGAGTGCTGGTCAAAGCAAGAGCCGGCGACTGCTATTCAGAGCCGATCGCCAAATTCCACCGCGGTCACAACCCGCATCCCGAACTGCCATATCTTTGCATCGGGGTATGTTTTACGTCTCCCGATCGCGAGCACGTCACGAATTCGGTTGAGCGTCCTTGGTAGATCACGCGGCCGTGCTGCCATCACATTTTCGCATTTGGAATACGGGCCGGCCCGTGTTTTGCTTTTCTCCTCGTCAGATGAAAAATGCCAATGTCCCGTCGATCCGAGGTCAGCGCCGGCATCCTCGCGTTCCGCCGAAAGCCCCGGCTTGAAGTGCTGCTCGCCCATCCCGGTGGTCCTTACTGGCGAAACAAAGATGAAGGCGCCTGGTCGATTCCCAAGGGGAATGTCGAATCTGGCAACCTACTCACCTGCGCCAAACGCGAGTTTAACGAAGAGACGGGTCTTGTCGCTGCTGGGCATTTCAGCGCCCTATCGCCGCTGCGCCAAAAGAGTGGGAAGATAGTGCACGCCTTTGCGCTCGAGGCTGATTTCGACCTCGTTGCGTTTTCCAGCAACATGTTCGAAATGGAATGGCCGCCGCACTCAGGCAAGCATCAAAGCTTTCCTGAAGTTGATCGTATAGCCTATTTCAGCCTTGCCACCGCCCGCAGAAAGATCTTGCCGGGGCAGCGCCCGTTTCTCGAAGAGTTAGTGGTGCGGCTTAAAACCTAAACCCGCCGTACCGTTGGCCAGTCCACCTCGTCTTCGGCAAGCACCCAGGTTTCATTAAGCGCCGCGGCGCACCATTCGCTCCAGGCCGGCAGCGCCATTACCGCGTCCATATAGGCTTTCGTGGTGGCAGCGACATCAACGCTGTAGGTGTGCAGGCGCGCCACTACCGGGGCGTACATGGCATCGGTCGCGCCGAAGTGCCCGAACAAAAACGGTCCACCATTCTTCTGGCCGTATAACGAGCGGCACTCGGCCCACATCGCCTCGATACGTTGCACGTTTGCCGATACCTCGGGCGTCAATTCGCGCTTGATGATTGGACGCCTCATATTCATCGGCAGATGCCGGCGCAGCGGCAGGAAACCCGCGTGCATTTCACTGGATATGGCGCGCGCAGCAGCCCGCGCCGCAGTGCCGGCCGGCCAAAGCCCGGCGTCAGGGTATTTTTCCGCCAGATATTCCAGAATCGCCAGCGATTCCCACACGCGTACACCGTCGTCGATCAGCGCTGGTACCTTGCCTGTGCCGGAAACCGGACCAACAACCTGTTTGAAATTGGGTGAGTTGAGCGAAATCACGGTCTCTTCAAACGGAATGTTCGCGACTTTCATCGCGATCCACGGCCGCATGGACCAAGACGAATAGTTCTTGTTGCCGATAATCAGTTTCAGCGCCATCACGGCCCCGCTCTAATCCGACGCGTCGACTGGGCCGCCGACCTTTTTCCAGGCGCCGAAGCCGCCCTGGATGTGCGCAACGGGTTTAAGTCCCATGCGCTGCGCGGTTTGCGCGGCAAGCGCGGAGCGCAAACCGCCGGCGCAAAAGAATACAAATTTCTTGTCCTGCGCGAAGACCGGCTTGTGGTACGGGCTTTGTGGATCGATCCAAAACTCAAGCATCCCACGCGGGCAATGGAACGCGCCTGGCACCCGGCCATCGCGCTTTAATTCCCGAATGTCGCGGATATCTACCAGCACAGTGTCATCGCGTCCGGCGAGTTTAACGGCTTGCTCGATCGGCAATGTTTCAATCTCGCGCTCGGCAGCGTCGCACAAGGCCTTGTACCCGAGTGTGATGGTCTGCGGCATTGCTGTTCTCCGTGAGCGCATATGCTGGCAGAGCCCCCAGCCGCACTCAAGCCGGAGCAGTTGAAGCTTACCGTGCAAGCAGGCACCATCGGGCGCAACCAGCGACCTGACCCTATGACAGCCCTCGCCTTTCCTGATCTTGCCGCCTGCGCCTGGTTCCTCAGCGCCTGGATTGTCTATTCGATTGTGATCGAAAAAAGTGCGAAAGGCCGCACCAGCCTTAACGCACTCATGAATGACTATCGTGACGAATGGATGGAGCGTTTGCTGGAGCGCGATATGCGTATGGTCGATGCCCAGGTCACGGCTGCGCTGCAGAATGGAACCGCGTTTTTCGCCTCCACCAGCCTCATCGCAATTGGCGGTGCGCTGACGCTGCTGCGCTCGAGCGATGAAATAATGACCGTCATGTCACTATTGCCGCTCGGCACCACACCGTCGCGCGGATTGTGGGATCTGAAGATGATGGGTTTGATTATCATCTTCGTCTATGCGTTTTTTAAATTTGCCTGGTCGTACCGGCTATTCAACTATTTCGCCATCATGGTCGGTGCCGCGCCACTACCCGCCGAAAAAGACACCCCCGCGGCCCAAATTTTCGCGCACAGAGCGGCAAGGCTTTGCGCGAACGCGGGCCGCCATTTCAATCGCGGCCAGCGCGCCTTTTTCTTCGCACTCGGCTATCTGGGCTGGTTTCTCGGCCCGGTGCCGTTTGCGCTATCGACCGCCGGCATTCTGATCGTCATGTGGCAGCGGCAATTTGCTTCCGATGCCCGCAAAGCATTCGAAACGGATGTCGTCGGACCAATGGCCACGACGACGAAGCAGCGCAGCCTCAAGCCATCCCCATCAAGACGGCGATAGCGGCTACGATCAGCACCGCGAGTGACGCAGCGAGTACGTCGACGATCCGCTGATCGCTATATCCCGTTTCTTGATGACCGGCTGATTCCGCCGACGCCTGTGAATGGGAATTCAGTAACATGGGCGCCCCCTTTGAAAAAGGCATGGCTTGGATGGTGCGCGAGCACGCCTACACGAACGCGGGCGCACGAATCGCCCTAATCAACAAAGGTATCATTATTTGCCGTTTGGCGGCTTCGCGTACGCGCTTGTCTCTCAACTCGCGGCGATATCCGTGAGCCGCAGTTGGACACGCTCCTCGCCCTGCCAGCGGTCAACAACGATTTGGCCGGCGGCGTGCAAGGCCCGACCGCGATTTTCCAAAAGCGCTGCGCCAAGCGGCTGGCCAACGGCACGGAAGGCAATCGTATTCACGAATTTTCCGTCGTTTGAGCGAAAGCGCGCGCGGATGTGCTTCTCGCCAACCGGGTCGGCATACACAAGCGAATGTGCCGGCAACGCCAGCAGCGGTTCCGGATTACCCGCGCCATAAGGTCCGGCACGCGACAGCAGATCAGCGAGCTCAAGATTGACACCGCCAGCAGCAATTGCTCCGTCGATCAACAGTGCAGTCTCGCGTCGTGCCGCCTCCACCGGTGCCGCCAATGCATCTTCGAGAAAGGCGCGGAAGGCGCCGAGTGCACCCCTTTTCAGGGTTACCCCGGCGGCCATGGCATGCCCCCCGCCCTTGAGCAAAAGGCCTTCTTGCACTGCGCGGCGAACCGCACGGCCCAGGTCAACGCCGGCGATCGATCGCCCGGAACCCGTGCCTGTACCCCCGGGCTCCAGTGCAATCGCAAAGGCAGGCCGGCCATAGCGCTCCTTCAAGCGCGCCGCGACCAGCCCAACCACGCCGGGATGCCACCCTTCCGCGGCAGTGACAATGACCGTGCCCTTTTCTTCCACGCCGAGGGCGGCGAGCGCCTCGGCTTCCGCTTGCGCCAGTGTCGCCTGCTCGATCTGCTGCCGTTCACGGTTCAATCGATCGAGTTCGACGGCAATGCGTGCGGCTTCGCTCGGGTCTTCCTCCAGAAGGAGGCGCACGCCGAGATCGGCTCGGCCGATGCGCCCACCGGCATTGATGCGCGGGCCCAGGAGAAATCCGAGATGCCAAGGCTCCGGAGGGCCGGTAAGGCGTGCCGCATCCATGAGCGCGGTCGTACCCGGGTGCTCGCGGCGCCTGAGCGCGATGAGTCCCTTGGCAACGAAAGCGCGATTGAGACCACGCAAAGGCACCACGTCTGCAACGGTACCGAGCGCCACAAGATGCAAGAGCGAAAGTAGATCGGGCTCAGCCCGTGCGCCGGTCCAGAAATTGCGCTGACGCAACTCGCGACTGACGGCGACCAATGTCAGGAACACCAGCCCAACCGCAGCAAGGTGCCCAAGTCCGGACAGGTCGTCCGCGCGGTTCGGGTCAACGATAGCGACAGCGTCGGGAAGCCTTTCGTCGGCCTGATGATGGTCGATCACCACGGTTTCGAGACCGAGTCTTTTCGCTTCGGCGAGCGGCTCGAGACTGGTGACACCGCAATCGACCGTGATCAGTAGTCTTGCGCCGCGTTCGGCGAAGGAGCGAATGGCGTCCACGTTCGGTCCGTAACCCTCGAAGATGCGATCCGGGATGTGAACGATTGGATCCAGCCCGCACCGGCGCAGGTAGTGGCAAAGCAACGCCGAGGCCGTGGCACCGTCGACGTCATAGTCACCGAAGATAGCGACGCTTTCGCCACGAATGACGGCCTCGGCGATGCGCGTCGATGCTGCCACCATATCGGTTAGAGTGTGCGGGTCCGGCATTAGCCGCTTGATGGTTGGATCGAGGAAGCCCTCGACCTCATCCACATTCACATTCCGGCCAGCCAAGACACGCGCCAGCAGTTCGTCCAAGCCATGACGTTGCGCGATGGCCAATGCCCGCGCAGATCCGCGCTCGTCGAGACGGTCACGCCATGCCCGCCCGGTCAGAGACTGCTGGACACCGAGAAAGTAACGATCCCCGGGATTGAACTGTATTGCTGGCAGAGCCATCGCCATACGCCATTGGCGGGACGAGATCGCCCCGCTGAGAATCGGTTGTCGGAGGTCCCATATAGTGACGAAGGCTGCGCGCGCACACCAGTGCGCATCACCCGGCAACTTCGGTGTGGATACGTAGCAGTTCCGGAATAGTCGCAGGATCCCGCCGGCCAAAGCCGCATTCCGTTGCAATCGAAAAGCCCTTTGCATGCCGCTCGGCGGTCGCCAATCGTTCGCGCGTGCCGGCCACGCCATCGGTGTAGTGCACCAAACCGAGGCTTAGCTCTGTTTCCGGCCTGAGTTGCAGCCGCGCGAGCGGCTGGAAGTAAGGATCGTCGCTGCGATCCCGCGGCACGGGCATGTGGATAACTTGGATCGCGCGCCTGATATCCGCGGAAAGCCGGTTCGCGACATCGACCATGTCGCCCATGTCGATCGGTTCGACGACATGTTTATGGTTCGAGTCCCCGTAGCAAAAATGAAACAGGAGCTCGATCTTGGCGGGCACGTGATTGGCAAGGCCGGTCAGGATGCGTGAGAACGAGGCGAGCATTTCTGCGCGTGTTTCGCCGTAGGCATTGGGCTCCCCGCGCTGGAGGCGCGCAAACACGGCCGAAGCCACATCGAACTGGATGGCGATCTGGTCGTGCGGCAATGCCGCCGCGATCTTGTCAATCTCGCGCTTGAGCGCCTCGTTGTAGATCGGATCGAGCGGCTGATGCAGGTCCTCTTGGAGGAACAACCAGATAACCGAATGCGCCGGCACCAGGTCGATCTGAAAGCGCACTCCTTTCGGAATCACACCTTGCGTTTGGAGTGCAGCGAATTCGTCATAAGAAGCCTTGGCAATATCAGCATAGAAGAGATTGTCGAAATGCACTTGCGCAGCGTTTTTGCCAGGCCTCAATCGGTAACGGATGCGCGCCGTACCGGTGGCGTGGACACGGAATACCTCATCGGATTTTTCCAGCGCCGGGTTTTTGGCGAAAGCCGGCTCCAGCCAGGTGATCCAATCGGAGCGCTCCCCTGTTTCGCCATCAGGGATTCGCTTCAAGTGCGGCCCAAGCGCATCCGCCACTGTCCTGAAGACCTCGCGCGCGTCGCGAAGCGGTACGCTCCCGACGAGATGAACATGCCGCATGCAAATCAGTCGAGATGGAATTTTTCGAATTGACGGTGTTCAGCCATTACCCGGCGCACCGTGCCGGTGACTGATCGCATCACCACCGTCTCCGTCTCGATCACGTCCTTGCCGAATTTGACTCCGCTCAACATGGCGCCGCTGGTGACGCCGGTTGCTGCAAAAAGGCAATCGCCCTTCACCATGTCTACGATCTCATATTTGCGCTTTGGATCTTTGATCCCCATCTTCAACGTGCGTTCACGCAGTTGTTCGGTATCAATGATCAGCCGCGTCTGCATCTGACCGCCGATGCAGCGCAAGGCGGCGGCGGCCAGAACGCCTTCCGGCGCACCTCCGATGCCGAGATAGATGTCGATGCCGGTCTTGGGCTCAGCGCAATGGATCACACCGGCGACGTCACCATCGCTAATGAGGCTGACCGCAGCGCCGGTCTTGCGCACTGCCGCGATGATGTCGGCATGACGCGGCCGGTCGAGAAGTATGGCGGTAATTTCTGACGGCTTGACGCCTTTCGCCTTGGCGAGACGGATGATGTTTTCATCAGCCGGCGCATCCAGATCGATGGTGCCCTTCGGGTACCCGGGGCCGATAGCGATCTTCTGCATATAGCAATCGGGCGCGTGCAGAAGCGTGCCGGCATCGGCCATCGCGATGGTGGCAATCGCGCCCGGCATATTCTTGGCGCACAGCGTCGTGCCTTCCAGGGGATCCACCGCAATGTCGACCTTTGGGCCGTGCCTTGTGCCGACTTTCTCACCGATGAAAAGCATCGGAGCTTCGTCAATTTCCCCCTCACCGATCACCACCGTGCCGTCGATGGGCAACTTATTGAGTTCTCGCCGCATCGCATCGACGGCGGCCTGGTCGGAGGCTTTGTCCTTGCCATGGCCGCGCAGCCGCGCCGAGGATACCGCCGCACGTTCGGTCACGCGGACAATCTCGAGGCTGAGAACACGCTCCAGCAGCAGCTCGGGCTGGACGGTAATACTCGCCATTTGACGCTCCCTCACAAACGCGGGTCTCGCCTTGACTGGCGGCCCTTAGTTCTTCTCGATCCGGATCACCTGCGGCCGGCCTGAGATCACCCTATCGCGCCCCACTGCCGCAAGAGCCTTCCGCACCGCATCCTCGCTTGTTGCATATGTGATGAGAATAACGGGGACGGAACCAGCCTTGGTGTCGCGCCCGAGGTGCGCCGGGTCATGGCGCTGCACAATCGACTCCAGCGAAATTTCCTGTTCCGCAAGCCTCTTAGCAATGGTCGCCGCAGTCCCTGGTTTGTCGCGCGCGACAAGCCGGATGTAATAGCCGCCTTCGTGGCGTTGCATCGGCGCCTTCCGCACGCTTGTGAGACGGGCTGTCGGCCGGCCAAAGGGCGCAGTTCGCACGCCGCGTGCGATATCGCCAATGTCAGAAAGTACCGCTGAAGCCGTGGCCGCCCCGCCGGCGCCGGGACCAACGAGTGTCAGCGGATTGATATCCGTGGCATCGATCGTCACGGCATTGGTAACACCCATGACCTGGGCAATCGCGGAATCCTTCCGCACCATGGTCGGATGCACGCGTTGCTCAATGCCCTTCGGCGTTTTTACCGCAACGCCCAAGAGTTTTACGCGATACCCAAGTTCATCGGCGGCGGAAAGATCAGCGGGAGTGATGGAGGAGATCCCTTCCACATAGATCGCGCTTTGGTCGACCTTCGTGCCGAACGCAAGACTTGCCAGAATAGCGAGCTTCTGCGCGGTGTCATGACCCTCGATATCGAAACTCGGATCGGCCTCCGCGTAGCCCAAGCGTTGTGCCTCCTTCAGGCACTCGGCGAACGACATCTTATCCTGCTCCATCCGCGTCAGGATGTAATTGCAGGTGCCATTCAAAATGCCGTAGATGCGGTCGAACGAATTGCCGGCCATTCCTTCACGCAGTGTTTTGATGATTGGAATGGCGGCGCCAACTGCCGCCTCGAAATTGAGCGCGACGTGCCTGCTCTCGGCCAGCGCGGCAAGTTTGACGCCATGCCCGGCAAGCAATGCCTTGTTGGCGGTCACCACCGATTTGCCGGACGCAAGCGCTGCCTCCACCGCACCCTTGGCCGGATTCCCAGCACCGCCAATCAACTCGACGAAAACATCAATGCCCGGATCGCGCGCGAGCGCGACCGGGTCAGCGAACCATTTCATCTTCTTAAGATCGATCGCGCGTTTTTTCGTACGCGAGCGCGCACACACTGCAACGATCTCGATGGCACGCCCGCAACGCGCCGCCAGTGCTTCTCGCTGACGCGCGACCTGGGCAACCAAGACGGAGCCGACCGTGCCCAACCCGGCGACACCCACTTTCAGGGCTGTGGCCATGAATGTGTGTGCCCGTAGTTAGCGCCGCGTAGCGAGCGGAACGACGTTGTGGAGCTGCTCCGGCGCGTGGTCGAGAAAGCGGCGGACATTGCGCGCGGCCTGGCGAATACGTTGTTCATTTTCCACCAGTGCAATACGCACGAAACCTTCGCCATATTCGCCAAAACCGATCCCCGGTGACACCGCGATGTCGGCCTTTTCTACCAGCAGCTTCGAGAATTCTACGCTGCCAAGGCCCTTGAACGGCTCTGGAATTGGAGCCCAGGCGAACATCGAGGCGCGAGGCGTCGGTACGTGCCAGCCCGCACGACCAAAACTCTCCACCAGAACATCACGCCGCCGTTTGTAAGTCTCACGCATGTCTTTGATGCAATTGTCCGGACCGTTGAGTGCAGCGGTCGCCGCGACTTGCACCGGCGTAAAGGCGCCGTAGTCCAGATAGGATTTCACCCGGCCAAGTGCGGCGATGATGCGCTCATTGCCGACAGCAAAACCAATGCGCCAGCCGGGCATTGAGAACGTCTTGGACATCGAAGTGAATTCAACAGTGATGTCGATCGCACCCGGCACCTGCAGAAGTGAAGGCGGCGGATGGTCGTCGAAATAAACCTCGGCGTAAGCGAGGTCGGACAACACGAAGATCTCATGCTTTTTCGAAAAAGCGATCAAATCTTTGTAGAAATCCAGCGTCGCAACATACGCGGTCGGATTTGCGGGATAGCACACCACCACTGCGGTCGGTTTCGGAATTGAATGCACGATCGCGCGTTCAATCGTGTGGAAGAAATTTGGCGTCGGTTCGGAAGGCACCGAACGGATAGCGCCGCCTGCCATCAGGAAGCCGAACGCGTGGATCGGATAGCTCGGATTCGGCACCAGTATGACATCGCCAGGCGCGGTGATCGCTTGCGCAACATTGGCGAAGCCTTCCTTGGAACCGAGCGTGGTAACGATTTGAGTGTCAGGATTGAGCTTCACACCAAAACGGCGCTCGTAATACGCCGCCTGTGCGCGACGCAGTCCCGCAATGCCGCGCGATGCCGAGTAGCGATCGGTGCGCGGCTTACCCAAGGTGTCTTTGAGCTTTTCGATCACGTGCGCAGGCGCGGGCAAATCGGGATTGCCCATGCCGAGATCAATAATGTCCGCTCCTGCGTTGCGGGCTTTCGCCTTAGCCTTGTTCACCTCTTCGAACACATAAGGCGGCAAACGTCGAATGCGGTAAAACTCATCCATCGGATCAAACCCTAAGGTCAGCTGCCCTGCCTGCGCAGGCGTTACCCGGGCTGGCTTTTATCACGGGTTCGCCTTGGCGCCAGCGGGCTGCCCGTTTTCAGCGTCTTTAGGCGGCTTTTTGGCCGCTGGAGCGGCCTTCTTGCCGGGTGACGGGCGTCCTTCCTGGCGGTCGCGAACGTTGGCCAGCTCCTTTTCGAGCCTAACCTGCTCTTCTTCCGTCATGGGCACCGATGCACGCGCCGGGGGCATGTCATGCACCGCCGGGTATTCGTAGGGCGTCTCCGGCCGCGCCGGGGCATTGGCGGGTAAACCCATGTCTGCCGGAAACTTGTCGATAAGCGGACCGGCAGAGCAGCCCGCAAGGGCGGCAGCGAGGCCCAAGGTGGCGACCCATAAGGTTCGTTCGAACACGCGCGCCATGCTCCACAGACTACCGGACGCACCGGAAATCGATGTAGACTCAATGAATTATAACATAATCCTGCTACCGAGCTAATATGGCCACAGCAAGGTTGTGCCGAGCCGTAAGGCGGAAGTTACCATGCGCAAAACCGCGAGCTTGCGAGGAAGTGCGGGCCGGGCCACTTCAGTTGGCAGGGGCACGAGCAAAATGAGCCTAGACAAGCCAAGCGCAGAGGCTGCGAAGGCCGGCAACGTCGATATCGAGGCATTCTCGCGGAACATCGCGCGCATGATCGAGGAAGGCGGCAAAGCACTCGCCGCCTATTTAAAGCCGCGCGAGGAAGGCAAGATCAAAGGCGAACTTTCCGAAGACATCACCGACGCGGTCAAGTCGTTCGGCCGGGTGGCCGAGTACTGGATGTCCGATCCTCGACGCGCGCTCGAACTACAGACCAGTCTCGGCCGCGCCTATCTCGATCTGTGGGCCGGTGCTGTCAAACGAATGGCTGGAGAAAAGACCGAGCCCGTCACCGCTCCCGATCCGAAAGACAAACGCTTCGCAGATCCGGAGTGGACACAGAATCAATTCTTCGATTTCCTCAAGCAAGCCTATCTGCTCACCACCCAGTGGAGCGAACGCCTCGTCAAGGATGCCGCCGGCGTTGACGAACACACCCGTAAGAAAGCCGAATTCTACGTCAGGCAGATCGCCAATGCGATCTCGCCGTCAAATTTCATATTCACCAATCCGGAATTGTTGCGCGAGACCCTTTCGTCGAATGGTGAAAATCTTGTGCGCGGCATGCACATGCTCTCGGAGGACATAAAGGCCGGGCACGGCAACCTCAAAATCCGCCAATCCGATCCTTCCATGTTCGACGTGGGTGGCAACCTCGCGGTGACGCCAGGCAAAGTCGTATTTCAGAACGAACTCATGCAGCTGATCCAATACGAGGCGACCACCAAAGAGGTGCTGAAGACGCCGTTATTGATTGTGCCGCCATGGATCAACAAATTCTACATTCTCGATCTCACGCCGGACAAATCCTTCATCAAGTGGTGCGTCGATCAGGGCATTTCGGTCTTCGTGGTGTCATGGGTCAATCCCGACGCCAAGCTTTCGCAAAAAAGCTTCGAAGAATACATGAGTGAAGGCGTCATTGCGGCTCTCGATGCGGTTGAAGCCGCGACGGGTGAAAAACAGGTCAACGCTGTTGGATATTGTGTCGGCGGCACATTGCTATCGGTCACCCTCGCCTATCTGGCTGCAAAAAAGCAGAACCGCGTCAAATCGGCCACGCTGTTCGCAGCACAGGTTGATTTTACATACGCTGGCGACCTGATGGTGTTCGTTGACGAAGAGCGCATCAAACAACTTGAGTCGCACATGAAGGAGCAGGGCTATCTGGAGGCCTCGCGCATGGCGAATACCTTCAACATGCTGCGCTCGAACGATCTGATCTGGCCGTATATCGTCAACAATTATATGCGCGGCAAGAAACCGCTGCCTTTCGACATTCTCTATTGGAACTCCGACGCCACGCGTATGCCCGCAGCAAATCATTCTTTTTATTTGCGCAACTGCTATCTCGACAACAAGCTTACCAAAGGCGAAATGGAAATCGGCGGGATTATGCTTGACCTGCATAAGGTGACCATCCCAATCTACAATCTTGCCACTCGCGAAGACCACATCGCGCCGGCGAAATCGGTTTTGTGGGGTTCGCACTATTTCGGTGGACCGGTGAAATACGTGCTTGCTGGCTCAGGCCACATTGCCGGCGTCGTCAACCCGCCAGACAAACCGAAATACCAATATTGGACCGGCGACAAACCAAGCGGCTCAAATGTCGAAAACTGGCTGAAAAAGGCGACCGAGCATCCTGGCTCGTGGTGGCCGGATTGGCTGAAATGGCTACAGACGCAGGACGCCAAAACTGTGCCGGCACGTAAGATCGGCGGCCGCAAGCTGAAGCCGACCGAGGATGCTCCGGGATCCTATGTCAAATTGAAAAGCTGGACGTAGTCCGGCGTCACGGGGTGAGCCGGCATTTTCAAATTAGCAGCTTGCGTTATCGGCGGGTCGACAGCTCGTCTGGATGACATGCTCAGGCGACAAAAGTCACTGCATCGCCTAATGTTCTGCCGTTGGAAATCGAGGGAGGGTTGGTAATGACCAAGGAACTGTTGTGGCTGACACTAACGATCATTCTGACCGGCGTGTTGTGGGTGCCTTACATTATCGATCGCGCCGTGGTGCGCGGGCTGATGGGTGCCATGGCCAACCCTTCGCGGCACGACAAACCGCAGTCGGCATGGGCGCAGCGGCTGTATTTCGCCCACACGAATGCGGTCGAAAATCTGATAATCTTTGCACCGCTGGTGCTGATCCTCGACGCCCAGGGCCATTCGACTGACGGCACGGTACTAGCCTGCGCGGTCTACTTCTGGGCGCGGCTGGCGCATGCGATCGTCTATACGATGGGAGTGCCTGTTCTGCGCACACTCGCATTTACGGCCGGATTCCTGGCCCAGGCAGCATTGGTATTGGCGGTTTTCGGAAAACTCTAGGTCGCCGGCGCCGCGCGGTCAGCAATCGCGCGCAAATCAATCCCGCGCGGCAGCTGGCCGAATGCCGAGCCGCCATCGCTACCGAGGCGTGAGGCGTAAAACGCTTCCGCTACCTGCTGGGGCGCGTGTTTGACAAGCAGGTTTGCTTGAAGAGCCAATATAAGCTCGCGCACAAGCGCGCGCGCCTGCGACTCGTCGGTGCGGTCGCGCGCAGTGAGATGCTTCTCCAATCGGTCCATAAAAACTTTAAGTCGAGCATCCTTGGCACCGCCCAACTCGCGGTGCAAAACATCAATGGCATCCGGGGTGCGCTCGATCGCGCGCAGCATGTCCAGGCACATGATGTTACCGGAACCTTCCCAGATCGAGTTAACCGGCGCCTCGCGGTAGAGTCGCGGCATGATGCTCTCCTCGATGTAGCCGGAACCACCCAGGACCTCCATCGCCTCGTAGGTCACAAAGGGCGTACGTTTGCAGATCCAGAATTTCGCAGCCGGCGTAACCACCCGGCGGATCACCTGCGCCGTCTCGTGGTTTTCGTCGTAGGCGCGCGCGAGCCACATGGTGAGCACAATCGCGGCCTCGGACTCCAACGCTAAATCGGCCAACACATTCGTCATCAACGGCTGGTCGATCAGTTTTTTTTGGAATGCCGTGCGGTGCCGGGCGTGATGGATCGCCTGCGCGACCGCCTGCCGCATCAAACTCGAAGAGCCGATACAGCAGTCGAGCCGAGTATAATTTCCCATCTCGATAATGGTCGGAATACCCCGCCCCTCTTCGCCAACAAGCTGCGCATAGGTGCCTTGGAATTCCACCTCGCTCGACGCATTGGAACGATTGCCGAGCTTGTCCTTCAGACGAAGAATTTGAATAGCGTTGCGCTCGCCGCCCGGCGTCCAGCGCGGCATGAGGAAACAGCTCAACCCTTTCGGCGACTGTGCAAGGACAAGAAAGGCGTCACACATCGGCGCCGACATGAACCATTTGTGGCCGTAGAGCCTGTAAGATCCATCGCCTGAAGGCTCTGCCCTTGTGGTATTGGTGCGCAAATCCGAGCCGCCCTGGTTTTCAGTCATGCCCATGCCGATGAGGGCCGCACTTTTCATCGGTGCCGGCTGAAAGCGACGGTCATAGTCGCGAGAGAAGATCCGCGGCAGCCATTCCGCCGCGATTGCCGGCGCGTGACGTAGTGTTGGCACCGAGCCGTAGGTCATTGCGAGCGGGCAATAGACGCCGCTTTCGATCTGTCCCAGCATGTAGGTGCCGGCCGCCCGGGCGACATGCGCGCCGGGCTTCGGCTCCGCCCACGGGCTCGAATGCAGGCCGGCTTTAAGCGCAATTCCAAGCAATTCATGCCAGGCCGGATGAAATTCGACCTCGTCAAGACGGTGACCGAACCGATCAAACGTCCGTAGTTGCGGCGGGAATTTGTTGGCATCGAAACCAAGCTGAACGGTTTCCGGTTTGCCCAGCCTCGCGCCCAGCGCAGTCAACTCAGCTTCCGCCCACCCGGCGTTTTCACGCCGGACCGACTCGCCGAGCACGGTATCGCTTGAAAACAAATTATACGGTTCAAGCGGCGGCGGCTGGTTCTGGACCTCGAACATGGGCCGTGGTCTCCGGCAACGACTTGGGCATTCTACCAGTCGAATCAGGGGAACAGCGCGACCTGCTCAAGCCCCATCGTCTCAGGCCAGCCCATAATCAGATTCATGTTCTGGAGCGCCTGGCCCGAGGCACCTTTGACAAGATTATCGAGCGCCGCGACAACAATGGCCCGCCCCGGAAGGCGATCCTTCGCGACGCCGATAAAGGTCATGTTGGAACCCCGCACGTGTCTCGTATGTGGAGTTTCACCGAACGGCAGGACGTGAACGAATGGTTCCTTCATGTAGGACTTTAAAAGTAGCGCGTGAAGATCCTCGGGCGTCCGCCCGCGCCGGCCCCGTACATAGATGGTCGAGAGAATGCCTCGGTTCATGGGCACCAAATGTGGAGTGAAAGTGACGACCACCTCACGACCGGCCGCAATTGAGAATTCCTGATCGAGTTCCGCCATATGCCGATGGTGGCCAACACCGTAGGCATGGAAGCCTTCCGAAACTTCCGAGAACAGCATGGCCTCTTTGGCCGCGCGCCCGGCCCCTGTCATACCCGATTTGGCATCGACAACAATTTCGTCGAGCTCGATCGCCTTGTTCTTGATCAACGGGATCAGTGGTAGCTGTGCGCACGTCGTGTAGCAGCCCGGATTGGCGACTAACCTCGCCTTTTTTATCTCGCGCCGATTAATCTCCGTGAGCCCGTAAACCGCCTCCTTCTGCAATTCCGGTGCATGATGTTCGTGGCCATACCATTTGGCATAGGCCGCCGTGTTCGACAGACGAAAGTCTGCTGAGAGATCGACGACTTTGGTCGAGGGCGACTTCGCCAATAGATCTTTGATTACCTTTTGGGTCGTGGCGTGCGGTAGCGCGCAAAAGGCGACATCAAGAGCCACCCTGCCCCAATCGAGGCCATCGATGGCGACAAGCTGCGGCAACGTGAAGGGCGAGAATTGCGGAAATACATCCCGCATCGGCTTGCCTGCGCTGCGTTCGGCGGTGAGCAGAGCGATGTCGGCGCGTGGATGGCGCAGCAGTACGCGCACCAGTTCGCCGCCGGTATAGCCCGAAGCACCCAATACGCCGATCTTCGCTTTAGTGGCCATGAGTCGATCCTTATCCAGAAGTCTTAAAGAACTACCGGAAGAAGGCCAACGGCGCGGTTTTGATTGGAAATTTGTGCCGCAGCCTCATCCGGGTCGGCACAGGGGACGATACCGTTACGCCCGTGCCGGATTGGCACGGCGGCGGAGCTTTTTTGCTGCAACGAGCGTCGTCATGGGCGGGGCATATAGGCTGCGCGCCGTGCCGCGTCAACTCTGGAGCCGGCCAGCGGCAGAGGCTGCTCGTTAAGCATTGCCTTGACGACGACTTCGCGCGCCACGGCCCGATCAATCCCATAGGCCATGATCATATCCTCGCAATCGGCGACGATGGCATCGGCGTCCTGCATGATCTTCAGCCGCTTGAAGTGATCATCATGGTGCAGGCCCATGCTGGCGCCTACAATGTCGAGAATATTGATGATGCGGAAAGGCCAGTCGCGTTCATGCGCGCACAATTCGCGATGGTCGACGTGATAGATCGCGACCAAAGCCTCGGCGCCAGCGGCCTCCGCGGCTTCCAACTCGGCAAGCTGCAAGCCGCGCTTGTAATCGGGAAGCGCATTGAGCGAGTTGCTCATGAGCCCCACAGCGGGCTGATGGAGATCCACGATCTCTATTCCGGGCACCATGCGCAACAGTTCGGTGCCGGCCTCTACCACGCCTTTAACGCCAGGATGCTTATGCAAAGCAATCCGCATGGCGATCCGGTTTTTGAACATCGGCCGCAGGTCTTCAAACCGGGTCTTCAGAAACAACATGAACGGCGTCATTTCGAAAGGTCGCGACCCCCTCACCTTCTCGATGGTCGGAATTGTCGTTTCAGTGAATTGCACATGGCAGCTCGCGCACCAGGAAATCACCCCGGTCTTTCCCTCCGAAAGCTTGTCGAGCGAACTCGTCGCAACGCGACCAGATACTTCGGTGTCCCCAGTGCGCAATTGGATCACACCGCAGCAGTGCGTTGGCCCACCCATGACGCGATACGTGACGCCGAGTGCGTCCATGATGTCGAGCGCGGTCAGCGCCATATGCGGCGTCTTGAGTACATTGCAGCCCGTGTAGAAAACGAAATCCGGCCGCTCACCCGGTCTTGCGGTCGAGCCGTTCTGCAGGCGTTCGTTCACATACTGACCGAGACGCGCGAGATCGGCTTCATCAAGCTGCATGCGCGCGAGCACGTTTACGCCATCCGCAACTAGCCGAAAATTCTCAACACCCTGCTTGCGGCGACTGCGCGGCTCGTTGGACTGCTTCGCCATCGCAACACGCGCCATCGCCAGCAGGAAACGCGGATTGACAGCTTCGTCGCACGCCGCAATACAATCGCCGGTAAGCGCGCAACCCTTTGCCCAGGCCCTGGAAGCCGCCGGCCCATCGCCGGTGCGCACAATATCGAGCACCCCGGCAATCACACTTTCCGGCGCGGCATCGCCTACGCCGGCGGGCTTCGCCATCGGGCAGACTTCGACGCATTTGCCGCAGCGCGTGCAAGCCTCGAGCATTTGGGCTGTACGCACCGAAAGTGCGGCTTCGAAGGCGGTTTCGGTCATGGCATCGGAATCCGGCTGCCGCATGCTAGCGCTGCGCCGCTGTTCCGGCCAGCACCGCAAAGAAAAGGCCGCCAGGCGGCGGCCTTTTTAGAACTTGCTCGTCGAGGCAATTAAATTGACGAACTCCATGGCGCGGGTACCAGCCGAAAGCCGGTCCCGCTCTTCTCCACATACACCATCGCGGGGAACGCGAAGTGATAGCCTTGCAACATCATTTTTTCGGTTGCAGCCATGTCGTAGAGTTTCAAGCGTGTCTCCACCGCCTGTGCCCTGTCGGTGTCGAAGACGAATTGCCATTCCGGATGGCGCGCAAACAGCGTAGCCATGCCGGCTGTGATGTCAGCTTGCACAAGAACCTTGCTGTTGCCCGATGCAACAACGTGAGACGTGTGACCGGGCGTATGGCCAGGGCTCGCGATCGCCGTAATGCCTGGGACGAGTTCCTTGCCCGCCTGATACTTTGTCACTTTGTTGCCGAGTACGCCGAACACACGCTTGGGGTTGGGCATCTGTGATTTCGCAACATCGGGTAGCTTGCTCACGTTGCTCTCATCCGCCCAGAACGCCCATTCGATTTCCGGCACCATGACTTCGGCATTGGGAAAGGCCGGCTTGTTCTCGGGGCCGACCAAGCCGTTGATGTGATCGCCGTGGAAGTGCGAAATGATCACGACATCAACTGCGTTGCGGTCGATACCTGCAGCTTGCAAATTGGCGTGATACTGACCGACCGCACCCTTGCTTTGATCGAACATGTCGAGGCCGAGGCCGGTGTCGATAGCCACGAGCTTTGACCCTGTATTGACGACGACCGGTGTATAGGAATGGGTGGCCTTGTCCTTCGCGAGAAAATCGGCTGCGAGCGCCGCGTTCACGTCGGGCTTTGGTGCATTCACGACGTAGGAATCCGAAAGTGGGTTCGTGTTCATCCCGTCTGTGACGACCGTCACCTCGAAATCACCCACTTTATAACGATACCAGCCTGCGTTCTGCTTGCCCGCGACGGGCGCGGCGGCTTTTGCCGGCGATACGATTGATCTTGGACCAGCAAGAACCGCGCCGGCAGCCGCCGCTCCTGCAAATAGTTTGCGTCGTGTCAGTTGCATCATACTGTTTCTCCCTGGCTTTCGATGTCCCGTCACCGGTGTCGCCGCGGCGCGGCCCAGTTCTATTTTTGTCGTCAGTGATATGCCTTCGTGCGCACTAACCCCCTATGTCTGATGTTATTCCGCTCTTAGCAGCGCGGCAAAACCCCCGGCCAATCATATAGGCGAAAGCCGGGCGGTTGGATAAGCTGCCACCGGGAATAGTCCTGCCATACCCAGTGCAGGACAATAGCCCAACCGGGTCCACCGGGAAATCAATCACTTGGGAGGGAGTACAATGCGTCGTTTGACTATGTTGGCGGGCGCCTTCGGCGCCGCGCTGCTGATGAGCTCGGGCGTCTTTGCACAGGTGCCCGCTGACCCGAACAATCCGAACGAAGCCATTCCGGATGCGATGGCTCCGCCGCCATACGGCGAGACGATCAGCATCGAGAACGCCAAGAAAGCTGCTGCCGCAGCGATCGCCGAAGCTCAAAAGCGGAATTGGAACGGATTCTGTGTTGCGGTCGTGGGTCCATCTGGTGATCTTGTCTATTTCGAGAAACAAGATAACTGCCAGTTTGCTTCGATTACGATTTCCCAGCACAAGGCGCGCACCGCGGCGCGTTATCGGCGCCCGACTGTGGTGTTCGAGCGCCTACTCGGCAAGGGAGCATTCTTCGCGTACCTGCCGACTCTCGATGACGTCATCGCGTCGCGTGGCGGAAATCCGCTAATGGTCGGCGGCAAGGTCATCGGCGCCGTGGGCGTAAGCGGTGGCACAGGCTCGCAAGACGACGTCGTCTCGCAAGCCGGCGCCGCAGCGTTAAAGTAGATGTTGCAGCCTTGAAACGAAATCCGCCGGGGACGCAAACCCCGGCGGATTTTTTTGTTTCACCACAGCCAAATAATCGCTTTCGATATGATGTCGCCGATCGTGAGCAGCGTCGCCGCCCACACGAATGCCGAGCTGAAATTGGCAATCTGAAATTGCCAGAACGGCATCTCAAAAATGCCGGCGATCAGCGGCACTGACGCGCGCAACGGTCCAAAGAAGCGGCCGATGAAAATGCCAAGGATGCCCCATTTTTTCATGAAAGCCTCCCCGCGCGGGATGAGATCGGGATGGCGCGAAAGCGGCCACATATGTGCGACGGTATGTTCGAGCTTGAGCCCGATCCAATAAGATAGCCAATCGCCGAAGGCAGCGCCGAGCGACGCCGAAACCCAAATCGGCCAAAAGCTGATGCCACTGGACCCAATCAAAGCGCCAATTGCGACCAGCGCGCCCCACGCCGGAATCAGGAGTGAGATGAAGGCGAGCGATTCCCCGAACGCCAACGCAAAGACGACCGGAACCGCCCAACCTCCGTTGTTGTGGACGAAGTCGACGACCTGCTGGGCAGTGGCTGGGAGGTCCATCGGTGGATCGGCTGACCGCGTTGTCATCCGTGTCTAGCCCGGAGCAGGACACGGCACCAGCAAGTTAGGCCGGTAGTTCCGGTTCATCTTTGGGGAAAATATGGCCGACCGCAACCAATGCCATGACCAGTAGTGGCACCGCCAAGAAAGCGCCAACCGGCCCCCACAGCCACGTCCAGAAAACCAGCGATAAGAATACGGTAAGAGGGTTGAGCGTGAATTTTCGGCCCATGATGCTCGGTGTAATAAAATGCCCCTCCAATGTCGCAAGTCCCAGGAACAGCAACGGCGCCAGCAGCGCGTGTGTGAGGGTTGGAAAAGTCACGAGCCCGACCATGAACAGTCCGGCTTCCATTATCAGCGCCCCAATGTAGGGAATGAAGTTGAGAATGAACGCAAGCACGGCCCAAGCGACCGGATCCGGTAGGCCGGCGACCCAAGCTGCGACTCCGCCGCAGATTCCAACCGCGATATTGATAATGGTCACCACGCTCAGATAGCCAGTCAGGTTATGTTCAACATCATTCATGATCTTGAGCATACGCAGGCGCGCTTCGCGCTCATCAAAAAACACCACCAGAACGCGGCGCAGTTGTGAGCGGCCGAGCAACATAAAAAATAATGCGCCGAAAAATATGAAGGTCTGGCCGATTGCCGGCGTCACGACGAGAAGTGCCGGCTGGACGAAGCTGATGATATCAACACCAAGATTGCCCTTTTTTTCGGATGGCAGAAGCGCGTCGCGCATCTCCTGCAATGCAGCGAGTGGGCGATCGAGCACATGCAGCTTTTCCTGAATGTTGCGGCCAATATCTGGCGCTTTACCGATCCACTCCACGACTGGGGACGCCAAAAGGACGATCACGCCGTAGAACACCCCAATCACAAGCAGCCAAAGAATGATCGCCGATACCAGCGAGGGGATGTTGTAGCGCTCGGCGCGGGCCGATAGCGGCCCCAGCATCATCGACACCACGAAGGCCGATGCTACGGGCAATAGCAGCGGTCGCGCCAGGCTGAGCGCCACAATCAAAAGGATTACAAACATACCGATGGTGGCCGACTGAGCTGCAGTGCGCCAAAAGCGCGCAACCTCGGTCATCGGTTGAGGATCGCTGACCGTGAGTGCAAAGCGTGGTTGGCTCTCGCTGCTCGCGCCGCTCGTGCTGCGGGAAACGTCCGGCTTCTCAACGCGCCGAACGCTTGCCTTGGTGCCGCCCGGTTCCATGGCCTTGATAACGGGCGAAAGACTGTTTGGTTGCCACGGGGCCCCCATCCACAGGGCTTTTTTGCCCCAGCTAGCGCCGGACCATGCGTGCCTTTAAACCTTCTCTTAAGCGGTGCGGCCCAGGTTGTATCGGTGAAGGTAACGCAACCATGGCATAGTGGCTGGCAACCGATTCGCCGCGATCCTATTTGAAGGCTTCAATGGCCAAATCAGCGACCAAGAAAAAACTCACAAAAGAACCCGACCTTTTCGATCTGCCGCGGACCGGAAAATCATCCGCCCGCAAGGCACCGAAAGCGTCGTCCCGCGCCAAAACCAGCGCGCGGACGAAGCCTGCCGCGCGCGGTTCAAGCGCAGAAGCCGGTTACACCGCCAAACACATCGAGGTGTTGGAAGGGCTCGAACCGGTCCGCCGCCGCCCCGGTATGTATATCGGTGGCACCGATGAAAAGGCGCTGCATCACCTATTTGCGGAAGTCATCGACAACTCCATGGACGAGGCGCTGGCCGGCCACGCCGACTGGATCGAAGTCGAAATGGAAGCGAACGGCTTCGTCAGCGTGACTGACAACGGCCGTGGCATCCCGGTCGACCCGCATCCCAAGTTCAAGAGCAAGTCGGCGCTAGAAGTGATCATGTGCACGTTGCATGCCGGCGGCAAATTCGACTCCACGGTCTACGAAACTTCCGGTGGCCTCCATGGTGTCGGCGTCTCTGTCGCCAATGCACTCTCCGAGCGGATGGAAGTCGAAGTAGCGCGCGAACAGCAGCTTTACCGGATGGCGTTCGAACGCGGCAAGCCGAAGGGCAAGCTGGTGAAAGTTGGCCGCGCGCCCAATCGACGCGGCACCCGCGTGCGATTCAAGCCCGACCCCGAGATTTTCGGACCCAAGGCTGCTTTTAAGCCTGAACGCGTCTTCAAGATGGCGCGTTCGAAAGCCTATCTGTATGGCGGCGTCGAGATCCGCTGGCACTGCGACAAGGCGTTGCTCAAAGGCGTTGAGGACGTTCCGGAAAAGGCCACGTTCCATTTCGCTGACGGTTTGAAGGATTACCTCGCTTCTAACCTTACTGGCGCAACGCTGGTGCACCCAGACATCTTCACAGGCTCAGCCGGCAAGACTGGCCGTCATGGCGCGGTCGAGTGGGCGGTAGCATGGACAGTCGACACAGATGGCTTTCTGAACTCCTACTGCAACACGATCCCTACTCCGGACGGTGGTACGCACGAGTCCGGCTTACGCTCAGCATTGTTGCGCGGGCTGAAAGATCACGCAGCACGGGTCGGACAGGAAAAGCGCGCCACGCCCGTCACCAGTGATGATGTGATGACAGGCTCCGGCTGCATGCTGTCGGTTTTCGTGCGTGAGCCCGAATTCCAGGGCCAGACCAAGGACCGTCTCGCCACCGCCGAAGCTCAGCGAATCGTTGAACAGGCCATCAAGGACCCGTTCGATCACTGGCTTGCCGGCAATCCGATGCAGGCAAACAAGCTGCTCGACTTTGTCATTGAACGTGCAGAAGAGCGCATTCGGCGTCGCCAGGAGAAGGATATTGCGCGCAAGACTGCGGTGCGCAAATTACGCTTGCCAGGCAAGCTCGCAGACTGCACCTCATCAGCGTCGGAAGGCTCCGAAATTTTCATCGTAGAGGGTGACAGCGCCGGCGGCTCCGCCAAACAAGCGCGCGATCGACGAACGCAGGCGGTGTTGCCGCTCCGAGGAAAAATTCTAAACGTTGCGTCCGCCGGCAAGGACAAGCTGGCGCAGAATGCTCAGCTTGCCGATCTTATTCAGGCTCTCGGCTGTGGCACTGGTTCACACTTCCATACGAAGGACCTGCGCTACGAAAAGGTCGTCGTCATGACCGACGCCGACGTGGACGGCGCACATATCGCCTCGCTGCTGATTACGTTCTTTTACCGGCAGATGCCGAAGCTCATCGAAGCTGGAAGGCTTTATCTTGCGGTACCGCCACTTTACCGCTTATCGCACGGCGGCAAGATCGTGTACGCACGCGACGACAGGCACAAAGAGACTTTGCTTAAGAAGGAGTTTCACGCCAACGCCAAGGTAGAGGTCAGCCGCTTCAAGGGCCTCGGTGAAATGATGGCAGCACAGTTGAAAGAGACCACCATGGACCCTGGCAAGCGTACGCTGCTCCGCGTGGTTCTGGTGGACAAGGAAATGAAATCAACGGCGCGGGCCGTTGAACGCCTCATGGGGACCAAGGCCGAGGCGCGTTTTGAGTTCATCCAGGAAAAGGCGGAATTTGCGAGCGCGGAATTGTTGGACGTGTGACCGGGGCGATCAGTGGCTGGTTTCACCGCATTTTTGCAGCAACGGCGTCTTGCTGCCCCGCGCGAGCGCGATACCATCCTTAACTCGTACCGCGCCACCGTTGGTCTGATTGAATAGCGTGCGCCGCGTATTGGCGCGCACGGAGAAAACGAGTTTCTGCCGCTCTTCCACCTCGGTACCGGGCTGGAATATCACATCGACCGAAAGACTGGTCTGTGACACCGGTTCAGCCGAGAGCACGCTATATCGGTTAACTGCGAAGTCTGGCCCGAGATCGTGATCCTCAAGGACCAGCCCTGCGCTCGGCATCGTGATGCTGACGTGGGGATTGCTCGGCGTAGCCGGTCTATCGCACTCGGTCGCCCAGGATCCGAATAAACCAAATTTTTGAAACAGCTCTTCGACGGAAGCGGCGTCTGCCTCATTGAACGGAATGACCGACGCCACAAACGCAAGAACTGCTAACAGCCGCATGTTACTGCCACTCCACTACCAACAATAACAGCGGCGCACATGGCGGCAATTGATTTGGGGCAAATGCGCCGTGCGCTATCGAGATAAAGTCGATGATTACTTAAAGGTCAGGTTGGCGGCTTTCACCACTTCGCCAAAAGCCTTGATATCGGCGTCAATGCGCGTCTTGAAAGCATCGCCGGTGGGCCCGCCTGGTTTAACGGCCATTTTTTGAAGACTCTCTTTCACGTTCGGATCGGCAAGTGCCTTGCCGAGTTCCGCCGTGAGTTTGGCAACGATCGGAGCCGGTGTACCGGCAGGAACAAAAAAACCGCTCCACAGCTGAGTGTTGACCTCAGGAAAGCCTGCTTCGGCCATGCTCGGCACGTCCGGCAGCTCCGGCGAGCGCTCAGAGCCGGTGACCGCCAGCGCACGGATTTTGCCTCCCTTGACCAAGGGGATCACCGGCGGGCCGTCAGAGATGGTGAACAGACATTGCCCCGCGACCACGCTAAGGTTCGACTCATTGCTGCTCTTGTAGGGAATTGCCACTCCGGGCATTCCGGTTTTGAGCTTGAGCAATTCGCTTGCAATCGTAAAAGCTGGCGACGACGTGCCGTAGTTCGACTTGTCAGGATTGGCTTTTGCCCAGGCGACAAGTTCTTTCACGTCTTTGGCAGGATGGTCGGCCGGCACAACCAGAACCAACGGGAACGAAGCAATCATATTCAGCGGGATGAAACTGCTGCTCGCGTTGTAACTAAGATCTGGAAAAATCGCTGTGGCGATCGACATCTGCCCTGTAGCGCCTACCAGCACCGTATAGCCGTCAGCCGGTTGTCGCGCCGCGAATTCGGCGGCAATCCGGCCGCCAGCACCGACTCGGTTATCTATGACCGCAGTCGCTCCGGTATTCTCCTGAAATTTTTGCACCACCAAGCGAGCGAAGAGATCGTTGCCACCGCCCGCAGCGAAGCCGACGATGAAATGGATCGGCCGACTCGGATAGTCAGTTTGTGCGCGCGCATCCCCGGCGGACAGCGTCGCTGCCAACATCGCCAGCGCGCAAAATATGCCACTACGAATCCTCGTCATTACTTTTCGTTCCCCTGTTTGCGACCGTCCCTCCCCGGTCGCACTTCGTGAAAAGCGTACACTGAGTACCGCTGTTGGAAAACGCCTTTATCACGGTGTGTTACTGTTTCATCCATCAACGATCGCCCCTGCATCGCCATGACCTCAACACGCGCGCTTCCACAATACAACCATAGCGTGAGTCGCGAATTTTTCGGTCACCCGCGGGCACTGGCCTATTTATTCGCAACCGAAATGTGGGAGCGCTTCTCCTACTACGGAATGCGGGCACTTCTTGTGCTCTACATGCTAAAATACCTGTTTGCACCACAGCGCGCAGGCGAGGTATTTGGCCTTGCAGGGTTCCAAAGCGCGCTGGAAGCCGTGTTCGGACCGCTCGCGCCGCAACCGCTCGCCTCGCAAATCTACGGCTTCTATACGGGGCTGGTCTATTTAACGCCAATCTTGGGTGGATTGTTGGCCGATCGCGTGCTCGGTCAGCGCCGCACAGTCATTATCGGCGCCACTTTGATGGCCATCGGCCACTTCATGATGGCATTCGAACACCTGTTTCTGTTCGCGCTCGGCTTCCTCATTCTCGGCAATGGTGCCTTCAAACCAAATATCTCGACCCAGGTCGGTGCACTCTATCCACCGGGCGACAGGCGGCGCGATCGCGCCTTTTCGATTTTCTATGTCGGCATCAATCTAGGCGCATTTCTAGCCCCACTCATCTGCGGCACGCTTGGCGAAGAACTCGGCTGGCACTACGGATTTGCGGCCGCCGGCGTCGGAATGACCCTTAGCCTCATTATATACCTCGCAGCGACGCCACACTTGCCTAAGGATGCCTTCGAAAGGCGTGCAGCCCCGCATACGCCGCTCGATCGTAGCGCGTGGCGATCGATCATCGCGCTCTTGCTGCTATTCGCGCCGATCAGCTTGTTCTGGGCGACATACGAACAGCAGGGCAACACGATCACACTGTGGGCTGATCAGTTCACCGATCGTCATTTTCTTGGCGGTGAGATTCCGGTGACTTGGTTTCAGGCGTTCAATCCCTTCATGATCTTCGCCTTTACGCCGTTTATTGTCGCGCTGTGGCGCAGGCAGGGACAGAACGAACCTTCAACGGCCACGAAACTTGCGATCGGCTGTTTGATCACGGCCCTCGCTTATCTGATTATGGTAGCAGCGGCATGGAACGCCGGCAGCAGTAAAGCAAGTTGGCTATGGTTATTTGCCTATTTTGTCGTCATCACAATCGGCGAACTTTACGTCTCGCCAACCAGCCTGTCGCTCGTGACGAAGATCGCTCCTGCGTCGTTGCTGTCGATGATGATGGGCGTGTGGTTGTCCACCAGCTTCGTCGGCGGCTTCCTCGCCGGTTACCTCGGTACATTCTGGTCGAGCATGGAGAAACCCTATTTTTTCCTGATGCTCGCACTTATCTCAGCCGTGGCCGGCCTCGTAATCGTAATTTTGCGCCGCCCGCTCCGCTCCGTCCTAAACGATTAATCCAACGGCAGCCCGACGTATTGCTCTGCCAGCGATGTGGCGGCGGGGGTCGAACTGGTCAGATAGTCAAGATCGGAGAGCTGGCGACGGCGATCGAAGGCGGTCTCGTTGGGAAAACGGTGCATGATTTGTGTCATCCACCAGGAGAAGCGCTGCGCATACCAAACCCGCCGCAAACATGTCCCTGAATAATTCTCCAGCCGATCACCACGTTTGTTTTTGTAGAAGTCTTCCAGCGCACGCGACAGCATCATCACGTCGGCGAAGGCAAGGTTCATGCCTTTGGCGCCGGTCGGCGGCACGATATGCGCGCTGTCGCCAGCGAGGAACAGCCGCCCATGTTGCATCGGCTCCACGACAAAGCTGCGCATCGGCGTAATTCCTTTTTGCAGCATTTTGCCTTCACGCAGTTCACGCGCACCACCAAGCCGCTTGTGCAATTCATCCCATACGCGGTTGTCGGGCCAGTTCTCGATATCCTCGTCGTGGTCACATTGCAGATAGAGGCGCGCCAACGTCGGCGAACGCATCGTATAAAGAGCGAAGCCGCGGTCGGTATAAGAATAGATCAACTCGTGGTCTGGCGGCGGGCTTTCAGACAAGATGCCGAGCCAGCTGAACGGATAATCGCGTTCGAACACACTGAGCACACCGTCCGGAATGCTCGGCCGGCAGATGCCGTGAAAGCCGTCACACCCGGCGATAAAATCGCAATCGATCTCCTGCGCACGACCGTCGTGTTTGAACCGGATCTTTGGTTTTTGCGCTTTAAGGTCGTGGACGGTGACGTCGTCGACCTCGAACAGCAACTGACCACGATCCCCGAGCCGGCGCTCAACCAAGTCCTTCACAACCTCTTGCTGGCCGTAAATCGTGACTCGCTTGTTCACCAGCGCTTTGAAATCAATCCGGTGGAGGTCCCCGTTGATCCCGATATTGATGCCCCAATGCAGCATGCCCTCGCGCTGCAAGCGTTCGCCTACTCCAACCTCGCCGAGGAGATCGGCGGCCCAATGCTCGATCAACCCGGCTCGAATGCGGTTTTCAATGTAATCGCGGCTGCGATTTTCAATGACGATTGATTCAATGCCCTGCAGATGCAGAAGCCTCGCCAGCATGAGGCCGGCGGGACCCGCTCCAATAATTCCAACCTGCGTGCGCATAGTTTTAAATTCCGCGAATAGACCCGATGCCTCCTATAGGCGTCCACCTTCTCGAACGCAAAGGGACGAAGCCCGGAAAGCATTGCACAATTGTTTTGCTTCAGAATGGCGCGCGGCAGCATATCGACCGCCTCAGGCGGAGAGCCATTCGGCAAGCGCAGCATTTACTGCGTCGGGTTTCTCGAGCGTCGACAGATGCCCGCAGTCCGGCACGACAGTGAGGCGCGCACCCGAAATACCGGCACAGATTTCCTTCGACAGCTCGGGCGGCGTGAGCTCATCGCCGTCGCCGACCAGTACCAACGTGGGGCAATGAATGGCCGCGAGGAATGGTCGCGAGTCCACCCGCGACATGATAGCCCTTTGCTGGCGTACAAAAGCCTTCGGGCCGATGTCGGCGGCCATTTTTTCCATAGTGCGCTTGAGCGCCTCATCGTTCTGCCGACTACGATGCAGGAAACGTGGCGCGAGTATTTCCACCACGTCGTTAAGCCTGCCGCTGTCCGCCATGGCGATCAACCTTTCGCGCTGTGCGGATTGTTCTGCGGTATCCGGTCGCGCCGAGGTATCGAGTAGCGCAAGCTTGGCGATGCGTTCTGGCGCCAACCGCAGCATGGCGAAGGCGATGTGACCGCCCATCGATAGACCGGCAAGCGCAAACCGGGGCGGCGCGTCGGCGAGGATGCGAGCGGAAATCGCGGCCATGTCACTATCGCGCCGGTGGTCGGCCACTGTAACCGGACCAAACGGCCAGAGCGCCGCTATTTGCGGGCCATAAAGTCGGGCGCTGCAAAGCAATCCCGGTACGAGTACGAGCGGTAAAACAGCTGCCATCGTGTGGTCCAGTGCGAAAAGATTAAGAATTAATACGACTTATGCGGTGCAGTAGCATTGACTTTAGCCCTTTGCACCCTATGTTCCGGGCAACCGATCAGACTTGCAGATTCGGTCGTCCCCCGCGCAAAGAAATCGGTTTTGTCTAGTCCGGCGCGATCTGGGCGGCTGCTGAGGTTATATGCCTTTTTCTCATCTCGGCTTATCCGCCAAAGTTCTCGCCGCCATCGGGGCGGCTGGCTACAAGACCCCCACTCCCATTCAAGATCAGGCTATTCCACACGTGCTCGCGCGGCGCGATGTGCTCGGCATTGCGCAAACCGGTACCGGCAAGACTGCTGCTTTCGTGCTGCCAATGCTTACAATGTTGGAGAAAGGTCGCGCACGTGCGCGCATGCCGCGCACCCTTATTCTTGAGCCCACACGCGAACTTGCTGCACAGGTCGCCGAGCATTTCGAGAAATACGGCAAGAACCACAAGCTTAATGTCGCGCTCATAATCGGTGGAGTCTCGTTCGACGACCAGGATGCCAAATTGTTACGCGGCGTCGACGTGCTGATTGCCACTCCCGGCCGCCTGCTCGACCATTTTGAGCGCGGACGACTGCTTTTATCTGGTTGCGAACTTCTGATTATCGACGAAGCCGACCGCATGCTGGACATGGGCTTTATCCCTGATATCGAGCGCATCGGTAAGTTGGTGCCGTTCACGCGGCAAACTCTTTTCTTCACGGCGACGATGCCTCCCGAGATCCAGCGCATCGCCGATACCTTCTTGCACAATCCGGTGCGTGTCGAAGTCACGAAACCAGCCACCACCGCCGCGAATATTACACAGCTGCTGGTTTCGACAGGCCGCGACCCGCATGAGAAGCGTGAGACGCTCCGCCAGCTGATACGGTCTGCCGACGGATTCAAAAATGCCATTGTGTTCTGCAACCGCAAGCGCGAGGTCGCGCAATTGCACCGCTCGCTGTTGCGCCACAAGTTCAACGCGGCGGCGCTGCATGGCGATATGGACCAACCGGCCCGCACTGCTGCGCTTGAATCATTCCGCAAGGGCGAGGTCACAGTGCTGGTCGCTTCTGACGTGGCAGCCCGCGGTCTCGATATTCCCGCGGTCAGCCACATCTTCAATTTCGACGTGCCACACCACCCCGACGACTACGTCCACCGCATTGGTCGCACTGGCCGCGCGGGCTTGAGCGGCACAGCGATCACCATCGTCGCGCCGATTGACGGCAAGGCCGTCAGCGCCATTGAACGATTGATCGGCCAACCTATCCCCTGGATGGGCCAACGCACGCCCGCCGAAGGACGCGAGGACCGGCCGTCACAAAAAACCGAACGGCCTGCTCGTCCTGAGCCGCGAAATCGGCACCGTGACCGCAAGCATGCGCACCAATCGAAAAAAGATGCTCCCGTTCACAAAGCACCTCCACTTCCCCCGCCTGCCGATGAAGCCGAAGGCGGCCACCTGCCAGCCTTCTTATTGCGGCCGGTCTCAATCAAAGCCTGATCATCGTGCGTCTGCAACTCCTGATTGCAGCCCGGTTTCAAATTTACTCCCCATTCACCTCCCTCACATAGGTTCCCGGCGAGGCGCCTTACGTGTCCTCCGCAAGCACAGGCTTGCATCTGGAGGTGTTGCGAATGACCGGGCGTGCCGAAGATTTCGAACGCACGATGGCGTTCGCGGACATTGCAATCGGACAGATGAAGGCGCTGCGCCAGGTCGCGACCCCGCGCAATTATGAAATCTGGTACGCCTACGCGACCGGTTATCATCCCGCGCTGAACCAACAGGTCAATGCGATCCTCAAAGCCAAGGGCACAATTTCCGAAGCCGACCTGACGCAAATTTACGAAAACTACCTTTCGCCTGCACGGCTGACAGACCAGATCGACCAGGTCGGCAGTCAGGTCAAAGGCGAGATCGATCAGGTCATGGCGATGATCGACGCCGCCGTCGGCTCTGCGACCAGCTACACCGAAAGTCTCGCCGGCGCGACCGAGCAACTCGGCCAATCAAAGGATCGCGAGGGCCTGCGCGCGATCGTCGAAAGTCTGGTGCAAACCACGAAGACAATGGAAGCTTCCAATCGGCAATTGGAAGAACGCCTCAACGCCTCCAAGCAGGAAATCAACGAGCTGCAGGAAAACCTGGAGATGGTCCGCACTGAAAGTCTGACTGATCCTCTGACCCAGCTTGCCAATCGAAAATTTTTCGACATCACCCTGGAAAAGGCGATTGCGAATGCGGTCGCGACGAATGATCCGCTCTCGCTGATGCTTACTGACATCGACCACTTCAAGAACTTCAACGACAGCTTTGGCCATCTCACCGGTGACCAGGTCTTGCGACTGGTGGCGATGTCCGTGAAGCATAACGTCAAGGGTAAGGACACCGCTGCCCGATACGGTGGTGAGGAATTTGCCATCGTTCTTCCGAGCACAGTATTGCGCGCGGCCGTCACTGTCGCCGACCACATCCGCCGTACTGTGATGGCGAAAGAACTGATGAAGCGTTCGACCGGCGAGCATCTCGGTCGGATAACGATCTCTATCGGCGTTGCCACTCTGCACAAAGGCGATAGCGCCCAGTCGCTGATCGAGCGTGCCGACGAATGCCTTTATGCCGCCAAGCGGCATGGCCGCAATCGCGTGATGTGCGAGAGCGACCCGGAATTGTCCGCTGAGCGTGCCGCTACTGAGGTTGCATAACAGGCCGCTACTCTGCGCCTTTTGCCGGCGTGAGCTGTACCGACTCGCCGCACCCGCAGGCGCTGGTCTGATTCGGATTGTTGAAGATGAACTGCGCCGACAGCTTGTCGGTTTTATAGTCCATCTCGGTGCCGAGCAGAAACAACACGGCCTTGGGATCGATCAGAATCTTGACGCCCTTGTCCTCAATCACCTCATCGGTCGCGTTCACCGCTTCGGCATATTCCATCGTGTACTCCATGCCGGCGCACCCGCCGTTCTTCACCCCGACACGCACGCCGGCCACGGGTTTCTCGGCCCGCGCCATGACATCTTTGATCCGCATCGCGGCAGCGTCGGTGAGCCGCATCACCTGAGGTCGAGGTCGTGCTGTTGCCATGGTCATCCTTATTGAACCTTTATCTGGCGTCTCGCCGCTCCCACTGCAACTCACCACATATTCAATACGAGTCGAGCTTCGTCGGACATCCGGCTCGGGTCCCAGGGCGGATCCCACACGACAGCCACCTCGGTTTCCTTCACACCCGGAACGCTCGACACCGCGTTCTCAACCATGACCGGCAAATCCTGCGCGGCCGGGCAATTGGGCGACGTCAGCGACATGTCGATCTTGACCCCGCGGTCGTCGCCGATATCGATCTTGTAGATGAGACCGAGTTCGTAGATGTCGGCCGGGATTTCGGGGTCATAGACCGTTTTCAGTGCAGCCACGATGTCGTCGGTGAGTTTGTTGAGTTCATCCTGCGGCAGCGCCGGCGAACCGACCACCGTGGCATTCTCGGGCGGTTTTTCCGCTATAGCGGCATTTTCGGGCATGTCATCGGTCATACGAAAAATTCCCGCGCCTTGACGAGCGAATTGGCAAGCGTGTCCACCTCGTCTTTGCTGTTGTACATACCGAACGAGGCCCGGCAAGTGGCGGTCAGCCCATAGCGCGCCAACAGCGGCATCACACAATGGGTGCCGGCGCGTACCGCCACGCCAGAACGGTCGATAATGGTGGCGACGTCATGCGGATGTGCGCCTTTCATTTCGAACGACACGATTGGCCCTTTGTCCGGCGCATTACCTATAATCCGCAACGAATTAATCTGGCCTAACCGCTCGTGCGCGTATTTTACCAAAGCATTCTCGTGCGCACGAATGCGTGCCTTTCCAACCGAATTGACGTAATCGATCGCCGCTGCGAGCCCAATGGCCTGCACGATAGCCGGTGTGCCGGCCTCGAATTTGTAAGGTGGCTCGCCATAGGTGATGCGGTCCTCAAACACTTCATGAATCATTTCACCGCCGCCGTTGAATGGCGGCATCGCAGCGAGATGATCATACTTGCCGTACAGGGCGCCGATGCCGGTAGGCCCGTACACCTTATGCCCGGTAAAGACGTAGAAATCGCAACCGATGTCGCGCACGTCCACATCCATGTGAACAGCTGCCTGCGCTCCGTCAACCAGCACCGGAATGCCGCGCGCATGCGCAAGCCGCACGACGTCTTTCACCGGCACGACGGTGCCGAGCGCATTCGACATGTGCGTGATCGCAACCATCTTGGTACGGGGGGTAAGTAGTTTCTCAAATTCATCGAGCAGGAAATTCCCATCGTCATCGATCGGTGCCCACTTAATCACTGCACCTTGGCGCTCCCGCAGAAAATGCCAGGGCACAATGTTGGAATGATGCTCCATGATCGAGAGCACGATCTCATCACCTGCTTTGATACGCTCTCGTCCAAAAGTATAGGCGACCAGATTGATCGCTTCGGTGGCGTTGCGCGTGAAAATAATTTCTTCCTTGCGCTCGGCATTTAGAAAGGCACGCACAGTCTCCCTGGACGCCTCGTAAGCCTCGGTTGCCTCATTGGCGAGATAGTGCAATCCACGATGCACGTTGGCGTATTGCTCAGTGTAAGCCCTCTGCAGTCGGTCAAGGACCTGCTTTGGTTTCTGTGCCGAGGCGGCGTTGTCGAGATAGACCAGCGGCTTGCCATAGACCTGCATTGCCAGCGCGGGAAAATCGGCGCGGATGCGCGTGACATCATAGGATCCGTTGCTCACCGCAGGATGCATTGTCATGCCCGTGCGTCCAGCCATTTGACGGATGCCTGTAGGAGCGCTTCGCGGACGCCTTCATGGGCAACGTCTTCGATCGCCTCACCCACAAAGGCCTGGATCAATAGTGCTTCCGCTTGATCCTCGGGGATGCCGCGAGACATCAGGTAGAATTTGAGCGTGTTGTCGAGTGCGCCGGCTGTAGCGCCATGGCCGCACTGCACGTCGTCGGCGAAGATTTCCAGTTCTGGCTTATTGTCGGCTTCTGCCTCGTCCGACAACAGCAAGGCGTGGCTCGCCATTTTGGCATCCGTTTTTTGAGCGTGCGGCTCAACTACGATCTTGCCTTGGAAAATGCCGTGACTCTCATCATCGAGAACAGACCTGAATCGTTCCCGGCTGGTGCACCTGCCCGCCGCATGTTCGATGACCAGGGTATTGTCGACATGTTGACGATTTTTGATCAGCGTCGCGCCGCTAATCGTTGCGTCAGTCCCCTCGCGGCCAAAGCGCACGAAGGTCTGGTTACGCACGACCGCGCCACCCGTAGTAAATACAAAATCGCGGTAATTGGCCTTTGCGTCGACTGTCACACCGAGAGTCGAAATTCGCAGCGCGGCATCGCCGTCCCGGCCGATTTTGATGTGATCGACTAGCGCACCTTCGCCGATAACGAGCTCGATTGCCGAATTGACCTGATAGTCGATGCCGTCGGGCCCATCAAAACTTTCGATCAATGTCAGGCGGGCACCCGCTTCTACGATCACCACACACCGCGGGTACATTGCAGCCGCGGCGGCGCTCGCAAATAAATGGGCGAGATGCACCGGTTTTTCGACAAAGGCGCCCTTCTTGACGCGCACCACGACGCCGCCGGTCATGAATGCAGTATTGAGCCAAAACGCGGTGTCGTCTTTGCCGGGGACATCGCCGAGACGATAACTCGTCTCTTCGGCCGCAAAGGCAAAAAGTTCGGTCAACGTGATGCCGGGATCGCCGGCGTTAAAATCGCTCCAATTCGGCTCGTAGCGTCCATTGACGATAGCGACGCGGCTAGTCTCGACACCGGGGAGCCTCGGCACGACGCCTTTTGTCTTGGCCGGCTCCGCCAGGGGTTTGGCCTCGCGCATAAGCGCGCGCAGATCCGTGTATTTCCATTCCTCGATGCGACGATGTGGCAGCCCACTGGCGTCGAAGCGGCGGAACGCATCCTCGCGCAGGGTCCCGATTGCACCTTTGCCCGGTAATGCCACACGCGCAGCAGCAAAAGCAGCGCTGAGTGCCTGCTCGGCCGGCGTTTTCATGGCGCGCACGTCCGCGTTCATCAGGCTGCCTCGTCGGCAAACTGGGCGTAGCCCTTGGCCTCGAGCTGAAGCGCGAGCTCCTTGCCACCAGACTTCACCACTTTGCCTTTGGCCATCACATGCACCACATCGGGCACAATAAAATTAAGCAGCCGCTGGTAGTGGGTGATGACGATCATCGAACGCTCGGGCGAACGAAGGCGATTGACGCCCTCGGCTACGATCTTGAGTGCGTCAATGTCGAGACCAGAATCCGTTTCGTCGAGCACGGCAAGTCGCGGCTGCAAAACCGCCATCTGCAAAATCTCGTTGCGCTTCTTTTCGCCGCCGGAAAATCCGACATTGACTGCCCGCCGCAGCATCTCTTGATCGATGCCGAGATGCTTGGATGTCTCGCGAACCAATTTCATGAATTCGGGCGTCGATAATTCCGCCTCGCCGCGAGTCTTACGCTGGGCGTTGAGCGCGGTACGCAGGAAGGTCATGGTCGCAACGCCAGGCACTTCAACCGGATATTGGAATGCCAAAAATACGCCCTTGGCGGCGCGTTCATCCGGCGCCATCTCCAGAATGCTCACGCCATCGAGCAGAACATCGCCTTCAGTGACCTTGTAGCTGTCCTTGCCCGCCAAGACGTAAGCGAGTGTCGATTTGCCAGAGCCATTCGGGCCCATGATGGCCGCGACCTGGCCTTTTTCGACAGACAATGTAAGCCCGTTGAGGATCTTCTTATCCTCGACCTCGACATGCAGATTTTTCACTTCCAGAAATGCCACGTCTCTACCTCACAAACTTGATTTCATCCTGCGGTTTCTCAGACTCGCGTCGTGTCCGAGCGCTCGCCCCAACGCCACCGCCATTCGCCGTCGGTCCGCCGGCGGCAGAATTGAACGAAACACCATACCAACACCACGATGAGCGCCGCCCAGACCGCCCATGCAACAAAATTGGAACGATCCACCAATAGATTCATCGCTACGATCGAACCGAGCACGATTGCCATCGAGGCAGCCGTGACGGCCCAGCCCTCCCATGTCGTGGGGGCCGCGCCGTAACCGTAACGTCTCGGTTTGAACCAATAACGCGCCATGGCGATCAGCCCACCGAACCTTCAAGGCTGATCGAAATCAGCTTCTGCGCTTCCACCGCGAATTCCATCGGCAGCTGCTGCAGCACGTCCTTGACGAAGCCGTTGACCACAAGCGCGGTCGCCTCCTCCGCCGACATGCCGCGTTGCCGGCAGTAGAAAAGCATGTCCTCGGAGATCTTTGAGGTCGTCGCTTCGTGCTCGAACGTTGCCGAGGAGTTCTTCGCTTCGATGTAAGGTACGGTATGCGCGCCGCATTCGTGACCGATGAGCAGCGAATCGCAATTGGTGAAGTTGCGCGCGCCCTTGGCCTTGCGGTGGGCGGAGACGAGGCCGCGATAGGTGTTGTTGGATTTGCCCGCTGCAATGCCCTTGGAGATGATACGGCTCGTTGTGTTCTTGCCGAGATGCAGCATCTTGGTGCCGCTGTCGACCTGCTGGTGGCCGTTGGAGATCGCAATCGAATAGAATTCGCCGCGCGAATTATCGCCGCGCAGGATGCAGCTCGGGTATTTCCAGGTGATAGCGGAACCGGTCTCGACCTGCGTCCAGGAAATCTTCGAGCGCGCACCGCGGCAGTCGCCGCGCTTGGTGACGAAGTTGAAAATGCCGCCCTTGCCGTCGGCGTCGCCCGGGTACCAATTCTGCACCGTCGAATATTTGATCTCGGCATCGTCATGCGCAACCAGCTCGACCACGGCGGCGTGCAACTGGTTCTCGTCGCGCATCGGCGCGGTGCACCCTTCGAGATAACTGACGTAGGCGCCCTTGTCGGCGATGATCAGCGTACGTTCGAACTGGCCGGTGTTCGCCTCGTTGATACGGAAGTACGTCGATAATTCCATCGGACAGCGCACGCCCGGCGGCACGTAGACGAACGAACCGTCGGAGAACACCGCAGAATTCAGCGTGGCGAAGAAATTGTCTGAGGTCGGCACCACCGAGCCAAGATATTTCTTTACCAGTTCGGGATGCTCGCGGATTGCTTCCGACATCGGCATGAAAATCACGCCCGCCTTTTTCAGCTCTTCCTTGAAGGTCGTGGCGACCGAAACGGAATCGAATACGGCGTCTACCGCCACGCGCCGCTCGCCCTCTGGGCGCACGACGCCGGCGAGAATCTCTTGTTCGCGCAGCGGAATGCCGAGCTTCTCATAAGTCTTGAGGATCTCCGGATCGACCTCGTCGAGCGACGCCAGCGCCTTCTTCTTCGGTGCCGAATAGTAATAGGCGTTCTGGTAATCGATCTTGGGATAGTCGACCCGCGCCCAACTCGGTTCGCGCATGGTCAGCCAGCGGCGATAAGCTTCTAGTCGCCAGGCCAGCATCCACTCCGGCTCGTTCTTCTTGGCCGAGATGAAACGGACCGTGTCTTCCGATAGGCCCTTCGGGGCCTTCTCGGATTCGATATCGGTGACGAACCCGTATTTATATTGGTCGACGTCGATTCGGCGGACCTGTTCGACGGTCTCTTGTACTGCCGGCATTCTTCCCTCCGCTCACGGTTGCAAGGACCGCGGGTTGGATTTGTCGGTTATGGTGCTCGCGCTATCTCGCTGCGCTTGTTCCCATGGTTGATGAATGGCTCGCGCCGCATGCCCTTAAGCGGCAATGCCGCGCCTCCCCTTAAGTAGTGATCCCGCAAGCGTTTTCCAAGTTTTCAGGAACTGATCGATTTCGGCCTCGCTGGTGCTCCAACCCAGACTGACGCGTACCGCACCCCGCGCCAAAGCGGGATCGATGCCCATTGCCGCCAGCACGCTCGAATCCT
>JBGQLL010000003.1:0-35265 GCA_041500065.1 Pseudolabrys sp.
CTCCGCCAATCCCTCATGGGGATGACGATGGTCGCCGCGACGATTGGACTTTCGGACGTAAGTAATCACTGACTCGGGATTTTCGTGCTTGGCCCGGAGGGCCGCGACCAAAGCGTCCTCGGCTTCGATTGTCAGAACCTTCGAGCGCGTCTTATGCCTCACACCCACGATATATGAGGTCATGGAGCCATCCTCCCGAGATTTTCTCAGACGTCCATGATCGGCACTTCATCGACCTTATGTCCGTGCTGGTCCACAATAGTGACGAACCAGCCGGTCCAATTCCAGCCCCGCATGATTGCGCCATTTTTGAGGTCGCGTGCAAGTACCAGCGCATCCTCGCGTGCGGCAGCATTGCCCGACAGGTCAATGCCTTTGTGATTGTTCAGCACTTGTTTGCCGTCGGTGAGATGGAAATAGTAACGTGGCATAATCGACCTCGCATGCTTGCTGGCGACAGCAATCTAGTAGGGAGTGGTCCCGTCGTGGCGGGTCGGCAATGGGGCCAGCTCGATTATCGTAGTGCAAGCAAGTCGCATTTGGCCGAACTCCAAAAGCGGATACCTGCGCAAAAATACCGTCGTGCTTGCCAAAAAATTCGAAACGGTAAAATAGCACGGTACCTTCATGTAGCAGATTACCGTTTTTAACCCTCACACAAACAAGTCATCTCCTGCGTCGAACGTTTCTGTAACATGAGGTGTTGCTGTTGGGGGGCCAACAGATTGGCGACGCGCATGGAAAACCTGATAGGCGTCCTAGTAGGCCTGTTGGTTGGATATCACGTCAAGCAACGCGAGACGCATCCTCGCGAGGTTGATCATATATTGCTGCGACTTTGCGGAAAGTCGCCGGACAACCGTCGTGGGCCATAAAACACGGCGATGCGGCGAAGCTCAGGAACCTGGGCAGAAATCTAAAGCTGCGCAGAAATAGAGCGTGCAGTTGCTCGCTTTCCTGCAACCTGCGCCAACTTCTGGCGCCGCGTCGGTGACTTCCTAAGCAACCATCTCCCGGTCAGGCAGCGACAGCCATCTTGAGTTCTTTGGTGGCGCGGAAGGCGACCTTTTTGCTGGCCTTGATCTGGATGACCTCACCGGTTGCCGGATTGCGCCCCATGCGGGCAGCGCGATTCCGAACTTGCAGTATCCCGAGGCCGGCTATTTTCACGCGCTCACGCTTCTTCAGGTGCTTGGTGATCATTGCGATGAGCTCTTCCATCATCTCCATGCCCTGCTTTTTGGTGAGCTGATGTTGCTCCGCCAACGCATAGGCCAAATGCTTGGTAGTGATCGTTGGAGTTGCCATGGGTGCTTGCTCCTTGTTGCGCGCCAAGCGCGATGGCCCTAGCCCTATGAGATTCGCGGCCGCATGGCCACTCTCCCGAGTTCTGGGACGCGGCCAGAACGGGTGCGATCAAATTCGCCTGTTATTTCAAATAGATTGAGAGGGCATCCATTCCTGCCCCAAGGTCCGTTGCGGCCAATAACGGGCCCCTCGCCCGCGTCTATTCAATCAACGCGTCCGCCCGCTGTTGCAGAAACGGCGACACCTCGAGTCCAATCGACTTGGCAGTTTTCAGATTGATGACCAACTCAAAGCGTACCGGCTCTTCGACCGGAAGCTCTCCCGGCTTCGCGCCCCGGAGAATTTTGTCGACAGCGCTGGCCGCATGGCGGAACTGATCAACGTCAATCGGCGCGTAGGACATGAAACCGCCGGCATCCACATAACCTCGATACGGATAGATGGTCGGCAGACGTTGAGCGGCCGCAAAGTTCACAATGTCCGCACGGTGCGCCAGCAGCGAGCGGTCCGCGATCACGACCATCCCCTGTGGTTGGGTATCTGCAATGGCGGCGAAGGCGTCCTTCAATTGACCGGCGTGAGCGACTTCCGCGACCGGTTTTACCGTTAGGTTCAGCGCCGCCGCCGCGGCTCGCGTCTGATGCAAAAAGTCCACGATGCCGGGATTGGCCGGGTTCCACATGACGGCGATCCGGGAAGCCCCCGGGATAGCCTCCTTGAGCAACTGCACGCGTTTGCCTTCGAGCTCGGGACCCAAAATGGTGAAACCGGTGACATTGCCGCCGGGCCGGGAATAGGCGGCGACAAGACCGGCGTTGACCGGATTGGCACTGGATGCAAACACTATAGGAATAGTGCTGGTGGCACGCTTGGCGGCCAACGTGCCCGGTGTGCCAGTGGTTACGATCACGTCAGGCTTGAGACTGACGAGCTCGGCTGCCAGTGCCGGGTAGCGCGCATCATGGCCTTCTGCCCAGCGAAACACATAGACGATGCTCTTACCTTCTACATGACCCAGTTCGTCCAGCCGCTCTCGAAGCGCATCGACCTGCGAACGTTCCAGTGCGAGCGACGACGGGCCGAGGTATCCGATCTTGGCGACCTTATTATTTTGTTGAGCACGCGCGCTCAACGGCCATAAGGCGGCCGAGCCAGCAATGGCTTTGATGAAATCTCGCCGGCGCACGCAACTTCCCCCCGAGCCCAGGACGACGCCAGTTTTCGCTCAAAGCATAGCAGGATTGGGGTGCGGGGGTACAGCGGCCATGTTTCGGGATACAGCAGCAGTTGCACCTACTTTTCGCGTCCCCACTTGAGTTCGAGGGTAACGAGTCGCGCCAGCAGCGTCGCCGGATAGAGCTGGCCGATAACTTGCTCGATGTTTGTAAGACTGCGCGCGACCGGATGTACCGGGACGATGTCACCATAGCCGACCGACGTAAGGGTCACGAAGCTGAAATAGATCAGGTTACTGGCAACAGCGAGATTATCCTGTAGTGGCTGCAAGCCGGAAAACGCGGCGGGCACTATGAGCGCCACAAAACAGTACAGCGACATGAAGGTGAGCCCGATGCTCAGGTAAACGAGGATCGCACCAATGATGCGGTGGAATGTGACACGCCCCGGCGCGAATACTTCACGGGCGACCACGAAGCCCACGGTCAGGCCACTGATCATCCAGGCGCTGGCATCGAGGTAGATGTCGAGTAAGGAGGGCTGCCGCAGGCGCAGCAGTGTGGCAATAACGACGAGCACGACGGCAATCAAAATGGCGGCGACTGCTGCCGGGCTACCCGACAAAATGAAAACTGCGAACGTTAGCAACAGCGCAAACAAGATTCCGAAGTTGTGCGCCGCAAGCACCCCTATGGCTTGCAGTGGCGCAACGCCAAACATGAGGACGGCGAGCACGATCGTCAGGGCCGTCAACAATGGATCCCGCAGCCTTTCCCGCAGCCGGCGAATGCGATCTCTGGTCCAATTGCTGGGCACGGGCATCGGGGCTTCTTATGCTCTAAAAATCGCACGATATCTGCCCTTCCCCGAAGGGCCAAGTTGTCCGGCTATCGGTCTATATCTGCTTTGTGCCACAACGGGCACGGACGCACCGGTTTAAAGTCCGTCTGCCGGTCGCCGGCGCGCAGTGGTGTGGCCGTGATACGATTCAAGAACTGGGGGGAGAAGCGCGATGAAAAGAAAATTAAAAATAACAGCTGCACTGATTGCCGCGTTGCCGATAGTTTTAGCAGCAGGCAACGTACTTGCACAGAGCAGTTACCCGGACCGCGCGGTCAGAATGGTCGTTGGATACCCACCGGCAGGACCGGTGGACATAATCGCGCGGGTCATGAGCGACAAGCTGAGCGAGATCTGGGGCCAGCCGGTGATCATCGAAAATGTTTCCGGCGCCGGCGGCAACATCGCTGGCGATCGCGTCGCCAAGGCAACGCCCGATGGTTACACCCTTTTGGTGGCGACGAACGCTCAGCTCGCCGTCAATCCCGGTCTTTACACCAAAATGACCTACGATCCCGTCAAGGACCTGATGCCAATCTCGCAGGCGGTGTACTCGCCCAACATACTCGTCGTTCCCAACGACGTGCCCGCCAAAAATGTGCAGGAGCTGGTCGCATATGCGCGCTTGCATCCGGACAAGTTAACGTTTGCATCCGCCGGCATCGGAACGACGCAGCACCTCGCTGGCGAACTATTTAAGTCAATGGCGCACCTCGATATCCAACACGTGCCTTACCGCGGCGCTGGTCCGGTCATCACCGACTTGCTTGGGGGGCGTGTTACCATGTTCTTTGGCGCCATCTCGCCTCTGATTCCGCTTGTACGGGAAGGCAAGGTGCGCGCATTGGCTGTCACATCAGCCAAACGCTTTGCGGCCGCACCTGAACTGCCGACCATGATCGAATCCGGGTATCCGGATTTCGTATCGGTTCTCTCGATCGGGCTGATGGCGCCGATCGGAACGCCGGCCGCGATCATCGACAAGATTCATCAGGACTCTGTCAAAGTCCTTTCCCTGCCGGATGTACGCAAACAGCTCGGGGACATCGGTATGGAAGTGGTCGCTAACTCGCCAGCGGAGTTTGCGGCCGCCATTAAGGCGGAAACGCCGCAATGGATGAAAGTCATCAAGGACGCCGGGATCAAAGCGAGCAATTAGCCAGGAGGCCCTACTCCCAGGGAAACTCAACCCAAATGAATGGACCGCCCCTCGTGCGGCATTCGCGTTGACAATAGCGGTCGCATTTGTCGGTCAGTTTCACGCAGTGGCCCTGAGAATCTTCTTTGAGGCAACCGGCAAGGCCCCACGCGCAATAAGATCCACAATCAGTCCAGCAGGCGCCCGACGCCCAGACCGCTTCCGCACGCTCGCTGCGCGGGAACGGCAAATCTGAATTGTGCGCATTGTAGCGCCAAGGTGGTGCCTTTCCGTCGGCGGCCGGAGCCGGGACAGCGGCCATCACAATGCCGACAAACAAGAGGCCTGACAGAATGCCGGTTCGTTTCATGAATCAGTCCGTCTTAGGGCGATACGATAACACAAGTGGACCAACCTCTCTATTGGCCGGCAGCACTGGCAGCCATGAATGGCAGTCCACAATATGCCGGATCGTTGCTGACCCTCCCGGCCATAGGCAACACCGGCCGCCGCAGCTATAGTCACCGTTATGCGTATGGTCTTTGAAACAATCTTATTGCTCGTGCTGCCCTACGGCACAGCAATCATCTGTGGCGCCATTACCGAAAGAGCCGGGAAAATTGTGTCGGGATGGTCCTCAATAGCGGGGCTGGCCCTCGGTATTTATTTTTTCAGTCTAAGCATGCAGCTTCTTGGGTCAGGCTGAAGTTCACGAAAACCATATTTACCAGAAGGCAGAAAGAAGGGACCGTTGCGTGTGGCATCACAGCGATCCTTCACGTTCCGCCGAATAGGGGACCACCCCTCTGGGTGATTTTACCGGCGTCTCGCATCTGGAACGTTGCCCGACGGAGCCGCTTTGGCTGTGCCGCAAATCACATTTGTCGCTGATTGGTGCAGCCGCGGGTGGTAATGCGACTTTTTGTGACGGGCAACACAGCGCCCTCCCCGTATCCGCCTATTGTCACCATAGGGACATCCTATTTGCCGGGTCTGACTAGGAGACGACGATGACCGTCAATACCTACGAGACCACCACTTCCAGCGGGTTCACGCGTGTGGCCGCCTATGTTGAGCAACTATTCGACAGTGCCGTTGAAGACCGGCCGATCGAGCAAATCTCGCAGCAGCCCCGTCCTGATCCGGCTACCCGATACCTCAACCGCCCATATGAATTGGGTGAGCTGATATGTCAGACCGCCAACTGCGGATTCTGGCCACATTGAATGATACGCACCGACGCGGGGCCTCATGGCCCCGCGCACATAATAACCGCGACATAACCATTTTGCAGAGGAACTTCCGCGCGATCTTCGCGGTTGGTAGCCTGACAGGGGGCGCCAAGGAAGCCAGCCTTGTTTAGCGTCGCAGAGCAGCAATCCCAACACGAGCGGACTCCAACACAGAAACGCAGAACCGTCGGTATCAGGCCGATGGAGCGCCCGAGCCTGGTCACGCGCTTCTTCCTGCGCGTCGTCGGATGGGCTGAGCGCCTCAACCTCGCCTTGAGCAAGGTCGGCAATCCGCCGATCTACAATAACGCAACATTCCCCTGGACCGGTTCGATCGAAAAAGAATGGCGCGCCATCCGCGTGGAGCTCGACCGTGTGCTCACGCGCAAAGAGGAACTGCCCGCCTTCCACGAGTTGGCGAGCGACGTAACTTCGATCAGTCAGGATAACAACTGGAAGAGCTTCCTGCTCGCGGGCTATGGCTTCCGCTCATGGAATAACATCAAGCTGTGCCCCGACACTTGGCGCATCTGTCAGAATATCCCAGGCCTGATCACAGTGATATTTTCGATCATGGAGCCCGGCAAACATCTTCCGCCCCACCGTGGGCCCTACAACGGGGTGCTGCGGCTGCATCTCGGACTGATCGTGCCCGAGCCGCGCCAGCAGCTCGGCATTCGCGTCGAACACGACATCTACCGTTGGCGGGAGGGTGAAGCGGTGATCTTCGATGATGCCTACGAGCATGAGGCATGGAACCACACTGCACATACCCGGGTGGTGCTGTTCGTCGACTTCCGGAAGCCGCTGCATTTTCCTGCCAATTTGATTAACTGGCTGTTGCTGCATTTGGCTGTGTTCACGCCCTTCATTCGCGAGGGGATGGACAATCATAAAGCCTGGGAAAAGAGATTTTACAAAGAGGCTGAAGCACTGCGGAATCGCTGACGGCGGAGCATATGGGTTGCTATTCGGCGCAATCGCCATTAGCTCCCTTGCCAGCATGTCCGATCCCGCCGCAAAACCAGATACTGCCGCTCCCAAGGTGAGCTTTGTCTCGCTCGGCTGCCCAAAGGCGCTGGTCGACAGCGAACGCATCGTCACACGACTGCGCGCCGAGGGCTACGAGCTTTCGCGCCAGCATCACGGCTCCGATCTCGTCATCGTCAACACGTGCGGCTTTCTTGACAGCGCCAAGGCGGAATCACTGGCCGCTATCGGCCACGCGCTGAAAGAGAACGGCAAGGTGATCGTCACCGGCTGCATGGGCGCGGAGCCTGAAAGCATTTCGTCTGCCTATCCCGACGTACTGGCCATCACCGGTCCGCAGCAATACGAAAGCGTAGTCGAGGCCGTACACAAGGCGTTGCCACCGAAGCACGACCCATTTCTCGATCTCGTGCCGCCAGAAGGCATCAAGCTCACGCCGCGGCACTACGCCTATCTGAAGATTTCCGAGGGCTGCAACAACCGCTGCACCTTCTGCATCATTCCGCGGCTCCGTGGTGATCTCGTATCGAGGCCCGCCGCTGATGTGATGCGCGAGGCGGAGAAACTCGTCGCTGCCGGTGTGAAAGAACTGCTGGTGATCTCGCAAGACACCTCCGCCTATGGGCTCGACATCAAATATGCGGCAAGCAAATGGCGCGACCGCGAGGTGCGCGCCAAATTCATCGATCTGGCAAGCGCGCTGGGTGAACTCGGCGTCTGGGTGCGCTTGCACTACGTCTATCCCTATCCGCATGTCGACGAAGTCATTCCGTTGATGGCGGAGCGGGCGGTCCTGCCGTATCTCGAAATTCCGTTTCAGCACGCCTCACCTGATGTCTTGAAACGCATGCGTCGTCCGGCGGCGCAGGAAAGGACGCTGGAGCGGATTACGCGCTGGCGCGACCAGTGCCCGGACCTCACATTGCGCTCCACTTTCATCGTGGGCTTCCCGGGCGAAACCGACGCAGACTTCGAAATTCTGCTCCAATGGCTGGAGGAGGCTTCGCTCGATCGTGTCGGATGCTTCAAATATGAGCCAGTGAAGGGGGCGGCCGCCAACGATATGGCCGCGCCAGTGCCAGAGGAAGTTAAAGAGCAGCGCTGGCATCGCTTCATGCAGACACAACAGAAAATCTCGACCCGCCGCCTGAAGCGGAAAGTCGGCACGCGGCAAAAGGTGATCATCGACGAGGTCGGGCCGACCATGGCCAAGGGCCGCTCGATGGCCGATGCGCCGGAGATCGATGGTTCGGTCTATGTTGCGAGCCGGCGGCCGTTACGCGTCGGCGAGATCGCAACAGTCAGAATCGAGCGTGCCGACGAATACGATCTGCACGGCTTGGTGGTCGGATTCTAGCGCTTAAAGCCGATAGAACTTCACTGCATTGTCGTGCAGAACGGCGCGCTGCTCGGCTTCGGTATATTCCGACAACACCGTGCGATACACGCCGAAAAAATCGGCGTAACTCGCGTGCAACTTCTCCAACGGAAAGTTGCTTCCGTAGATCGTGCGTTCCACACCAAAAATCTGGATGACATCGCGAATGACTTGCCGCGCCTGCGGCAAGGTAACGCCAGCACTGTACATTCCGAGGCCGGAAATCTTCACGTGGAGATTCGGAAATGCTGCCATCATCGTGAGCGCGGCACGCCATTGATCGATCGCGGCCTGCGCACGCGCGGTCAGCATTCCCGCGTGTACAAGGATCATGCGGGTATTGGGAAACGCCTTGATAAGTTCAACGGCGTATGCGGCCTGCCCCGCATAGACCTGCAATTCGAAATGCAGATCGTGCTTCTCCAGCAGTGCAAATCCTCTGCGGAAATCGGGGGAATTGCAGAAATCCGGACGAGGTGCGGCCTGCCGCACGGTCTCGCTGTCCCAGTACAACATTTGGCGCACACCGCGCAGATTGGGGAACTGTTTTTGCGCTCTTAGCGCCGTGTCGGCGCCGGGATCAGCGAGATCCGCATTGCAAACGATGCCATGCGGAAAGCCATGTTTGTCCGCGGTCGCTTGCAGCCAGCGCGTCTCGTCAAGTGCGCGGCCCGGCCCCCACATGGCGGTAACATGGACCGATTTCGTCACGTCCTGCGGTTTGAGGTCGTTCATGAACTCTTCAACGGGGTAATCGCGGCGAATGCCAAAATAGTCTCCAAACATGCGCGGGATTGGCGGATCGGCCAGCCACGCAACGTCTTTGCGCAGCCAGATGTGATGATGTGTATCAATCGCCGGTCCGTTATACGCCATTGTTTTTCCTCGCTAGTTCAGGCCACGCACGGTTTTAACGATTGCGTCCGTCAACGTCTCGAGTTCGTCAGACGAAATCGTGAAGGCAGGGGTGAGATAGATGATGGTCCCGATCGGACGTATGAAAACGGCCTGCTCAAGAAACCAGTGACGCAAGGCGTTCAGGTCGTCGATATGGTCGAGTTCTACGACACCGATGGCGCCTTTCACGCGCACGTCTTTCACGCGCGGCAGGCTGCGGCAAGGCGCGAGCCCCCTTTCCAGGGCGACCGAAATGTCGGCAACCTGACGCAGACGGGGTTCGCGCTCGAACAGATCAAGCGATGCATTCGCGGCCGCACAGGCGAGTGCATTGGCCATATAAGTCGGCCCGTGCATCAATGCCTTTTTCGGATCGTCCGACCAAAATGCGTCGAACACCTTGCGTGTCGCAACGGTTGCGGCGAGCGGCAACGTACCGCCGGTCAATGCTTTCGACAGCGTGATGATATCAGGAGTGACACCGGCCTGCTCACACGCAAACATGGTCCCGGTACGTCCAAAGCCGGTGAAGATTTCGTCGAAAATCAGCAAGACGTTGTACCTGTCGGCGAGCGAGCGCAGACGATGCAGTACACTCACGTCGTGAAATGTCATTCCGCCGGCACCCTGAACCAGCGGCTCGATAATGATCGCTGCCACCGTGTCTCCGCACTCTTCCAGCAGTTTTTCGAGCGAGGCCGTGGAGCTGTCGTCGTCCGGCAATTTTGTAATGTGATGTTCGGGCAGGTGGCCGGCGAAGGCTGAGTGCACGCCCGCCTCCGGATCGCTCACCGCCATGGCACCGCTGGTGTCGCCATGATACCCGCCTTTGAAGGCTACGAACCCGCCTTTGCCGCGGACACCGCTGTTGATCCAATACTGTGTTGCCATCTTCAAGGCGACTTCGACGGCGACTGAGCCTGACTCTGAAAAGAACACGCGCGTGAGATCGCCTGGCAGCAATGTCGTTAGCCTCTCGGCCAACGTCAACGCGGGCTCATGCGCAAGGCCGCCGAACATCACATGCGGCATTTGTCCGAGCTGGGCTTCAACCGCCTGCCTTATGTGTGGATGATTGTACCCGTGGCAGGCGGTCCACCAGCTGGCAATGCCATCGATCAATTCCCGCCCGTCGGCCAGGATGATACGGGCGCCTTGTGTACGAACGACGGGCAATGGCGGCGATACAGTTTTCATCTGGGCATAGGGTAGCCAGATGTGCTCCAGGTTCTCGGAATACCAAGCCGGCCCCGCGCTGTTTTTGCTGGCTTCATTCGCCATTTGAGCCTTCCCTGCCCCATTCGTGCTAAGCATCTGGCTCGTTGCCTTGCAAGGTCACTTGATGCACTCACTCGATCAGTTCGCTCAAGATAAGCTCGACGAGCTCGCGCGCCGCAACCTGCACCGGTCGCTGACGGATACCCTTCGCGAAGATGGCATCTGGGTGGAGCGCGGAGGACGTCGGTTACTGTCATTTTCGTGCAACGACTACCTGAATTTGACCCAGCATCCGACGATCAAACAAGCGGCCATTGCGGCGATCGAGAAGTACGGTGCCGGCTCCGGGGCGTCGCGTCTCGTGACCGGCAATCATCCGCTCTATGCGCAACTGGAGACGCGACTGGCGCAATTAAAGCACGCCGAGGCGGCCTGCGTTTTCGGCTCGGGCTATCTTGCCAATACCGGCATTATCCCGGTGCTGATCGGTGAAGACGGACTCGTCCTGCTCGACGAGCTGTCGCACGCCTGCATCTATGCCGGTGCGCAGCTTTCGCGAGGTAGGGTGATGACATTCCGGCACAATGACGTTGCCCATGCGCGCGAGCTGCTCGCTGCTCATCGTGCCGAACACGAACGTGCTTTGATTGTCACCGATGGCATTTTTTCCATGGACGGCGATCTTGCGCCGCTTGCTGACCTGCTGGCGCTCGCCGTCGAACATGACACATGGCTGATGTCCGATGACGCCCATGGCATTGGCGTGGTCGGCGGTGGTCGTGGCTCAAGTTTTGTCGGCAACGCGCATATACCAGTGCCGCTTCAGATGGGAACTTTGTCTAAAGCGACCGGCTCCTACGGCGGGTACTTGTGTGCGTCGGCCCCGATTATCGAATTGATGCGCAACCGTGCCCGGACTCTGATTTATTCGACCGGCCTGCCGCCAGCGAGCGTAGCCGCAGCCATTGCCGCCCTAGACCTGATCGAGCGCGAGCCAGGCTACGCGGCTTTGCCGGTGCAAAAGGCCAAGGCCTTTACTCGGCGCGCCGGCCTGCCAGAAGCGCAGAGCCCGATCGTGCCCATCGTGATAGGTAATGAAGAGACAGCACTCGCCGCATCGCAGTTCCTGGAAAACGAAGGCTATCTCGTCGTCGCTATTCGGCCACCGACAGTGCCATCTGGCACTGCCCGGCTGCGCCTGACATTCACCGCGCAGCATCCCGATGATGCAATTGAACGGCTCGCCGACATCGTTCGCGACAAGATCGTGGCTTAACCAGTGGCTGCGTATTTCGTCACCTCGACCGGTACCGATATCGGCAAGACTTTCGTCACAGCCGGACTCATTCGCTATTTGCGAGAATCCAATCAGCCGGTCACGGCACTCAAACCGATCGTAAGCGGATATGACTCATCGGTGGTGGAAACCAGTGATCCGGCTGTTTTGCTGGCTGCGCTTGGTCGGCCGGTCACGGCGGACGAAGTCGAGCGTATCGCGCCGTGGCGCTTCCGCGCGCCGCTGTCACCCGATCTTGCCGCCGCTCGGGAAGGGCGGCGTGTCGATTTCGATGAATTGATCTCCTTCAGCCGTGCGGCAATCAAGGCCGCGACAGGCCTCCTGTTCATCGAGGGCGTTGGCGGAATTATGGTGCCGCTCGACGGCCAGCGCACCGTGCTTGATTGGATGACAGCGCTCGATATTCCGCTATTGCTCGTAGTCGGCGGCTATCTCGGCACCATCAGCCATACCCTCACCGCGCTCGACGTGCTGGCGCAGCGCAAGCTAACCGTCGCTGCGATCGTGGTCAGCGAAAGTGACCGCGACACCGTTGAACTGGATGATACCGTTGCAAGCATCGCGCGTTTCGCCGGCACGGTTGGAGTGGTCGGGTTGCCACGCTTGCCTGCGGGTATCAATCATCATCCGGCAATTGCGCGCATCGCGGCGCTGCTTTGAGCTAGCTGTTCAAAGTCAATATCGTTTCAATCATGCCTTCTAAATTGACCAACCCGTGCAGCAGGATGGTCAGAATGGTCGAACCGGTGGCCCAGCGCATCCATCCGAACAAAACGCCAAAGGCGAACACCTGGGCGATGAGAAACCAGTCATATTGAACGTGGATTATTGCGAACAATCCGGCAGTGAAAACGATGACCGGCCAGGCGTGTTGAGGCGTGCGCAGCCAGCCTCGAAACAGGAAGCCACGAAACAGGCTTTCTTCAGTGACAGGAATGAAGATTGTTATGGCGACCAATAGCAAGGGAAGCATGTTAGCGTTTGTCGCGGCCTGGTAGATATCGGTCTGGAACCGATCGACAATATTGCGGCCGGCAAGCCAATTCACCGCATCGCCGACGACGATGAGCGCGGCCACTGTAGCGACGCCGAATACCACTTCGCTACGCCGTGGAATTTTGTAGCCGAGGTAGGCCGCCGCGTTGCCTTTGTACCCGGCAGCGACCATCAAGACCGCCACTTGAACAGGCGCCGATATGAAGATGAACAAGACGATGGCGCCGCCATCTTGGCTGACAGTCGCCACATCTCCTAAATTGAGCCCGTATAACGAGCTCAGCGCCGCAATCCCCGACAGCTGCCCGGCCAACAGCGCGATCGCCCCAAACACGAACGTGGCGAAGACACCCCACGGCTTAACGCCCCCATTCACGGCAGCTCCTTCAGCCATCGACCCAGCGTGGTGCGCTCGTCATCAGTCATGACGGTTTGATTGCCGAGAGGCATTGCCTTGGTCTGTATCGTCTGGGCGTAGATCGTCGCGGCGTGTTTCTTTAGGTCGGCGACGGTTTCCAGGCTGATATTTTTCGGCGCCTCCTGAAAACTTTCATGTGTAGGCTTTACGGCGTGGCACATGACGCAATGATTGTGCACGATGGCCAGAGCCTCAGCGTCGGAGGTGCTGCCGGGATAAGGTTGGGCGGCGGTGACAACGATCGTCACCGCCACCAATCGCAATCCCGTTCGGCTGACCGTTATGGCACCAGAATGGAAGAGCCTGTGGTGTCGCGGCCCTCCATTTCCTTATGCGCCTTGGCGGCGTCCTTGAGCGAATATTTCTGGTTAATCGGAATCTTCACAGCGCCGGAGCCGACGACCTTAAACAAGTCGGCTGCGGTCGCAATGAGGTCGTCGCGTTTGGCAACATAGTGATTGAGGGTTGGTCGCGTTGCGAACAGCGAACCCTTGGTCTGAAGGATATTGATATTGAATGCATCAATCTGACCCGAGGCGCTTCCGAAGCTTACGAAATACCCGAGCGGGCGAAGGCAATCGAGCGAGCCCGGAAACGTGGTCTTGCCGATGCCGTCATAAACCACGTCGCAAAGCTTGCCGCTGGTGATGTCTTTCACCTTCGCCACGAAGTCCTCGTCGCGATAAAGGATGGTGTGGTGACAGCCGTTCTTTTTAGCGAGCTCGGCCTTCTCTTTGGAGCCGACGGTGCCGATGACGGTTGCGCCAAGATGGTTCGCCCACTGGCAGGCAATCAGGCCAACTCCGCCCGCCGCCGCGTGGATGAGGCAGACGGTGCCCTTCTCCACCTTGTACGTGCGATTGACCAAATATTGCACGGTCATGCCCTTAAGCATCATTCCGGCGGCCTGCTCGTAGGAAATATTGTCGGGTAACTTCACGGCGCGATCGGCCGGCACCAGACGTTCGGCCGCGTAGCCACCGAGCGGACCCACAAAGGCGACACGATCTCCGACCTTGATGTCGGTCACGCCCGGGCCGACCGCCATCACCTCGCCGGCGCTTTCATTGCCGGCAATGAATGGCATCCCGACCGGCGACGGATACATGCCCATCCGGAAATAAGCATCGATGAAATTGACGCCGCTGGCGTGCTGCTTGATCTTGATCTGGCCTTGGCCAGGTGCGGCGATCTGGACGTCCTCATAGGTCAGGACTTCAGGACCGCCGGGTTTATGAACACGCACTGCCGCGACCATGTTTCACTCCTTGATAAACGTGTGTTTGTTGTGGGAATGGAATTCGGCCGCGATCATAGGCAGGTGCGCGGCAAGCGCAAGGCTGGTCAGCGCGCGCCTGAAACGCGCAGGTTCGCGCCATTGATATAGGACGCGCCGTCGGACAGTAGAAACAGCACGGCTTCCGCGACTTCGTCCGCCTGCCCGGCCCTGCCCATCGGCAACATGGGTATGAGGCGGTCCACGCGTCCCGGCGGCTGAATGTCGGTATCGATGACACCCGGTGTCACAGCGTTGATACGTACGCCTTCCTTGGCTACCTCGCGGGACGCACCGATGACCATGGAGTCGACGCCGGCCTTGGCCGCGGCATACCAGACACATTCATTCGCCCCACCGAGCGGAGCCGCCATCGAGGACAGCATGACCACGGCGCCACCCTTGCCGCCGTGTCTTGTCGACATCCTTCGCATGCATGCGCGCAAGCAAAGCAGCGCTCCGAAAGTATCGACGTCGAGAACTTCGCGGATTGTCTCCGCGTTGGCATCGTCGAGCCGCGAGGCTTCTCCGATTATTCCAGAACTATGAACGAAATGGGTCAGCGAGCCGAACGTATCGGTTGCCGTGTCGAATACCCGTTCAATATCGTTCTCCAGCGCCATGTCGCCCTGGATCGCCACTGCTTTGCCGCCGCACTTCTCTACAGCTTTGACCACGGCGGCAGCGGCATTCGAATTGGTCTTGTAGTTCACCGCTACGTCATAGCCTCGCGCGCCTGCGAGTTTCGCAGTGGCCGCGCCGATGCCGCGGCTGCCGCCGGCGATAAGCAGGACTGGTCGAGGCATAGGCGACTCCTGGATTTTGGAGATCGAACACGATCAGGCGGGATTGCGCAACAAACCGACAGCGAAAAAATATACTGCGATTAGCGACAGTGGCAGGGTGACGTAGAGACCGGGAGACAGATCTTGAATAATCGCAACAAAAGCGAGCACCGCCCATACTGCCAGCAAAGCAATGTTGAAAGTGCGCCAATGCTGGACGCGCAAGGGATGCAGGAACTTGATGGGTGCAAAACTGAGGCCGGCGAGAACGGCAACAGCGACAACCGCCGCCCACTCGGGCGGCTCGAGCAAATAAAGATAGAAGGCGGCAAGATTCCACACAGCCGGGAAACCGCGGAAATAATTGTCCTTAGTTTTCATCTCGCGGTCCGCGAAATAAAGCGCGCCGCTGATGACAACGACGATACCGGCAGGGATCGCAAGAATCTGGGGCAACAATCCGCTGGCGGCGATCGCATAGGCTGGAACGAATACGTAGGTCGTGAAATCAACGACCAGGTCAAGCGTATCGCCCGACCAGCGCGGCAAAACATTTTGTACGTCGAAGGCGCGCGCTATCGGCCCGTCAGCACCATCGACGACCAGCGCCAAACCGAGACACAGGAACATTGCCGCCCAATGTCCGCCGGTCGCGAGGATCAGCGCAAGAAACGCCAACGCCGCGCCGGTCGCGGTGAAGATATGAACCGTGAAAGCGCGAGCGCGCTCAAATCCCGTCATGATTTACATTTGCACATGATTGGCCGAAAGCCGTTTTCCGCTTTTCGGGATCATGCGCTGTTGCCCCAATCGAGCTTGACGATCTCCGCGGACCGTCCCGCCAAATTCCAGTTGCGTCCAAAGCCGCGGAACCGCGACTTTTCGGCGCGCGAAACAATGATATCGGAACCGATCCAATATTCACTATTGCGGATCACGACGTTCTGCCCCGCCTCTTTGCCACGAATCGGCGTGATCGCCCCGTCCACATATTTCTCAATGCGAATGATGCGGGTTTCGCCTTGCGTTTCATAGGTGATCGGAACCTGTCGGACGCCGAGGAATTGCCCAACCAAAATCGACAGCAAATGCGTCGTACCGCCGACGCGTCCGGTGAAAATCCTGGTCAAGCCTTTCACCGCGTAGGCGGAGGCATTGTCATCGACGAATAAAGCCGCCGTCCAGTTACCGCGCGACATGATGCCGGGCAAATCCATCATCAGGCCGACCTTAATCCCCGAAAGATCGGTCGTGTCGAAGTGTCCGTCGTCGATACGGATACCGGCCCAGGTCTGGCATCGGCTTTCGGTCGGGGGATGGTCGCCGAGCGACAGCACGCAGGGACAAAACACGGTGCAACTGCACGAGAGCGCCAGCTCCCCCTTTAAACTCCAACTTTCCGTCAACGCACTACTCCCCTTTTTCTTTTCTTAACTTAACTCGTTCGTGCCGGCCAATGAGTGGCGAGGGCCGCCATAACGATGCCTGTGCCAATGACGATCAGCGCCACACCAACGATGTGAGTAAAACGGCGGCCGACGAGCATCTTCTCAATGGTCATTAGAATGGCAAGCCCCGCCATCCAGATCACATTCATCACCCCGACCGCGAACATGACGAGCATCATTGCCCAACAGCAGCCAAGACAATAGACACCCTGCTTTAGGCCCAGCCGAAATACCCCGCGCGCTGTGGTGGCCCAGTTTGTAAAGAAGAACGGGAACGGCTGCTGGCAGTGCTTGAGACAAGCGTGTTTGAGCGCAGAGAACTGATAGAGCCCTGCGCCGATGAATATTGCGCCTGAAAGCAATCCGCTCGCAGAAGTCATGGAGGCGTCGAGCAACGCCACTTGCGTCAGCAGGATCTGGGTCAACGCTGCAATGACCGAGAATCCGAACCACACCGCTGCATACCCGGCCGCGAGCACGAATGGCGAGATGACGCGTTCTTTTTTGCGTGCGGCGGTGTCGGTGATGCCGGCATAGGTCATGATCATGGGCGCGGCGCTCGGCAGCATCATTGCGAGCATCATTGCGCCCCACATCGACGTAACGATAGCGACGCCACCCATGCTCCAAGACGCGTCCCGAAAAGGTCCGCATAGCGTCTGCAGGACGGAGGTTCCGAAGCTACCGAACGCTTTACCCGTGCCCGCGACGAGCAACGCGACGTAAAACCAGCCAAGGCTCGCAAGCACAATAACGCACAGCGCTGCCAGTATTTTCGGCCGCGCAAAAACATGGCCAAGACCAGCGGCAGTAGGTGTCAGATGTACGAAATCATGGCCGGCGGTTTCGCTCATGGCGGCCTCCTACATAGCGCATCGGGCAAGATCGGGGTACCGCGGGCTTTTGGTGTGGTTTCCGTGCTGGCCCTGTGCATGCTAGTGCGGTTAAGGCCAACCGAGAGTGAGCGGTATTAATGCCGGACAAAAATAGCGTAAGCGCCGGGGCCATTGTGGTCGGCGGCGGACCCGCCGGGCTCACCGCGGCGGTCGCTCTGGCTGCGGGGGGCATCTCCACGGTCCTTGTGGGCAAGCGGCCGCCCACACCGGATAATCGCACCACGGCCCTGCTGGCAGGTTCCGTGACCGCGCTCGAGACACTTGGCATTTGGGGTCGATGCGCGGCGCAGGCCGCACCCCTCAAAACGATGCGCATCGTCGACGATACCGGACGGCTGTGGCGCGCGCCGGAGGTTAAATTTGAGGCAAACGAAATTGACCTCGATGCTTTCGGCTACAACATCGAGAACCGCCATCTGATCGACGCGTTGGAGCATCGCGCGCATGCCCTGTCCAATCTCCGGCTTATTGAAGACGAAGTAACCAGTGTCGTGTCGGCTGGCGATGCAGTCATTGTGTCACTCTACGAGGGCGGTGGCACATTGCGTGCACCGCTCACGATTGGCGCGGACGGCCGTAATTCCATGTGCCGGGGGGCGGCTGGAATCAAAATCCAAGAGCGCGCCTACCCACAGGTCGCCCTGACGACTTGTCTGAAGCATTCCCGTCCGCATCACGACACGTCGACTGAATTTCATACGCCAACCGGTCCCTTTACGTTGGTGCCCTTGCCGGGAGATCGTTCAAGTCTGGTGTGGGTGCTCGATCCTGCCGCGGCCGATGAACGCGCAGCCCTCGATGATGTCGCGCTGGCGGCCGAGATCGAGCGCGCGTCACACTCGATACTCGGCAAGATCGAAGTTGAGCCGGGCCGCGGCCTGTTCCCTCTTCGCGTCGCAACCGTGCGGCACTTCGCCGACAAGCGTATTGCCCTGGTCGGCGAAGCCGCGCATGTGATTCCGCCTATCGGCGCCCAGGGACTAAATCTGGGTCTGCGCGATGCTGCCACTATCGGCGAGCTCGCCGTCGCAGCCCATCGCCAGTATCGCGACACTGGCGGAGCAAATGTATTGGCAAACTACGACCGGCTGCGCCGCGCGGACGTCGGAAGCCGCACACTCGCGATCGATCTGCTCAATCGTACTCTGCTCAGTGATTTCCTCCCGGTTCAGGGCGCGCGTGGACTTGGGCTTTATCTGATTGACCGCGTCGGGCCATTGCGGCGCGCCGTGATGCGTGAGGGCGTTGCACCGACGACGGCGCAACCGCGGCTGATGCGGGGCGAGGCGCTCTAGCCAAGTTTTGGTGCTTTTTTTGCACCTGGTGTTTCACGGAATTCCGGGCTGATCGGCAATGGCAACGCGGGCAGGCTTTTACCCGAAGCAGTCGCAACTTTGTGCGCAAATAATCCGCGTTCGACGAAATGCGGGTCGCGCATTGCCTCTTCGAGTGGCGTTACGATTGTCGTACAGCAATCGGCGGCGGCGAAGACCGGGCGCCATTCGTCGGATGATCGGGACAATATCAGCTTTGCAACAGCGTCTCGTGTCGCCTTCGGATTGCGCATGTCATCGATAAACTCGTCAGGCAACGAAATTGCCTTGGTAAAGGCGATCCAGAATTTTTGCTCGATAGCGCCGCAGGCAACCAGCTTGCCGTCCTTGGCGGGGTAGATCTGGTAGCGCGGCGAGCCACCGACCAGCCACATTTCCCCTTGCTTTGGAAATCGGCCAGTCGCTGCACCGAGGGCCAATGCCGCCCAGGTAAACGTGAACATTGCGTCGGTCATCGCGATATCGATGCGGCAACCCTGCCCGCTTTGATCGCGCGCCCGCAGCGCCAGCAGGATATTGATCACCGCCGGAAAACTTCCGCCGGCAATGTCGGCCGCGAGCATCGGTGGGACCACGGGATGGCTGGCCGGCCCCGGCTGCAAATCCAGCAATCCTGTATTCCCGATGTAGTTCAGATCGTGTCCGGCCTCGTGCATGCGCGGACCGCTCTGGCCATAGCCGGAAATAGAACAATAGATGAGCCGTGAATTGAGCGCGTGTGCCTCTTCGTAACCGAGACCCAGCCGCGCCATGACGCCCGGCCGAAATTGTTCGACTAAAATGTCGGCGCGTTTGACGAGTGGAATGAGCTTCGCACGATCAGCCTCATTCTTGAGATCGAGCGCCATGCTTTTCTTGCCGCGATTGAGCATCAGGAACGCTGCACTCTCTCCATCGATCATGGGCGGAAAGTAACGCGCGTTCTCTCCGCCCGGCTGTTCGATCTTGATGACCTCGGCACCGGCTTCGGCGAGCATCAACGTAGCCAATGGTCCCGGGAGAAGTGTCGTGAAATCCAAGACAAGAAGGCCTGACAATGGTTGCATCAATTCACCCGAACAAAAGTGCCGGCAGCGTATGGGTTCGGACCATCCACATAACCGACGTCAGCGTGAGAACGGAAATCAGCGTGCCGATCAGCACTGCTCCGGAAGCTTGTTCGACCCAGGTATCGTATTGCTGTGCGAACACAAAAACATTCAGCGCCGGTGGCAATGCGGCCATCAGCACTGCCGTATAGATCCAACTTTGTTCGAACGGCCCGAACAACGAGAGCAACAAAAATACCAACAAAGGATGCAGGACGAGTTTGATCACCACAAGGAATGGCACCTCCCATGGCATCTTTTTCAGCGGCCGCAGAGCTACGGTGACGCCGAGCGTGAACAGCGCGCAAGGAGCGGCCGCATTCTGCAAGAATTGGAGCAGCCTCTCCACTGCGAGGGGTGGCTGGAAATGCACAGCAGCCGAGGCAATACCAACAGCGGTCGCAATCACCAGCGGATGGGTAACGATACGCCTGGCCACCTCGATAGCCGTCGTTCCGATCGTTTGTTGTTGCGGATTTGCGAGCGCCATCAAAAATGGCACCAGTGAAAACAGGAGCAACGTGTCGAAACAGAAAATCAATGCAACCGGCACGGCCGCCTGCGGACCGAGGGTTGCCAACGCGAGGCCCGGACCCATGTAGCCGATGTTACCGTAACTCCCGGCCAAGCCGGCAATGGTCGATTGCCCGATATTACCGCGCAGGATGGCCATGCCGATGACAAATGACACCGCGAAAGCCCAGGACGTCGCCAGTGTTGTAGCGAATATGAAATCCACCTGGGCGAGTTGCTCCAGCGGCGTTTGGGCAAGTATCCGGTAGAACAACGCCGGCAATGCGACGTAGACGATGAAGAAATTCATCCAGGCCAGAGCTGTGTCCGGGATCTGCTTGAGCTTGCCGCAGGCAAAACCAATGAAGATGAGCCCAAAATAAGGCAGCGCAAGATTGAGAACGTCAATCATTAACGGCGCTCCGGTCGTCCCACTTGGCGCGGCCTTTGCATTGCTCTAAACGGCACAAGTATCTTTTGGAAAGTCAAATGAAGCTGCCACGTCAGTTCTTTGCTCCGCTTGCCGTTGGCGCGCCCGCACCATTGCGCGAGCTGCCCGTGCGACTGGAGCGCATGATTCATTTTATGCCGCCGCACAATGAGAAAGTGCGCGCCAAAGTCCCGGAACTGGTACGGCAGGTCGATGTCGTGCTGGGCAACCTGGAAGACGCTATTCCGGTCGAGGCCAAGCAGGCCGCGCGCAAGGGATTCATCGAGATGGCGAAGGCCGTGGATTTCGGGGCGACCGGACTATGGACGCGCATCAATGCGCTCAATTCGCCCTGGGCACTCGACGATGTCACTGAAATCGTGGCCAGCGTCGGTAACAAGCTTGATGTGATCATGCTGCCCAAGGTCGACGGCGATTGGGATATTCACTACCTCGATCAGCTGCTGGCGCAACTCGAAGCGCGGCACAAATTAAGGAAGCCAATTCAGATCCACGCAATCCTGGAGACCGCACAGGGCGTCAACAATGTCGAAGCGATCGCTACGGCTTCTCCGCGCATGCACGGCATGAGTCTGGGGCCCGCCGATCTCGCCGCATCGCGGGCGATGAAGACAACGCGCGTCGGCGGCGGGCATCCCGACTACAAAGTGCTCGCGGATGCGCAAGGCGACGCCCCAAGAGCAGCCTTTCAGCAGGATCTCTGGCATTACACCATCGCGAAAATGGTCGATGCCTGCGCGGCTGCCGGCATCAAACCTTTCTACGGCCCGTTCGGAGATTTTTCGGATTCTGCTGCGTGCGAAACGCAATTCCGCAATGCCTTTCTGATGGGCTGCCTCGGCGCCTGGTCGCTGCATCCTTCGCAGATCGAGATCGCCAAGAAGGTCTTCTCACCTGATCCAGGTGAAGTGGCCTTCGCGAAGAAAATTCTCGACGCCATGCCTGACGGCGCTGGCGCGGTCATGATCGACGGCAAGATGCAGGATGATGCCACCTGGAAGCAGGCCAAGGTCGTACTCGATCTTGCCAAGCTCGTTGCTGCCAAAGACCCCGAAATGGCCGCGCGTTACGCCTTGTAGCGGGACAAGAACTCACCACATGGACAAGATGCGTAACGCCAAATTCAAGATCGGTCAGGTGGTGAAGCACCGCCTGTATCCGTTCCGTGGAGTTGTCTTCGATATCGATCCGGTGTTCAACAACACCGAAGAATGGTGGCAGGCAATTCCCGCCGAAATTCGGCCGCACAAGGATCAACCGTTCTATCACCTGTTCGCCGAGAATGCTGAAACCGAGTATGTCGCCTACGTCTCGGAACAGAACCTGTTGCCCGATACGTCAGGTACGCCGATCCGCCACCCGGACGTGGCCGAAGTCTTCGAGCAAGATGAAAGTGGCGGCTACCGGCCCCGCCACAGCCAGATGCACTAAGCGCGCGTTGCACTAGCCGAAATAAAAAGGCGCGGCTCGAGGCCGCGCCTTTGTGTTGTCCGAGTGGTGTTTATTTCTTCTGTGCAGGTGCAGTCGCTGGCGCAGGTGCCTGTGCTGCCGGCGCCTGGCTCTGCTGCCCTTCCAACTTCTTGCGAGCCTCTTCCGCTTTCTTTTGGAGCTCTTCTTGCAGCTTTCGTTGCTGCTCTTCGAAAGCCTTCGGGTCGGTCGGCGGGCCGTCATAGGCCTTGGCGAAATCGTTCAACGGCAGTGGCAGACTGATTGGCGTGCCCTGCATGTTGATCGCCTGCACGACTATGTTCTGGCCCTTCTTCATCTTGGCGATCAGGTCGTCGGTCACCTGATAGTCCGCCATGCAGCCAACCGGAAAACAGATATTGTAGGGCGATTGCGTCGGCTGGCCCTGATCGATGAGCAAGCGCGTGCCATGCGCGATCTGCATGCCAAGCGGAACAGTGACCCGCAGCACCTTCTGGCCGCCTTCGGGTTCGAACAATTGCACGATCGCGACCGGCATGCCGTTTTCCAAACGGCCGTCCTTCGTGATGACGCAAACTTGCTTGTTATTGGTGTCCGGTCCCTTGCCGCAAACCTTCATCCAGGGCGAATACATCAGCTGCGGCTGTTCGCCAGCCGCCTGCTGCTGCCCGGGTTGCGCTGGCTGCTGCGGCACCGGCTGGGCAGGCTGCGCTGCGGGCGCCTGCTTTTGGGCGGGCGCCTGCTTTTGTGCGGGCGCTGGCTTGGGCGGCGGCTGCTGTGCCAGCACGGGTCCAGCGACGAGCGCCACACCCAGTATACCGGCCAAAGTGGCGGTCAGCGCCCGGCCCCGCGGCCAGGCCGATGCGGTCCAATGATTCATTGCGATTATCCCTTGTTCTTCCGGTCCGGGGCCCACGGCTCCCGAACGACGCCTTATGGCCGGCTCTCTCCGTGTGAAATACGGCGGGAGCGTGACCCTCGACTGCTGCCTGATAGCTGAATTCGGCTCTGCAATAAAGCCACGAACGCCCGGAAAATGCGATCCGGGCGCAGCCTGTACCCTATGATAAATTCGAGCAAAACCGGAACGAATCGCATTCGCCCCTCGCCCGCGCCGATTTTGGGTTCCTCCGCCGTGATGCACTGGCGGGCGTCGCGGCGTGCTGTCCTCCTCGGCACACTATTTGTCGCATCAGGCATCAGTGTGCGACGAGCGCATACTCAGAGCGCATCGCATGCCATTGCCATGCATGGCGAGCCTGCTTGGGGACCAAACTTCAGTCATCCGACTTATGCCAATCCGGCGGCGCCCAAAGGTGGCCAGCTGGTGCACGGCGTGCTCGGCACGTTTGATTGCCTTAACCCGTTTATCGTCAAAGGCCTGCCCGCAGCCAATATCCGCGGCTATGTGATCGAAAGCTTGCTTGCGCGCGGCTACGACGAGCCATTCACGCTGTACGGCCTTCTCGCTGACAGTGTCACAACCGACGCCGCGCGCACTTTTGTCACCTTCACCATTAATCCGGCCGCGCGTTTCTCCGATGGCAAGCCCGTAACCCCGGACGACGTGATTTCCTCCTGGGAATTGCTGCGCGATAAAGGCCGACCAAATTTCCGCACCTACTACGCCAAAGCCGTCAAAGCTGAAGCGACCGATAAGCGCTCGGTACGTTTCGATCTCTCCGGAGCCGACGACCGCGAGCTTCCACTTATCATTGGATTGATGCCGGTGCTGGCAAAGCATGCGATCAACTCGGCGACCTTCGAGGATACGAGCTTCGATCCTCTCCTCGGCAGCGGCCCCTATACCGTCAGCGCGGTGAAGCCAGGCGTCAGTGTCACTTTCAAGCGCGATCAAAAGTATTGGGGCCGCGATCTGCCGATCAATCGCGGATTGTGGAATTTCGACACCATTCGCTTCGACTACTACCGGGACGGCAATACGCATTTCGAGGCCTTCAAGAAAGGCCTCTACGATTTGCGCGTGGAGACCGACCCCGGCCGTTGGCAGACTGCTTACGACTTCCCTGCGTTACGCGAAGGTCGCGTGACCAAGGAGGATCTTCCTTACGGCCTGCCAAAGGGCATGCAAGCTCTGGTGTTCAACACGCGTCGACCGGTTTTTGCCGATGTGCGCGTGCGCGAGGCGATCCTGCAATTGTTCGATTTCGAATTGATCAATCACAACTATTTCTTCGATCTCTACAAACGCACCGCGAGCTATTTCGACGGCTGCGATCTATCTGCGCATGGCGTGGCCGCAAATGAGCGCGAACGTGAACTGCTGGCGCCGTTCCCGGGCACGGTACGGGCCGACATCATGGACGGCACCTGGTCGCCACCGGTGACTGATGGGTCCGGCCGCGATCGTACGACACTGCGGCGCGCTTTCGCCCTCTTCAAAACCGCTGGTTACGAGCTCAAGGGCACGCAATTGATTCATACTGCGAGTGGCCGGCCGTTGTCGTTCGAGATATTGACGACGACCCGCGACCAGGAACGCCTGGCACTCGTTTTTGTACGTAATCTGAAACGTGCCGGGATCGAAGCGCGGGTGCGGACCGTCGATGCGACTCAATATGAACGCCGCCGCATCGGCTTCGATTTCGACATGATGGAATACCGGTGGGAGCAGTCGCTCTCCCCAGGCAACGAGCAATTATTCTATTGGGGATCGGCGGCTGCTGATGAGCAGGGAAGCCGCAACTATATGGGCGTCAGGTCGAAAGCAGTCGACACGATGATTGCTGCCATGCTTGCCGCCACGACCCGGGCCGATTTTGTCGCCGCCACCCGGGCACTCGATCGCGTTCTCCTGTCCGGTTTCTACGTGGTGCCGCTCTATTTTCCACCGGTGCAGTGGGTAGCGCGCTGGACACGAATCGAGCATCCCTCGCGTACTTCGCTTTTCGGGTACTTACCGGAAACCTGGTGGCAGAAGGACCTAAAGCCTTGAGGCGTCGTCCATGATCCTCGGCGAAGGCAGCCGGACGGCGGGCACTGCCGCCACGCTCGACGATCTGTTCCGGCGCGCCGGCGTGCGCCACCCCGATGCAATCGCACTTGCCGACCCACCCAACCGTGAACAATTCACCGACGGTGCACCGCGCACCTTGAGTTTCGCGCAGGCAGATCGCGCAATCGCGGCATTCGCAGCAAAGTTGCGGGGACTCGGATTGCAAACCGACACTGTCGTGGCGATCCAGCTTCCGAATACGGTCGAGAGCGTCGTTGCATTTCTTGGCGTTCTGCGCGCCGGCATGATTGCCGCCCCGATGCCGCTGCTCTGGCGCCGGCAAGATATGGTGGCAGCGCTTGGTCACATTGGCGCCAAGGCGATCGTGACGTCGTCACGCATTGGGACAACTGCACATGCCGAGGTCGCGACACTAACCGCGGTCGAGCTGTTCCCGATCCGCCACGTGTTCGGCTTTGGGCCCAATCTGCCCGACGGGGTTGCTCCGCTCGACGACGTCTTCTCTTTCGGCAGCGCCGACGTTTCGGCGCCGCACACCAGGCCCGGTCCGGCGGCCGCGCATATAGCGGCCATCACTTTTGGTCTCGACGCCAAAGGACGCATGCCGGTGGCGCGCAGTCATGTTGAATTGGTCGCCGCCGGCCTGGAGACTTTTCTGGAAACCGGTGCCGCGCTGGAGACTCAGCAGCTGTCGACAATTCCAATCGGTTCTTTTACCGGCATCGCCCTCACGGTGATGCCGTGGCTGTTGTCCGGCGGCACGCTACACCTGCATCACGGTTTTGATCCGGACACATTCGCTGCGCAATGCGGCATGTTCGATGACGGGACAGTCATTTTGCCTGCGGCTGCGATTACGGCAATCGCCGAAGCGGGCCTGCTCACCAACCCAAGACACACGATCATTGCGCTGTGGCGCACGCCTGAGCGTTTGACAGCGGCCAAGGCATGGGACGGCCCCTCGCCCCTCGTGGACGCGACGGGCTTCGGTGAAATTGGCCTCATCGCGGCGGGGCGCGGCGAAAACCGATTGCCAGCACCCATTCCGCACGGCGTTGCCGGCTCGTCACGCCGCCCCCCAGGTGCGCCCACTGTGATCGAAACCACGCGCAGCGAGGTTGGCACACTGGCGTTGCGAGGCCGCATGGTGCCCACGCAGTCCTTTCCGCCCGCCGCCGAGCGTGGTCAGGCTCAGAGCGCTTCTCCCAACGCCGGCTATGTCGACACCGGTTTTGCCTGCAGCGTCGACCGCCACGCCCGCACGCTCATCGTCACCGCACCCCCGCCCGGGATAACGGCGATCGGCGGCTACCGGTTTCCCCTCAAAGACGTTGACGAACTGGTCGCCCAGACCGATCCGGATGCGACCATCGTCACCCTGCCCGACGCCGATCTCGGTCAACGCTTTGCCGGGAGCACCCCCGATCGGGCTGATTTGCTCGCGAAGTTGAAAGCGCGCGGCGTCAATCCGCTGATATCCGTGGCATTTCAACCGCGTGGCAGCTCCGAAGCCGCGTAATTACGGGTTGTTGTTGACGGGGTATTAACAGCACTCATCTAACCTCGTGCCCATCCTGTAAACCGCGCGGCGCGCAAGGATGTCGCTTCAAGGTCCGCTGATCGTGGTCGCCGAGCAACCGGCGGCCGGCCTGGTCGAAGCGCTCAGCGCGGCTGGCGCCTTCCCCATCGTTGAAACGAAGTGGGCCGATGCACCGGCCGCGTTTCTGACGGTCAAACCATCCGCTGTGGTGATCGCTGAACCCGGCCCGCCGAAAAATGAAGCGTCGGCGCGCATGCTCTGCCTGCAAATAACAACCGTGAACGGAGCAATGGTGCCAGTGATCGCCTGCGTGCGCGGCGATGCAGATGCAGCCGTCCCGATCGCGCTTCCTGCGGACGCCTCGCTCCCAATCGAACGGCTGCTCACACGTCTGCAATCGGCCATGCGCGTGCGCGCCTTGCACGCCACGGTACTGCGCCGCATTGAGCTCTTTACTTCTCACAACGGTCAATTGCCGATGTTGCCGGTCGGCGACGCACTCGATGACGCAACCGTACTGATCGCCGGGCGCGGGCCACTCTATCCAGCGCTCAGCGTTGCCATGGGCGAGCGCGTCAAGATGGCGGGGGCACTCAGCGTCGAATCCGCGGCCAGGCATCTCAACGAACGCGACATCGACGGTATCGTCGTCGGCGACGGCTTTTCCCTGCGCATGGTCGAGGCGTTCCTTACGGTGCTGGCGCAAGAGCCGCGGTTTCGTGACATTCCGGTCGCAGTGATCGGAGAAGCTCCGCCGGAATTTGCAGACGCGCTCCCCAACATTGATCAAGTCGCCGCCGATCCGGCGCGGCTTGTCGCGCGCATGGTGCCCTTGGTCCGTATGCGCGCGTTTGAAGCAAGGCTCAAACGCATGCTCAGATCGCTGGACACCGAGGGAATGTTCGATCCCGAAAGCGGACTGCTTACCCGTCAGTCATTTTGGCGTGATCTCGGCAAAGTTGCCGCGGAAGCTGCTGACCGCAGCCTGCCGTTGTCTGTCGCGCGCTTTTCCTTCGATGGCACCGTCGACGGTCGCGCAAGCCTCGATGCTGCGCGGCTGATGACACGGCTGATCCGCAATATCGACTTCGCTACCCGCGACGAGGAAGGTGCCATTCTGGTTGCTTTCACCCAGACCGATCTGCGTAGCACCCATGTGATCGCCCGCCGCATCGCTGGTACACTCAAGGCTACAATGCTCACGCCGCAGCGTACCGACGTGCCGCTGACGGCCAATGTCACGCTGGCGACCCTGAAAGCTGGAGACACGCTCGATACGTTGATGATGCGGCTGATGGGGAGCCGCATGGTTGCGGCCGAATAGACGGAGGCCTAGGCTGGCGCCTAAAAGGAGCGTGCCATGTCCAGCCACCAACCCGTTCGTATCGACGTTATTTCCGATGTGGTTTGCCCGTGGTGCTTTATCGGCAAGCGTCGCCTTGAAAAGGCACTCGCCCTCAATCCGGATATCCCGGTTGACGTGCACTGGCGTCCTTATTTTCTCAATGACTGGATTCCGCGCGAAGGCATTTCGCGCGAGCAATATCTGACCACCAAATTCGGTTCGGTCGACCGCTATAAAGGCATCGCCCAGCGGGTATCGGCAGCGGCCGCCGCCGAGGGCCTCACCTACGCCATGGACAAGATCAGCCGGCAGCCCAACACGCTCGATGCGCACCGGCTGATCCGCTGGGCCGGCGGCATCGGCAAAGCGGCCGAGATGAAACAGAGGCTGATGGATCTATATTTCACGGAAGGTGCCGACCTCACCAATCATGCTGTGTTGGTGCAGGCTGCTGCCGATGTCGGCCTCGATCCAGAGGATGTGCGTGCAGCCCTGGAAAGCGATCAGGATGTCGCGGACGTCGAGCGCGAGGCGGTTTCCGCCAAAGAGGCCGGTATAGAGGGAGTGCCCTGCTTCATCTTGGACGGCAAGTTCGCGATCTCGGGTGCGCAGGCCCCGGAATATCTGGCCGAAGCGATTGAGCGCGTCGCACGAGCCGCTGACGCGGCTGAATAATCCTGGACGACTGCAATGAAGATCACCGCCGCCGTGGTTCACGAGCGTTCGGGGCCGTTCACCGTTGAACAACTCGATCTCTGTGATCCGCGCGCCGACGAGCTGCTGGTTGAAGTCGCTGCCAGCGGAATGTGCGCAACGGACCTGCACGGTCGCGATGCTTACTACCCGACGAAATTTCCGAAAGTCTTTGGCCACGAGGGTGCTGGCGTTGTACGCGCCGTCGGCAATGCGGTCTCGAAATTCAAGCCAGGCGACCACATTGTGATGGCCTACCCGTGGTGCGGCGAGTGCCCGAATTGCAAGACGCAACGCCAAAGCTATTGCCTTCACGCCTTCGATCTGAAGATGAATGGCACTCGGGCCGATGGATCGACCCTGCACTCCAAGGACGGAAAGCCGGTCTACGGCGCCTTCTTTCAGCAGTCTTCTTTCGGAAATTTCACGATCGCCAATGACCGCTTCGCCGTAAAGGTACGCACCGATGCGCCGATCGAACATGTCTGCGCACTCGCCTGCGGCGGGCAGACCGGTGCCGGCGCCGTCCTTAATGTGATGAAGCCGCGCGCGGGCGACAGCTTTGCCGTCTTCGGTGTCGGCGCGGTGGGGTTATCCGGCTTGATGGCAGCGAAAATCGCAGGCTGCGACCCGATCATTGCGATAGATGTACATGAACATCGCCTGGCCCTTGCGCGCGAAATCGGCGCAAGCCACACGATCAATCATGCCGGCCGCACTGACGTCGTAGAAGAAATCCGAAAAATCACGGGTCTTGGTGCGAGGTATACGCTCGAGACCTCTGCGTTGCCCGCGGTATTCCGCGAAGCGGTCGACGCGCTGATGCCGGCCGGCACATGCGTGCTGCTTGGCAGTGCGCGCAAGGGCACTGAAGCCACGTTTGAAACTCCGTTCCTACAAAATGGCCGTACGGTTCGTGGCGTAATCCAGGGCGACAGCGTGCCTCAGGAGTTCATCCCGCTGCTGGTCGACCACATCATGGCCGGTCGCTTTCCGATCGAGAAGATGATCACGTTCTATCCTCTCGCGGAGATCAACCGGGCTGCGGCGGAATCGAGTGCGGGTAAGACGATCAAGCCGGTCTTGCGCATGCCGCATTAGGCGGCTTTGGCCTGTTCCGCGATCGATACAAGCTTGCGCAACACGGCTGTGGTGCCCTTCAGCCTGTCCTGCGGGCGAGGCCAATCTTCGAAGAATACAAGCTGCTGGCCTTTGGCGTTTTTCGGATCGTTACGCATGCGCACCGCCGAGCCCTGTTCGCGGATGAAGGCGATCAGTCCCTCGGGGTTACCAAAGATGTTGTCGCGGAACGACAGCACGATTCCTTTCGGCCCCGTTTCGACTTTCTCCACGTTGGCGCGCCGGCTGAGCGCCTTGATCGCTACGACTTGCAACAGATGCTCGACCTCCTCCGGCAACTTGCCGAAACGATCGACGAGTTCCGCCGCAAATGGGTCAATGTCGCGTTCGTCCTCGATCTCGGCGAGCCGCCGATAGAGCGCAAGCCGCACCGACAGATCGGCAACATAGTCTTCGGGAATGAGCAAGGCCGTGCCGATGGTGATTTGCGGCGACCAGCGGTCGGCCACCGGCGCCGTAATGCCCGCCTTCAGGCTCATTACGGCTTCTTCCAGCATCTGCTGGTAGAGCTCAAAACCGACTTCTTTGATATGGCCGGATTGCTCCTCGCCGAGCAAATTACCGGCGCCACGAATATCGAGATCGTGCGAGGCAAGCTGGAAGCCGGCGCCGAGCGTGTCGAGCGATTGCAGCACTTTCAGCCGGCGCTCGGCTTGCGGCGTGATCTTCTGCTGCGCCGGCAATGTGAGCAATGAATAGGCCCGCAACTTGGCGCGCCCGACCCGCCCGCGTAGCTGATAGAGCTGCGCCAGGCCGAACCTGTCGGAGCGATGTACGATCAATGTATTGGCGGTTGGGATGTCGAGCCCGGATTCGATGATGGTGGTCGACAGCAGCACGTCGTATTTGCCGTCATAGAAAGCCGACATGATGTCGTCGAGCACGGTTGCCGGCATCTGTCCGTGAGCGACCGCAACACGCACTTCCGGAATATTCTTGTCGAGAAAATCCTTCGCGCCTGCCAGATCTTCGATACGCGGGCACACATAGAAAGCTTGACCGCCGCGATATTTCTCACGCAACAACGCTTCACGAACCGTGATCGGATCGAATGGCGACACAAATGTGCGCACCGCCAGACGGTCGACCGGTGGCGACGCGATAATGGAGAGGTCGCGCACGCCGGTGAGCGCGAGTTGCAAGGTCCGCGGGATCGGTGTGGCGGTGAGTGTGAGCACATGCACTTCCGAACGTATTGTTTTGAGCTTTTCCTTGTGCGCGACGCCAAAATGCTGCTCTTCGTCGACTACCAGCAGCGCCAAATCCTTGAACTTGATCGCCTTGCCAAGCACGGCATGGGTGCCGATGACGATATCGACGCTACCGTCGGCGAGACCCGCCTTGACCTTGCCCAGCTCCGCGGCCGGCACGAGCCGCGAGGCCTGTGCCACGTTCACGGGGAAGCCTCGGAAGCGCTCTGAAAAGGTTTTGAAGTGCTGGCGCGCCAGCAGAGTGGTCGGCACCACGACCGCGACTTGTTTGCCGTTAATCGCCGCGATGAAGGCCGCACGCAGTGCGACTTCGGTCTTGCCAAAGCCAACGTCGCCGCAAATGAGCCGGTCCATCGGACGGCCCGATCCCAGGTCCTTGACCGTCGCGTCAATGGCGGTGAGCTGGTCGTCGGTTTCCTCGTATGGGAAGCCCGCGCAGAACTCGTCGTAGGCGCCGGGGCCGACGGTGAGGCGCGGCGCCTCGCGCAGCTGCCGTTCGGCTGCAATCTTGATCAATTCACCCGCAATTTCGCGGATGCGACTCTTCATGCGCGCCTTGCGCGCTTGCCAGTTGCCTCCGCCGAGCCGGTCGAGGTCGACGGCGGTTTCCTCCGAGCCGTAACGTGACAGCAGGTCGATGTTTTCGACCGGCAGGAACAACTTGTCGCCGCCGGCATAGTGAATTTCCAAGCAGTCATGCGGCGCGCCGGCTGCCTCGATCGCTTGCAGGCCCGAGAAGCGCCCAATTCCGTGGTCCACGTGAACTACCAAGTCGCCGGGCGCGAGACTCGTAACTTCTGCGATAAAATTATCGGCCCGGCGGGCGGCGCGGCGCGGCCGTACAAGACGATCGCCGAGAATGTCCTGCTCGCTGATGACCGCCAGGTCATCGGTTTCGAAGCCGGATTCAATACCCAGCACGGCAAGCGCGACCGTTGACCTTGGCAAAGCCAGCGCCTGGTTCCAGTCGGCCACCGGCGCAAGATTGTGAAGTTTGTGGTCGGCAAGGACGTGGCTCATGCGCTCACGTGCGCCTTCGCTCCACAGCGCGATTGCTATGCGCTTTCCACTAGCCTGCAACGACTGCGCGTGAGCGCCGACAGCCTCGAAGACATTCGCGCCCGGCTCGGCCCGTTCGGCGACGAAATTGCGCCCCTGCCGCGCTCCGACATCGAGGGCGCCAGCTTCCGGCACTGCGAAAGGTGTCAACCGGGCGAGCGCTTCGGTCTCCAGCCGCTCCTTCCATTCTCCTTCGCCGAGATAGAGCCTTTCCGCCGGCAGCGGCTTGTAGGGTGGCGACACCCCCTGCTTCAGGGCTTCGCGGCGCGCCTCGTAGTAGTCGGCAATCTGCGTGAAACGCTCATGCGCGGCGTCTTCGACAAGATGCTCTAACGCCAGCGCTGTGCCGGGCAGATAGTCAAAGATCGTTTCAAGCTTGTCGTGAAACAGAGGCAGCCAATGCTCCATGCCCGGATAGCGGCGCCCTTCGGTCACGGCTTCGTACAGGAGATCGTCGGGAGTTGCGGCGCCGAATTCCGCAACATAACCCGTGCGGAATCGCCGGATTGTTTCGGTTACCAGCTGAAATTCCGCGACCGGCACGAGATCGAGCCCGCGCAACTGCTCTTCGCTGCGCTGTGTCTGCGCGTCGAAAGCTCGGATTGTTTCGAGCGCGTCGCCGAAAAAATCGAGCCGCACCGGCATGTCCATGCCAGGCGGATAAAGATCAAGTATGCCGCCTCGAACCGCGTAGTCGCCCGGTTCACGCACCGTCGAGGCGCGGATGAAGCCGTTGAGCTCCAGCCATTCGATCACACCCTGCATGCCGATGACGTTGCCGGGGGCGACCGACAACGCATGGGTTGCCACGAAATCGCGTGCCGGCACGCGTTGGAGAGCGGCATTGACAGTCGTTAGCAGAACAGACGGCTTGTCGCGGCCTTTCACGCGCGTCAGTCTCGACAGCGCGGTCATGCGCTGTGCTACGACCGGGGCGTTGGGCGATACGCGGTCGTAAGGTAGACAATCCCAGGCAGGGAATTCCAGGAGTTGGAGGTCCGGACCGAAAAATGCCAGCGCGCGCGACAGCGCCGCCATGCGCTGGCCATCACGGCAGATCACGGCAAGCGATATTGCCGGAGCGCCTTTGCCTGCGGAGATGGCGCGGGCGAGATCAGCCAGCACAAGGCCTTCTGCGCCGTCGGCCACCTGCGCCAGCGTCAACGGTTTGCCCGGTTTGAGTAACTCGGCAGGCGATTTTGTGTTTTGACTCACGCGGGCCCCTTGCTGTGGAAGTCACGAAGCCGGTGGAACAAATCGGTATCGTAATTCGTCGGAACCGGCTCCATTCCGTTGACCCAGGCGAAAATCTGATGATCCGGGACGTCGAGCCAGCGCTCGAGTTCGCTGAGGTCGGTATCGCTCAGGGACGTCAAATACGCGTCGGCGAAGCGGCCGAGCACCAGATCCATCTCGCGAATGCCGCGATGCCAGCAGCGGAACAGCAAACGGCGTCGGCGGTCATCCAGGCCTTCGCTCGACAGGGTCGTTCCAGTGGGCACCGCAGATCTCCAACGCCAAAAACCCGGACGGGGCCGGGCGGGGTTTATATAAAGGGCTGGCGGCTCTATGTCAGCCGCTGCTTTGCACAGGCCTGCATTGCGTCGCAATTCCGCGCAAGCCAGCATGCCGCCCATGCGACCGCAGGTTCTCAATCCTCTATTTGGTTCACTCACCAGCCTGGCCGGGGTCGGGCCGAAGCTCGAAAAGCTTTACGCGCGGCTGCTCGATCGCGAGGCTCCGCGTGTGGTCGATCTGCTGTTCCACTTGCCGTCGGGTGTAATTGATCGCCGGGCGCGGCCCAAGCTGCGCGACGTTCAGCCCGGCCAGGTGGTTACTGTCGCAGTCACGATTGGCAAACACCGCCCCGGACCGCCGCGCCGCTCGCGTGCGCCTTATCGGGTCTACGCGAGCGATGACACCGGCGACATCACACTGACCTATTTCAATCCCCGTCGTGACTATCTGGAAAAGCTGCTGCCTGAGGGCGAAATACGTTACGTCTCGGGCACTGCCGAATTTTACGACGGCATGTTGCAGATGGTGCACCCCGACCGTGTCGTGGACGAAGCCGGTTTTGCCGCACTGCCATTGGTCGAACCGGTTTATCCGCTGACGGAAGGACTCGCGCTCGGCAATGTACGCCGTGCTGTTGACAGCGCGCTGGCGCGTCTGCCCGATTTGCCCGAGTGGCAGGATGAAGCCTGGGTGGCGCGCGAACGCTTTCCGTCCTTTGCTGCGGCGCTACGTCATCTGCATCGCCCAGCCGAGCCACACGATATTGTCCCGGAAAGTCCCGCGTGGACGCGACTTGCCTATGATGAATTGCTCGCCGGCCAATTGGCACTTGCGCTGGTCCGCGCGCACATGCGTCGCCAAGCAGGACGCGGCAGCGCCAGTGAAGGCCGTTTGCGCGCGCGCATCCTCAAGGCCCTGCCTTATGCGCTCACCCATTCGCAGCAAAAGGCGGTCGACGACATCATTACGGATCTTGCACGTCCGCAACGAATGTTGCGCTTGCTGCAAGGCGACGTCGGATCCGGCAAAACGGTTGTGGCGTTAACTGCCGCCGCCGCGGTCATCGAGGCTGGCCGACAGGCTGCCTTTATGGCACCGACCGAAATTCTTGCCCGCCAGCATCTCACGACCATCTCACCGCTCGCCGAAGCCGCCGGTATTCGTGTCGCTATCCTCACCGGACGCGAACGCGGACCTGCGCGGAAAGAGATTCTCGACCGCCTCACACTCGGCGATATCGATCTTTTGATCGGCACGCATGCGCTTTTTCAGGAGGATGTCGCCTTTCACGACCTCGCCCTCGCGGTTGTCGATGAGCAGCACAGATTTGGCGTTCATCAGCGTCTGGCGCTCACACAGAAAGGTGACGCTGTGGATGTTCTCGTGCTCACTGCCACGCCGATCCCGCGCACGCTCGTCCTTACCTATTTCGGCGATATGGACATTTCCGAGCTGCGCGAAAAGCCACCCGGACGTCAGCCAATCGACACCCGTACGATTCCGCTCTCGCGACTGCAGGAGGTTGAAGACGCCGTCGGTCGTGCACTCGCCGAAGGTAAGCGCGCCTATTGGGTCTGCCCACTGGTGGACGAGTCCGAAAAGATCGACCTCGCCGCCGCGCAGGCGCGCTTCGAGGAGTTGCGCAAGAAATTTGGTGTCCGGGTCGACCTGGTTC
>JBGQLL010000004.1:0-33374 GCA_041500065.1 Pseudolabrys sp.
AGCGGCGGGTTGTCCCCGCGTTCGTGTCGAGGGCATGCGACAAGGCGACTGGGTGTTGATCGACGCCGGCGACGTGATCGTGCACGTCTTTCGGCCGGAGGTTCGTTCCTTCTACAGCCTTGAAAAAATGTGGTCGGGAACGGGCAAGGACGTGAGACGCCCGGGCTGATAGTCTAGGTGGCGCGATGCGCATCGTCGTTGCCGCCGTCGGACGCCTGAAACAGGGCTCGGAAACCGAGCTCAGCGAGCGCTACCGCAAGCGCGCGGTGCAAACCGGCCGCCAGCTCGGCTTGCGTAATGTCGAAATCATCGAAATCAGGGAGAGCCGTGCCGCCGATGCCGGCAAGCGGATGCTCGAGGAATCAATCGCGCTCGCCAATCTCATTCCGCAAGGCGCGGTGGTTGTCCTACTTGATTCCAGCGGAGACAATCTCGACAGCGCCGGTTTTGCGAGCCAGCTTGCCAAATGGCGGGCCAACGGCCGACCAGCAATCGTTTTTTTGATCGGCGGCGCCGACGGGCTCGCCGCCAGCTTGCGCGAAAAAGCGGAATTGCGGCTGTCGTTCGGCACGGCTACCTGGCCGCACCAGCTGGTAAGGGTCATGCTGCTGGAGCAGCTTTATCGGGCAACGACAATTCTGACTGGACACCCCTATCACCGGGCATGAAATCCTCCGGCGGCCTGCATTGCACCCCGATTTGGTCGCAATCTGCGTGAATACCTTCGCTCCCATAATGATCTTGCCGTTCCAAATTGCAGGCGTACTTTGAACCCGATGATTTGCCTGGGGGGATTCGGGTGTCTCAATTCACGCGCCACGCTGATCGCGGCGCTTGGGTTGATTTTGCCGTTTACGCTCGCTGCGGCAACCGTGGCGCAAGAACAGCGCCTTCAATTTGCGCAAAACGGAAAAGCAGAAAGGCTCGACGCACTCAAGCAGCGCGATGAAGAACTCAAGTCCGCTCGCGACCAGCAACGCAAGTCGGTCGAGGCCGAAGCAGCGCTCAAGCAGGAAATCGAACAGATCGGCGCCGACAGACGCAAACTCAATCAGGATCTGATCGATACAGCCGGCCGCTTACGCGGCTCCGAATCCAAAATTATGGCGACGCAAGAACGGCTCAAGCCCCTGGATGACAATGAACGCAGCATCCGCAAATCGCTCGATGGCCGTCGCGCGGTGATCGGTGAAGTTCTCGCCGCGCTACAACGCATCGGCCGCCGTCCGCCGCCCGCGCTCATCGCAAATCCGGAAGATGCATTGCAAGCCGTGCGCACTGCCATGGTGCTTGGCGCCGTACTACCGCAGATGCGGTATGAAGTAGAAGCTCTCGCCACCGATCTTTCTGAATTGCTCGCGGTGCGCAAAAAGATTGATGCTGAACGCGACCAACTGAAGGCAGAAGTCGCTTCGCTTGAAGGCGAACGCGCACGCATGGGAGCACTGGTAGAAGAACGTCAGAAGCAGTTGGCTGAACGCGAAAAGGCGCTAGACGCGGAGCGGGCGCGTGCAGGAATTCTGGCGCGCGATGTCGACAATCTCAAAGACCTGATCACGAGACTTGAACAAGGCCTCGATCCTGCCGCCCGCGAAGCTCGCGAGGCAGCCCGTTCGGATAGCCGCCCTGCGCTATCAGCATTCCGGGACCCCGGACGGCTCGCACCGGCGGTTGCTTTTGCTTCTTTGCGGGGACAAGTTCCAATTCCGGTTAACGGGGTCAAATTGAAGGAATTCGGTGCTCCTGACGGTAGCGGCGGGGCCGAAAAAGGGCTTTCGATCGCTACTCGAGCGGGCGCCCAGGTCACCGCACCGGCAGACGGCTGGGTCGTATATGCCGGTTCGTTTCGTTCTTATGGCCAACTCTTGATCCTTAATGTCGGCGGCGGGTATCATGTCCTACTCGCTGGGATGGAACGGATATCAGTTGATCTCGGGCAGTTTGTACTGACCGGGGAACCCGTTGCAGTGATGGGGAACGGCTCCCATATCGCCGCTATCGTCGCGACAGGTTCTAGCCAACCGGTGCTATACGTTGAGTTTCGAAAGGACGGGGTCCCCGTCGATCCAGGCCCATGGTGGGCAACTGGCGAAGGCGAAAAGGTTCGCGGATAATGCGCAAGACGTCACTCATTCTTCTCGGCGCGGCGGCGGGAGCGGCAATGACGCTGCTCGCTGTTCAGCCTCGTATGGTCCTGGTTGGTGCGACGGCCAAGGCGGCGGCGGCTGATACATACCGGCAGCTCAATCTGTTCGGCGACGTGTTTGAACGCGTCCGCGCGGACTACGTCGAAAAACCGGACGACAGCAAACTTATCGAGACTGCAATCAACGGCATGCTGGCCGGGCTTGATCCGCATTCCAGTTACATGGACGCCAAGAGTTTTCGCGACATGCAGGTGCAGACCCGCGGTGAATTTGGCGGGCTTGGCATCGAAGTCACCATGGAAGACGGGCTGATCAAGGTTGTCGCGCCAATCGATGATACACCGGCGGCCAAGGCCGGCGTTATGGCCAACGACATAATCACCAAACTCGACGACGAGCAGGTGCAGGGTCTCACCCTGAACCAGGCCGTTGAAAAGATGCGCGGGCCGGTGAATACCAAGATTAAGTTGACTATCACGCGTAAGGGTCAGGACAAGCCAGTCGAGGTGTCGATTACGCGCGACGTCATTCGCGTTCGCTCGGTACGCTCTCAGACCGAAGGCGAAGACGTCGGCTATATCCGGCTCACGCAGTTCAATGAGCAGACCACCGAAGGGCTGAAGAAAGCGATCACGGACATCAACGCCAAGATTTCCGACGACAAGCTCAAGGGCTACGTTCTCGACCTGCGCAACAATCCGGGCGGCCTGCTCGATCAGGCGATCTCGGTGTCGGACGCCTTTCTGCAGAAAGGCGAGATCGTATCCACCCGCGGTCGTAACGCTGAGGAAACCCAGCGCTTCAACGCGCGCCCGGGCGATCTGACGAAAAACAAACCGCTGATCGTTTTGATCAACGGTGGCTCAGCCTCCGCCTCTGAAATTGTCGCGGGCGCCTTGCAGGATCACAAAAGAGCAACCGTCATCGGTACCCGTTCGTTTGGCAAGGGTTCGGTTCAGACGATCATTCCACTTGGCTCTGGCAATGGCGCGCTCCGGCTGACCACCGCGCGCTACTTCACGCCGTCAGGCCGTTCGATACAAGCGAAGGGCATCTCGCCCGATATCGAGGTTCTGCAAGATGTGCCGGAAGACCTGAAGGCCAAAACCGATACTAAAGGCGAGGCATCGTTGCGCGGGCATCTGAAAGGCGACGAAGGTAAGGAGCAAACCGGCTCTCAATCCTATATTCCGCCCGAAGCAAAGAACGACAAAGCGCTCAGCATGGCGCTCGATCTCCTGCGCGGAACCCAGGTTAATTCGGCATTTCCGCCGAATTCCAAGGTACCGGTTCCGAACTGAACTGACACCGCGCGGGATTTCGCAAAGGTTACGGGGCGGCCAAAAGGGCCGCCCCAATCGTTTTGGTCAGCCCATGAGGGGAATTTCTATGCCTGCCGCGACAGGCCTGTGACGGAAACGTCGCGTGCTAGACTCCCGTGATGATTCGCGAGGATCTTGCGCCTTGCCAGACGACCTGAACGCGCCCCTCGGCCAGGACAAACGAAAACGGCTGCCGAAGCTACCCGTCTCCGCGCCACAATTGCTTGCGGGCGTGCTGGGGCTGTCTGGGGTCGTCGTTGTGACATGGGCTGCCTTCGTCAATGATCCACTTGGCGGCGAGCCAGTGGCGGTAGTGGGCACGAAACCAACGCCCGCGACCCAAGCCGCGCGGGAAAGCAATAGTGACGGGAAGCAACATGCCCGCCACGACGGCTTGGCCGGTTCGCCCCCTGATGCCGCGGCCACAGGGGCGAAAACTGTGGTAGCGCCGCCGCCCGGATCCAGGACCGTCACCATTATTGATGGTTCCAGCGGGGCAAGGCAGCAAGTCACAATTCCAGGCAACGCCGATGGGGGCGCGCCAAAACCTTTGCTCGATCCGAAGCTGATCGAGGCCACGCGCCACGGTGCGATTCCGAAAATTGGACCTGATGGCGCCCGCCCATCCGCCCGGTATGCTCATCCGCGGACGTTGCCAGCGGCTAAAAAAGATTCGCCGCTCATTGCCATTGTGATCGGCGGACTAGGCATCAGCGCTTCGGGCACGGCCGATGCATTCGCCAAGCTGCCGGGGACAGTGACCTTCGCGCTAGCGCCGTACGGCGCCGATCTTGAAAAACTGGCCGAGCGCGCGCGAGCGGACGAGCACGAGGTGTTGATCCAGGTGCCGATGGAGCCTTTCGATTATCCCGACAACGATCCCGGCCCGCAGACCCTGCTGACCTCGCTGACATCGGAACAGAACGTTGACCGGCTCCATTGGCTCATGAGCCGCTTTCAGGGCTATGTGGGGCTGATGAGCTATATGGGCGCACGCTTTACCGCGTCCGAGCAGGGACTGGCGCCAATACTGCGTGATGCCGCCCAGCGCGGCCTCATCTATGTTGACGACGGCTCTTCCTCGCGCAGCATCGCCGGTCAGCTCGCCGGCAGCCATAATTTGCCTTTTGCGAAAACCGATATCGTGCTCGACGCAGTACCGACTCCGGTTGAAATCGACCGAGCACTGGCGCGCCTTGAGATGAAGGCGCGTGATAGTGGCCTCGCGGTCGGATTCGCCACCGCGCAGCCGGCCACAATTGCACGGATTGCCGACTGGGCAAAAAAAGTAGAGGCCCGCGGCATATTCCTGGTGCCGATTACAATGGTGGCGATCAAAGCCAAGTCATCGTAACGTTATTTTCGGTCGCAAAATCCTGCGACTGAATAACGGTGCGCGGATGTCCCCTTCGAAATCACTGCCCTATCGCCCTTGCGCCGGCATGATGGTGCTTAACCGTGCCGGGCTCGTATTTGTCGGACGCAGGACGGACGGCCCTGAACACGTTGACGCCACTCATGTGTGGCAAATGCCACAGGGCGGTATCGACGAAGATGAAGATCCTTACAAAGCGGCGCTGCGCGAGCTGCACGAGGAAACCAACATCCGCTCTGTGCAAAAGCTGGGCGAGATTCGCGAATGGCTCACCTATGACCTTCCGAGCAAGTTCGCGAAAAAAGCGTGGGGCGGCAAATACCGTGGGCAGAAGCAAAAATGGTATGCGCTGCAATTTACCGGCAATGAACACGAAATCGATGTCGCTCGTCCCGCCGGCGGGCACAAACCAGAATTCGTCGAGTGGCGCTGGGTTGTAATGCGCGAATTGCCGGACTTGGTGGTGCCGTTCAAGCGCGAAACTTACGAACGTGTCGTGAAGGAATTCGAACGGTTCGCACGTTAGCGCTAGTGCATCGCCGTGCCGGTGAGATGGCGGTCGACTTCCTTGAAGTGATCGAGCTGCGTTATCAGCTTGTCGAGCTCGGAGCCCGCCTCCATTTTGGCAATGCGGCTCTCAAGTTCGCCGATCCGATCTGTGATCGTGCCCCGGTCAACGTTTTCCATCGCCTCTGCCACTTCGGCGAGTACGGTAAGTCCATCCGCCGACACTTCCGCGAAGCCGCCAAGTACAACGATCTTCTGTTCTCCGCCGACGCCATGCACAGTCAGAATACCCGGCCGCAACGTCGTGACCATCGGTGCATGCTGGGCGAGCACGCCAAAGTCGCCTTCTGCGCCAGGCACATCGACTTGCTCCACTTCACCCGAGAATACCAGCCTTTCGGGCGAAACCAGTTCGAAATGAAAATTAGCCATCGCTCGCTCAACCCCTGCGCTTGCCAACGGCGAAACCAACACCCAAGCCAATAATGCCGCCGAGCGCAGTCATGATCGCAATGTGCTGCACCTGGCTGCTGGTGAGAGGCCCGCCGCCACGCGCGACCTCGTCGCTGCGTACCTCAAGGCTGAGCGGCCCTAACCTGATCTCAGTCGTCTCGGGGCGCGTCATGTAACCGGCAAGGCCGCCGATCACCAGCCCGATCAGCAAAAACGCAATGAGATTGGACCGCCCCTGCATCGTCTTTATGCTGCCTCTGCGGCGAGTTTCTTGCCCTTCTCGACCGCTTCTTCAATGGTGCCGACCATATAGAAGGCCGCTTCCGGCAGATTATCATATTTGCCTTCGCAGAGCCCCTTGAAGCCCTTGATCGTATCCTGCAGGTCGACCAGTTTGCCAGGCGAGCCGGTGAATACCTCTGCAACGTGGAACGGCTGCGACAGGAAACGCTCGATCTTGCGCGCGCGGGCAACTGTCAGCTTGTCCTCCTCCGACAGCTCGTCCATGCCCAGGATGGCGATAATGTCCTGCAACGCCTTGTAGCGCTGGAGGATTTGCTGCACTTGCCGGGCCACAGCGTAGTGCTCCTCGCCGACAACCAGCGGCGAGAGCATGCGCGAGGTTGAATCGAGCGGGTCCACCGCCGGGTAAATGCCCTTGGCCGCAATATCGCGGGACAGCACCGTAGTGGCATCGAGATGCGCGAACGAGGTTGCCGGCGCCGGGTCGGTTAGGTCGTCGGCCGGCACGTAAATCGCCTGCACGGATGTGATCGAGCCCTTGGTGGTGGTGGTAATCCGTTCCTGTAGAGCGCCCATATCGGTTGCAAGGGTCGGCTGATAGCCCACCGCCGAAGGAATGCGGCCGAGCAGCGCCGACACCTCCGAACCCGCTTGCGTAAAGCGGAAAATATTGTCGACGAAGAACAGCACGTCCTGGCCCTGATCGCGGAAATATTCGGCAACCGTGAGGCCCGAGAGTCCGACACGGGCGCGTGCCCCGGGCGGCTCGTTCATTTGGCCGTACACCAGGGCGCATTTCGACCCTTCCACCGAACCCTTCTTGGGGTCCTTGTTCACACCGGACTCGATCATCTCATGATAAAGGTCGTTACCCTCGCGCGTGCGCTCGCCCACACCGGCGAATACCGAATAGCCGCCGTGCGCCTTGGCAACGTTGTTGATCAACTCCATGATCAGCACTGTCTTGCCGACGCCAGCGCCGCCGAACAGCCCGATCTTTCCACCCTTGGAATAAGGCGCGAGTAGATCCACCACCTTGATGCCAGTGATCAGAATCTGTGCTTCGGTGGATTGTTCAACATAAGACGGCGCGTCCTGGTGGATCGCACGCTTCTCTTTTGCCTTCACCGGACCAGCTTCATCGACCGGTTCGCCAACCACGTTGATGATGCGGCCGAGTGTCTCGCTGCCGACAGGCACTTCAATCGGCTGGCCGGTGTCGGTCACTTCCTGCCCTCGCACGAGGCCCTCGGATGAGTCCATGGCGATGGTGCGTACCGTCGACTCGCCGAGATGCTGCGCGACTTCGAGCACCAGGCGATTGCCGCCGTTCGTCGTCTCAAGCGCGTTCAAAATCGCCGGCAGATGAGCTTCGAACTGCACGTCGATGACAGCGCCGATGACTTGCGTGATTTTTCCGACTGCGTTGGGTGTGGCCATATCGTCCTCGTTACGGAACTAGAGCGCCTCGGCACCAGAGATGATCTCAATCAATTCCTTGGTGATCATCGCCTGCCGGGTACGATTGTATGTGAGCGTTTGTTTGCGGATCATTTCGCCGGCATTGCGCGTGGCATTGTCCATCGCGCCCATGCGCGCGCCTTGCTCGGAGGCGGCATTTTCCAGGAGCGCACGGAACACCTGCACCGACAGATTGCGGGGCAGAAGCTCAGCGAGGATTTCTTCCTCTTCGGGCTCGTATTCGTATGCTGCGGCAGGACCTTTTTCGATCGCCTTTTCAAATACCAACGGAATGACTTGCTGAGCGGTCGGAATCTGCGCAACTACCGACTTGAAGCGCGAGAAGAACAATGTGGCGACGTCGAACGCCCCTTGCTCGAAGAGAGCAATGACTTTTTTGGCGATCATCTCGCCTTGCGCGAAGCCGATGGTGCGCACGCCGCGCAGCTCAATGGTCTCGATGATCAGCTTTCCATAGAGCCGGCGCAATTGATCGTAGCCCTTACGGCCGACACAGAGGATTTTGACTTCCTTACCGTCGGCAATCAGCGCGTTGGCCTTGTCGCGGGCAAGACGCACGATCGACGAGTTGAACGGTCCACAGAGCCCGCGCTCGGCAGTGCAGACAACCAGCAAGTGCACTCTGTCGTTGCCGGTGCCGGCGAGCAGCCGAGGAGCTGAATCACCGCCGGCAACTGCGGCAGCGATCGAGCCGAGAACTTTGCCCATGCGCTCGGCATAGGGCCGTGCCGCTTCCGCAGCCGCCTGCGCACGGCGCAGCTTGGAAGCTGCAACCATCTGCATGGCTTTGGTGATCTTCTGCGTCGCCTTGGTGGCGGCAATGCGAACGCGCATGTCCTTGAGGCTAGCCATGTCGAACTAGTCCTGATCGGTCCCGGTCGTGGCGTCAGTCATCATGCGAATGTCTTGGCGTAGCCGTCGACAATGCCCTTGAGTTTACCGGCATCGGCATCCGACAGGTCGCCACTTTTGCCAATGCTATCGAGCAGGTCGGCATGCTTGGTGCGTAGCAGCGTTAGCAGGCCGCTTTCGAAGGCGCGCACACGATCCACTGCCATAGGGTCGAGATACCCGTTAACACCGGCATAGATCACGCAAACCTGCTCTTGCATCTTGAGCGGCGAGAATTGGGACTGCTTCAATAGTTCCGTCAAACGTGCGCCGCGATTGAGCAGGCGTTGGGTTGTGGCGTCGAGGTCGGAGCCGAACTGCGCGAACGCAGCCATTTCACGGTATTGCGCGAGCTCGCCCTTGATGCGGCCCGCGACCTTTTTCATCGCCTTGGTCTGCGCCGACGAACCAACGCGCGACACAGACAGGCCGACGTTCACCGCCGGACGGATACCCTGATAGAAGAGATCTGTTTCCAGGAAGATTTGGCCATCGGTGATCGAAATTACGTTGGTCGGGATATAAGCCGACACGTCGTTGGCCTGCGTCTCGATGACTGGCAGAGCAGTCAAAGAGCCTCCCTTGTTTTCGTCGTTCATCTTGGCCGCGCGCTCGAGCAGCCGCGAATGCAGGTAAAACACGTCGCCCGGATAAGCCTCGCGACCCGGCGGACGGCGCAGCAGCAGAGACATCTGGCGGTATGCGACGGCCTGCTTCGACAGATCGTCATAGATGATGACCGCGTGCATTCCATTGTCACGGAAATATTCGCCCATGGTGCAGCCGCTGAACGGCGCCAGATATTGCATTGGCGCGGGGTCGGAGGCGGTAGCGGCGATGATGATCGAATAGTCGAGCGCGCCCTGCTCTTCGAGCACCTTCACGAACTGCGCAACAGTCGAGCGTTTCTGCCCGACGGCGACATAGACGCAATAGAGTTTGATTTTCTCATCCGGTTGGGCGTTGAGCGCCTTCTGATTGAGAATGGTATCGAGCGCGATTGCGGTCTTGCCGGTTTGTCGATCACCGATGATCAGTTCGCGCTGGCCGCGGCCAATCGGGATCAACGAATCGATCGCCTTCAAACCGGTGGCCATTGGCTCATGCACCGATTTGCGCGGAATGATGCCGGGCGCTTTCACATCCACCCGAGCACGTTTGTCGGCCTTGATCGGACCCTTGCCGTCGATTGGATTGCCGAGCGCGTCGACCACGCGCCCGAGCAAGCCCTTGCCGATCGGCACGTCAACGATGGCACCAGTACGCTTGACGGTCTGGCCTTCCTTAATCTCGCGGTCGTTGCCGAAAATAACGATGCCGACGTTGTCGATTTCGAGGTTGAGCGCCATGCCGCGCACACCATTCTCGAATTCAACTAGCTCGCCGGCTTGAACATTATCGAGACCGTAGACTCGGGCGATGCCATCGCCGACCGAGAGCACCTGGCCGACCTCGGAGACTTCGGCTTCTTGACCGAAGTTCTTGATCTGCTCTTTCAGGATGGCGGAAATTTCTGCGGCGCGGATATCCATCAGCGGGCCTCTTTCATCGCTACCTTGATCGAATTGAGTTTCGTGCGAAGTGAACTGTCGACCATGCGGCTGCCGACCTTGACGACCAGCCCGCCGATGATGGCGGGATCAATCTTGACGTCGAGGTCGATGTCCTTGCCTCCGGTCACCGATTTGAGTGCGCTCTTGAGCGCGTCGAGATTGTTGTCGTTGAGCTTCTCGGCGACAGTAACCTGGGCGACTACCTCGCCCTTGTGCCGTGCGACAAGCATACGGTAGCCGCGAATCATATCGCGCACCGCGAACAGCCGCCGGTTGGTGGTGATGACGCGCAAGAAATTTGCGGCGAGCCCAGTGATCCCAGCTTTGGTCAGAATTGCCGAAAGCGCCTTGAGTTGCTCATCGGCGTCGAACACGGGGCTGCGTACCAGGCGATTGAGATCGACGCTGCCGGCAATGAGCGCGTCGAACTGATCGAGATCTTTCTTGACGGAATCGATAGCCTTATTGTCGAGCGCCAGCTCGAACAGAGCTGTGGCATAGCGCCCAGCCATGCCGGAAATGATCGGATCTTCGCCCACTGAAACGCTCGCTGCTTTTACTTCGTTCGCAGTCCCGACGCCGTCGCGGAATGGCGGCGCAAACCATTGGAATCCAAGAGGGAATTCCGATCTCGGGAGACGTCGCGGATAGCTGCGGAAACCCTCCTGAAATCGAGGGCTAGCTAACACAGCAAGATTGGCGGTGCAACACGGCGGCCCGTTCGCCGCGGGTACCGCGCGACCGATAAATTTGCATCACAGGGTTGCCTCGCCACACGAATGTCCTCCCTATAGCGTGCACCCGGTCAATGACGGCAGCCCTCACCGGATTCTTAAACAGTGCCAGGATCGAAAACGAAAGCCGACGCCGCCACAACGGCCAAGCTGCTGGTCGTATTGCTCGCCTTTGCCTGGGGACTGAACTGGATTGCGGCCGCGGTTGCACTACGCGAAATGACGCCTTGGAGCCTGCGCGTTGCCGGGTCCGGCATTGGCGCGGCGATGCTGTTCAGCGCGGCTATCATCACTGGCCACAAATTGCGGGTGCCGCGCGGTGAGTATGGCCATGTGATGGTAGCTGGTTTTTTGAACGTCGCGGGATTTCAAATCCTGTCCAGCTACGCGCAATTGAGCGGCGCGACCACACGCGCCATCATAATTACCTACTCGATGCCAATCTGGACGACGGTGCTAAGCTGGCTCTTCCTCGGCGAGCGATTGAACGCGGTGCGCTGGCTTGCCTTCGCGCTTTGCGTTGTAGGCGTCACGATCCTGGTGTGGCCGCTGTTCGCTAATGGATTTCCGCCCTTTGTCTTTTATTCGCTTGGCTGCGCACTGAGCTGGGCCTTCGCCACCGTCTATATCAAATGGGCGAAGGTCACGATCGAGCCCTTGGCCAACGCGGCCTGGCAATTGCTGTTTGGTCTGGTTTTTATCACTGCAGGCAGCTTCATAATTGAAGGCCACCCACATCTCTGGCCGATCCAAAATGAGACGCTTCTGGCGGTGCTCTTTGTCGGACTGTTCGGCGTTGGCCTCGCACATTTTTTGTGGTGGTCGATCGTTGGTCGATTGCCGGCCATTACGGCGTCCCTCGGGTCACTGCTGGTGCCGGTCATCGGCGTCAGCGCATCTGTCATAGTGCTTGGCGAGCGACTGACTGTACCCGACATCATCGGCTTCGCGATGATTTTTGCCGCAGCCGCCTGCGTGCTTCTCCAGCCGAACGTGCGCCACGACGAGATGCCAGAATAGGGTGATAGGTGGTCGAGGCCGCGACGGATTCGTTTTAATTGGGCCAGTTGCCGAACAGGCCGATCGCGTATCCCAACTGAACGACTGATGCTTGACACATCACAATAGGTGTTTAAAACATTATATTCCATTTCTAGCAGTAAACGCATTCTGCATGATCACTGCAGGACAGTTACGAGCGGCCCGGGCGTTGCTCGGCATTGACCAACGCGAGCTTGCGCAGCGTTCCGGCCTGTCGCTGCCAACCATCCAGCGCATGGAAGCAAGCGACGGCGTGGTTCGCGGCAATGTAGATTCGCTCATGAAACTGATCGATGCGCTCACGGCCAATGGAATCGAACTGATCAGCGAGGGCGCCACCTCAAGCACCGGCGGCCGGGGGGTGCGACTCAAATGAACGGTCGCGCCATAGCAATCGGCGTGCAGATAGGGCGGAGGTGCTGATGGCCACCTACGCGCTATATGGCGTGGCAGCGCTGCTAGTACTTGCGCCAATCGCGGTCGCTCTGGCGGCATCGGCGCACGCCAGCAATGTCATATATGTTGCGAGCCTGCTCGTGACGCTGGCACTGGGCGTGATTGGGCTCATGTGCCTCTTCGAGCGGACCGTCTCGATTGCCACGTTACCGCTCGGTCTGCCGTGGCTCGGGGCGCATTTCCGCATCGACGCGCTTGCGGCATTCTTCGTCGTCATAGTCAATCTTGGTGGCGCGGCCGCGAGTCTATTCGCGATCGGCTATGGCAGCCACGAAGAATCGCCGCAGCGCGTTCTGCCATTTTACCCGACCTATCTCGCCGCCATGAACCTGGTGGTGCTCGCCGATGACGCCTTCAGTTTCCTGGTGTCGTGGGAGTTCATGTCGCTTTCATCCTGGGCACTGGTGGTCGCGCATCACCGCGAGCGCGAAAACCTGCGGGCAGGATACGTCTACTTGTTGATGGCGAGCCTCGGCACACTGGCGCTGCTGTTGGCGTTCGGATTGCTCGCCGGCAGCGATGGCAACTATGCGTTCGACGCGATCCGCGCGTCGCATCCGGCTGCCGCACTGGCAGCAACGGTGTTGGTGCTCGTTCTTGTCGGCGCTGGTTCAAAGGCCGGCATCGTCCCCTTGCATGCGTGGTTGCCGCTCGCGCACCCGGCCGCGCCGAGCCACGTCTCAGCACTGATGAGCGGTGTGATGACCAAGGTCGCGGTTTACGGCCTTGTGCGCATCGCGTTCGATCTGCTCGGTGAGCCCGCCTGGTGGTGGAGCATGCTGGTGCTCTCCGTCGGCGGCATTACCGCTGTGATGGGCGTGCTTTATGCGCTGATGCAGCACGATCTCAAGCGGCTGCTCGCCTATCACACCGTTGAGAACATCGGCATTATCTATATCGGACTGGGCCTCGCGCTCGCTTTCAAGGCGTATGGCATGCCAGTCGCCGCGGCGCTGGCGCTGACCGCCGGCCTGTTCCATGTGTTCAATCATTCCGTCTTCAAGAGCCTGTTGTTCTTCGGCGCCGGCGCCGTGCTCAATGCAACAGGCGAGCGTGACATGGAACATCTTGGCGGCCTGATCCACCGCATGCCGCAAACCGCTTTCGTATTTCTCGTCGGCTGTGTTGCGATTTCAGCACTACCGCCGCTCAACGGCTTCGTATCGGAATGGCTGACTTTCCAGGCCATCCTGCTCAGTCCGCAACTACCATCCTGGGGCCTGAAATTCCTGGTGCCGGCTGTAGGCGCCTTGCTCGCGCTGTCGGCCGCGCTTGCCGCCGCGTGTTTCGTGAAAGCGTTCGGCGTGAGCTTCCTGGGACGCCCTCGCACGCCAGCTGCGGCCAATGCACGCGAGACCGACAGCAATTCGCTCGCTGCGATGTACTTCCTCGCTGCATTATGTCTCGTCGCCGGTGTTCTGCCCGGCATTTTCATCGACGCACTCGCGCCAGTTACTAACGCGCTGGTCGGCATGAGCATGCCGCATCAAACTGGGCTCGACTGGTTGACTGTTGTGCCGATCGCGGAAAGCCGCAGCTCCTACAACGGACTGTTGGTCTTTATATTCGTAACGCTGTCCGGCTCTATCGCGGCTTTCGCCATTCATCGACTGGCCTCGGACAAATTGCGACGCGGGCCGGCCTGGGATTGCGGTTATCCGGAGTCGAGTCCGGCAACACAATACACCGCGTCAAGCTTTGCTCAGCCGATCCGCCGCGTGTACGGAACGACCATATTTCGCGCGCGCGAGATCGGCGAGATGCCGCCGCCAGGCGCAACCACGCCGGCGCGCCTTACCGTCGAGATCCACGATCTGATCTGGGATGCCGCTTACGCGCCGATTGCCGCCTTCATCGGCTATGCCGCCGAGCGGCTCAACGTCCTGCAATTTCTCACCATCCGCCGCTATCTCACCCTGGTGTTTTCGGCGCTGGTGCTGCTCCTGCTGGTGCTTGCGATATGGCCGTGATCCGCGATTTCGCCTTCCAGGGCGCGCAGATGTTGCTGGTGCTGCTACTGTCGCCGCTGCTCACCGGCTTTGTGCGCAAGTTGAAGGCACGCCTCTTGCGCCGGCAAGGTCCGCCGCTGTTGCAACCCTATCGCGACCTCGTACGCCTGATGCGCAAAGAGGTGGTCCTGGCCGAAAGCGCGTCCTGGTTGTTCCGTGTCATCCCTTACATCATATTCGCCGGCACCTGGGTCGCGGCATCGCTGGTGCCGACCTTCCGCAGCGGGTTGCTGTTCTCCTGGTCAGCCGATTTGATCGCGCTCATCGCCCTGCTGGGCAGCGCGCGTTTTTTCCTGGCGCTTGCCGGCCTCGATGTCGGCACCAGTTTTGGCGGTATTGGCTCGAGCCGCGAAGTGATGATTGCTTCGCTCGCCGAGCCGGCGATGCTGATGATCGTGTTTACGCTGGCGCTGATCGCGGGCTCAACTCAGCTCTCCACCATGGCCGCCTATATGGTGTCGGGTGAGGTCGGTTTGAGAGTTTCACTCGGGCTTGCGCTCATTGCATTGGTCATGGTGGCGATCGCAGAAAATGCGCGCATTCCGATCGACAATCCGGCGACCCATCTCGAGCTCACGATGGTGCACGAAGCGATGGTGCTGGAATATTCCGGCCGCCATCTGGCGCTGATCGATCTCGCTTCCGAGCTCAAGTTGCTGCTCTACATTTCGGTGATCGGTTGTCTGTTCACGCCTTGGGGCATCGCACCGCCCAACGGAGGCGCTTCCGAGATCGCTGTGGGCGTCGCCACCTATATTGCCAAGCTCGCAGTCGGCGGATTCCTCCTGGCGGTCTTCGAAACATCGATCGCAAAGATGCGCGTGTTCCGGGTGCCGGCCTTCCTGGGTGCCGCGTTGATGCTCGGTCTGCTTGGCACCTTGCTGCTGTTCGTCTCGCGGAGCCTTTAGAAATGCGCGGTCTCTCTTTCGACGTCGCTCATTTGCTGGCCGGTTCACTGGTGCTGGTTAGCTTCATGCAGCTCTACCAGGACCGGCTCTACGCGCTGCTCAATATCTACGCACTGCATGCTTTGGTGCTCGCGGCGTCCGTCGCCTGGCAGGCTTTCATCCAGGATGCGCCGCACCTCTATCTCACAGCGGTAATAGCGCTCGTGTTCAAGGCGATCATCATTCCAACGGCCTTGCATCGCATCATCGTCCGTCTCGGTATCCATCGCGAGATCGAAACCGTGGTCGGAGTCGGCCCCGCGATGCTGCTCGGCATGGGCCTGGTTGCGCTCTCCATGGTGGTGATGCTGCGGGTAACCGCGGAGGCTGATCCGCTGGCACGCGAGGATCTAGCCTTCGCTCTGGCGGTCGTGTTGCTCGGCTTGCTGATGATGGTGACGCGGCGCAACGCGGTCAGCCAAGTAGTCGGTTTCATGTCGCTGGAGAATGGCCTGGTACTCGCAGCGACCGGCGCTAAAGGCATGCCGCTAGTGGTGGAAATCAGCGTCGCCTTCTCGGTACTGATCGCTTTCATCGTTATCGGTATCTTCCTGTTCCGGATTCGTGAAAGATTCGACACCGTTGACGTGCAGGCGCTCGACCGTTTCCGCGGAGAACGGCGATGATCGATGCGCTCACAGGCGTTCTCGTTATTCCTGCGATCGCCGCCGGGCTACTCGCGGCACTGCCTGGCTATCGGCTCACGGCACGGCTCAATGTGTTGGCGACACTGCTGACTTTTTTGACCGCCGTGTCGCTCTTCGCCGTCGAGCCCAAGTCCGGCCCCTATCTGCTGGTGGACGACCTCAACAAGGTGTTCATCGTGCTCACGACCTTCGTCGGGTTCACCACCAGCGTGTTCAGCGCGAGCTATATCGGCCATGAGATCGAGAGCGGGCGGCTGACGCCGACCTTCGTGCGCTTCTATCACGCCATGTACCAGACGCTGATGTTCGCCATGAACCTCGCACTCGTCGCCAACAATATCGGTCTGATGTGGGTGGCGATCGAGATGGCGACACTGACCACTGTGCTGATGGTCGGCATTTACCGCACCCACGAGGCGCTGGAAGCAGCGTGGAAATATTTCATCCTCGGCAGCGTCGGCATTGCGCTCGCGCTGTTCGGCACAATCCTGGTCTACATGGCCGCGCGGCCTGTGATCGGCGAAGGCCCCGAAGCCATGGTGTGGACCGTGCTGGTGACCAAGGCGGCCAAATTCGATCCGGCGTTGCTCAATGTCGCCTTCGTTTTCCTGCTGCTTGGCTACGGTACCAAGGTGGGTCTAGCGCCGCTGCACGCCTGGCTGCCGGACGCACACGCCGAAGGCCCGACACCAATCTCGGCGGTGCTCTCCGGCCTGCTGCTTAACGTCGCGCTTTACGCGCTGCTGCGTTTCAAAATGCTGCTGGCCCTCAATCCGGTGGCGATCGCGCCCGGCCCCCTGATGGTGACCATGGGGCTGATCTCCTGCGTATTCGCCGCCTTCATGCTTTACCGGCGGCGCGATATCAAACGCATGTTTGCCTATTCCTCGATCGAGCACATGGGCATTATCGTATTCGCCTTCGGCATGGGAGGCGCGCTCGCGAATTTCGCCGGACTTCTGCACATGACCATGCATTCGCTGACCAAGTCGGCGATCTTCTTCGCAGTTGGACACATCGCCCAAGTCAAGGGCACGCAGAAAATCGCTGACATGGGCGGGCTAACCGTGACCAATCCAGTGCTCGGCTGGGGCCTGGTGCTCGGGGTCATCGCCATCGCCGGCCTGCCGCCGCTCGGTATCTTCATGAGCGAATTCCTGGTGGTCAGCTCGACCTTCGCGCGCCAGCCGTGGCTGGTGATCATCCTGGTGTTCGGAATTCTGGTGGGCTTGGGCGGCTTATTCCTGCGGCTCAATACGATTGCTTTCGGCGAACCGCGCGGGCCGACCGCGCCAGCAGAGGCGTCCTACGTGCCGATGTTCGCCCATTTCGCAATCGTGTTTGTGGCCGGCATCTATCTGCCGCCGGCATTGGTCACGGGCTTCCAGAACGTCGCCCGGCTGTTGGGATAACGCCATGTCCCTCCTCGACACCATCCCGCATCGAGAGACGGCCAAAGCACATTGGCCGTGGCCGCGCGCACTTGTGACCGAGGAGGGCTGGCAGCAGGCGATCGATCATCTCGTGATCGGGCAATGCACGCTGCTCGGGCTATGGGGCGATGCACCGAACGTTCACATGGCGTTGCTGGACGCGACATCCGGGGACGTCGCGGTTGTCAGCTACGCCTGCAAAGGCGGCAAATACCCGGGCGTCGCCGCGCGTCATCCGCCCGCGATCCGGCTGGAACGCGCAATCCGTGACCTGTTCGGGCTCGAAGCAACGGATGCGCCTGACGTACGGCCTTGGCTCGATCTTGGTTTCTGGAGCGTGCGCCATCCGCTCGGGGAAAAGGCCGTCGCGCGCAAGCCTGCCCCGTACCAATTCCTGCCGGCAGAAGGTGAAGCATTGCATCAGATCCCCGTCGGGCCCGTGCATGCTGGCATCATCGAGCCAGGCCATTTTCGGTTTACCGCCAATGGCGAGCACGTGGTGCGGCTGGAACAGCGGCTCGGCTGGGTCCATAAGGGCATCGAGTCGCTTATTGACGGCGCCACGCTCGACGAGGCGGCGAAACTGGCCTCCCGCACTTCCGGCGACAGTACGGTCGCCTATGCCTTCGCGTTTGCGCAAGCAGCGGAATCCGCATTGCAGGTGAAGGTGCCGGCGCGCGCGACCTACCTACGCGCGCTAATGGCCGAACTGGAGCGGCTGGCCAATCATTTCGGCGATATCGGCGCCATCTGCAACGATGCCTCGTTCTCGCTGATGCATGCGCAATGTGGAATCCTGCGCGAACGCGCGCTGCGCGCAGCCGAGGCCTGCTTCGGGCACAGACTGATGATGGACATGATCGTCCCGGGCGGTGTCGCGCGCGATATTGCGCCCGAAGGCATTGTGCAGGTTGAAGCCTTGCTTGCCGAAGTGCGCCGCGGTTTTCCGCGCCTGATCGAGCTCTACGACAACACCGCCTCGCTACAAGACCGCACCGTGACCACCGGCATCGTGAAGTCAGAATTGGTGCACCAGTTCGGCGCCGGCGGTTATGTTGGACGCGCCTCCGGACGCACGTTCGATGCACGCCGCGTGATCGCTTACACACCCTACGACAAGTTCTCCTTCGACGTGCCGGTGCTCGACGCCGGCGATGTCAATGCGCGCGTCTGGATTCGCATTCGCGAGGTCGAGCAGAGCCTGTCGTTAATCGATCAGATTCTCGCCACACTGCCGAAAGGCGTGCTCAAGGTGGCAATCGGCAAAAGCAAGGCGTGCGAGGGCCTAGGGATTACCGAAGCTTTCCGCGGCGACGTGCTGGTCTGGCTCAGGCTCGACGGCAAGGGCCGGGTGGCGCGCTGCCACTTGCGCGATGCCTCCTGGTTCCAGTGGCCGCTGCTGGAAGCGGCGGTCGAAGGCAACATCGTCGCCGACTTCCCGCTCTGCAACAAATCTTTCAACTGCTCGTATTCGGGACACGATCTCTAGATGCGCCAGACATTGCTCGAAAGTCTCACCCACGGTCCGCTCACCGAGCCGGCGCCCGCGCCCGACGAGGCCTCGCTCGCCGAGCTCGCGAAACGCGTCAACCGCACCGCCCGCGCCAAGCTCGGCCGCTCGCTTTCCATCCGCCAGGTCGACGCCGGTTCCTGCAATGGCTGCGAGCTGGAAATCCATGCTCTCAATAACGCGTTTTACGACCTCGAACGTCTTGGCCTGCGCTTTGTTGCTTCGCCACGCCATGCCGATGTGTTGCTGGTCACCGGCCCGGTAACGAAAAACATGCGCCAGGCGCTACTGCGCACCTATAATGCAACTCCCGATCCGAAATGGGTCGTGGCGGTCGGCACTTGCGCGATTGACGGCGGGGTTTTTGCCGACAGCTATGCGGTGGTCGGCGGCGTCAAAGACGTAGTGCCCGTTGATCTCCATATTCGAGGCTGTCCGCCGTCACCGACCCAGCTTCTAAAAGGGCTGATAGCATTGCTCGAAAACATGACCGCGACCAGCCGCTAACCCCTAACCCACAAGCGGCGCGCTGCTAATAAAAGCTCTGCGGATCGACATCTACTTCAAGGCGCACATTGCCGCGCGGTTTTGGCGCATCGGCGAGCCAGGCGCGCAGGTAAGCCGAGAGATCGAAAGCGCGCGGCGATTTCACAAGCAGCCGGAATCGATGTCGGCCCCGCACCACCGCGATCGGCGCCTCGGCGGGGCCCAGCACACGAACCTGATCGTCCTTCGGCGCACCATTGGCAAGCGTCCGGCCGTACGTTTCAGCGGTGTGCCGCTCGTTCGCCGTGACGACAAGGCTCGCCAATCGGCCGAAGGGGGGATAGCCGCTGCGCTCGCGCTGCTCGATCTCGTTCTTGTAGAACGCCTCGCGGTCCCCTGAAATCAGCGCCCGCATTACGGGGTGCTCGGGTTGGTGCGTCTGTAAATATCCGATGCCCCGCCCCTCCTCGCGGCCGGCGCGACCGACCACCTGATGCAACAGCTGGAAGGTGCGCTCGGCGGCCCGCGGATCGCCGTTGCCCAATCCGAGATCGGCATCGATGATACCGACCAGGTTCAACTTGGGAAAGTGATGACCTTTGGCTACGAGCTGGGTGCCGATGATGAGATCGAAGCGTCCCTCCGCCACGTCGTCGAGTTCCTGGCGAAGGCGCTCGATCGATTCGACCAGATCACTCGACAAAACCAGGATGCGAGCTTGCGGAAAAAGTTCGCCCGCTTCCTGTTCAAGCCGTTCGACACCGGGGCCGACCGCAGCAAAGCTATCGGTAGCGTGGCAATTCGGACACTCCGCCGGCGGCGGCATGGAAAATCCACAGTGATGACAAACCAACCGTCGCTTGAAGCGGTGGTCAACCAGCCAGGCGTCGCAGTTCGGACATTGCAGTCGAAATCCGCAGGCACGGCACAGCGTCAGTGGCGCATAACCTCGGCGGTTGAGAAACAACAATGCTTGCTCACCGCGGGTAAACGATACCGCAACCGCCTCGGCGAGCCGCGGTGAGATGAAGCGCCCGCGCGGCGGGCCTTCGCGGCGCATGTCGATTGCCTCGATCGAGGGCAGATGCGCACCGCCAAAGCGCTCCGGCAAATGAACATGTCTGTAGCGGCCGCGGCGCGCATTGACCTCCGATTCGACTGACGGCGTCGCCGAAGCAAGGACCACCGGAATTTTTGCGATCGACCCGCGCACCACTGCCATGTCTCGTGCGTGGTAGTGCGCCCCATCCTCCTGCTTGTAGGCGGGATCGTGCTCTTCATCGACAATGATGTGTCCAAGGTCCGCATAAGGCAGAAAAAGCGCCGAGCGTGCACCGACCACGACTGGCACCTCGCCCGCTGCTACCGCTGCCCAGGTCCGTGCGCGCTTGCGCGGTGAAAGTTGCGAATGCCATTCGGCGGGGCGAACGCCGAAACGCTCGCAAAACCGATCGAGGAATTGCGCGGTCAGCGCGATTTCCGGCATCAGGATCAGGGTTTGCCGCTTGCGCCGGATATTTTCGGCCACGGCCTCGAAATAGACTTCGGTTTTGCCCGAGCCCGTGACGCCATCGAGCAGCGTGACGGTGTACCCGCCTTGTTCAACCGTGGTCCGCAACGTGTCGGCAGCCGCGAGCTGGGCGAGTGAGAACTCGGGCTTGTGGAAATCGGGGTCCGGCTGCGAAGCAACTGGCTCGGGCGGCAGAATGACCGTTTCGAGCGTGCCTTCGTCAATCAGCCCGTCGATCACACCAGCGCTGACACCTGCCTCCTGTGAAGCGTCACCCTTCGAGCGGGTAAGCCCGTCGGCGAAAAGCTCGAGTACACGCACGCGCGCGGCCGTCATGCGTTGCGGCGCCGGTCCAGAAAGCCGTATGCCGACCCGGTCCCGCCCGGGACCGAGGTGTTCGCCCATACGCAAAGCCATGCGCAGAACCATTCCGCGCGAAGCCAGCGTATAGCCCGAGACCCAATCGACGAACTGACGAAGTTCGGCCTTGAGTGGTGGCACATCGAGTTTTTCGTCGACATCCTTCAGACGGTTGTGAAGACGTGGATTCGGATTGGGGTTGTCGGCCCATACCACACCCATGTATTCACGTGCGCCCAGTGGCACCGCCACCAGATCGCCCGGCGTAAGCTCAATTCCCACCGGCACCCGGTAGGAATAAGTTTGGTCGAGCGCCACCGGCACCAGAATATCGACAACCCGCGCAGTCATACCTCTGGTCTGGCCGATTCCGGGCGCTTAAGGAAGAGTGAAGGAAGCAGTGCCAGTCTCTCTTTCATGAGCGAATTCCGTGCCAGCCCCGACGTCGCGGCCGAAATTACCCGGTGGCTGGGCTATCTCGGCAACGAGCGGCGCATGTCGACGAAGACGTTGGAGGCTTATCGGCGCGACGTCATGCAGTTTCTTGACTTTCTGGCCGAACATCTGGCTGGTTCGCCAACACTCAAGCAATTGGCCAAGCTCACGCCCGCTGATGTGCGCGCCTTCATGGCGGCAAGGCGCAGCGACGGCATCGGCAATCGCTCGCTGATGCGCGCACTTGCCGGTGCGCGTTCGTTCGCGCGTTTTCTGGAACGCAACGGCAAGGGCAAGGTCGCAGCGCTTGGCGCTGTGCGTTTACCCAAATTGCCCAAGAATTTACCGAAACCGCTGGCGATCTCCGCCGCCAGGAAAATTACCGACACTGGGTTGCGCGACAGCGAAGCAAGCGAGCCGTGGATCAGCGCACGTGATGCCGCGGTGCTTGCTCTACTTTATGGCTCCGGTTTGCGCGTTTCGGAGGCGCTCAGCCTCAGGCGGAAGGACTGTTCTGACACCACCGATGCCGTCACCGTCATCGGCAAGGGCAACAAGACCCGGATGGCGCCAGTGCTTCCGCAAGTCGCAAAGGCGATCGCCGACTATGTGGCCCTCTGCCCGTTCGAGATTCCGCCGGATGGACCTCTTTTCGTCGGCGCACGCGGAGGCCCGCTTTCGCCCCGCATCGTCCAACTGACAATGGCGCGGCTGCGGGGCGCACTTGGGCTTGCCGACAGTGCAACACCACATGCGTTACGTCATTCCTTCGCGACCCATCTTCTGGCGCGCGGCGGTGATTTGCGGGCAATTCAGGAACTGCTCGGCCACGCCTCGCTTTCGACGACGCAAATCTACACTGCGGTCGATACGGAACGCTTGCTCGAAGCCTATACGAGCGCACATCCCCGCGCCCGCTAAAAAACCATACAGGCCGTTTGTTGCCTCTTGCGCTTGCCGGCGCTCTGCTATCATCGTACTCGCGGGTCAACCGGAGGGGTCAATGAGCGCACACGAAAACCTCGAACACGCCGAGCACGTGGAACACGCGGTGCATTCCAACAAGAAGATCGCGCTGCTGATTGCCGTACTAGCGCTGTTCCTCGCGTTCTCGGAAACGCTGGGCAAGAGCGCGCAGACAGCGGCTATTGCCGACAATATCAGGGCGTCGGACACCTGGAATTTCTTCCAGGCCAAGACGATTCGGCAGACCAACTTGCGCACCGCAGCAGAAGCGCTCGCAGTACAATTGCCGTCGATCACAAACGAAGAGAGCAAAGGCGCGGCCGCCAAACAAATCGAGGCCTGGCGCAATACAGTTACCCGCTATGATTCAGATCCGAAGGAAAACGATGGCCGCAAAGAACTAAGGGCCCAGGCCGAACATTTGGAACATGAGCGCGACACGCGGCTTGCCCGCTACCATCAATACGAATTTGCGTCGGCCGCATTCCAGATCGGCATCGTGTTGGCATCGGCGCAAGTCATTACAGGCATTGTAGCGCTGGGCTGGTTGTCTGGGCTTCTCGGTTTCGGCGGCCTCGGATTCATGGCGCTAGGTCTATGGGCGCCACACGCTCTCCAGTTGGCCGGACACTAAACGGGCTCAGGCCGGACGGTTATAAGAGCGCCGCAAACGAATGAGCCGGCGGAACGTGCGTCCGGCGCGCTCTGGCATGAACAGCCAGAAAATTTTGCGGATGCGGGCGCGTATCGGCTCGGTTTGCGTGCGCGCCCAGTCGCGCGCCCATATGAACCAATCATACATTCGCCGAAACCAGGCAATCTGCAGCAGCTTGCCGCGCGTGACATCAAACACGAAGGCAGTGACCCCAAGGCCCACGAGCTTCGCAAACACCAGCGCCACGATGGCGGCGAACCAGTTGGCCGTAGCGATAAAGTAGACCTCGAGAAATTTTAGCGGCAGCAGGACAATGACTGGGACGATGAACACGACCAGCGACGCGTAGGGCGGCAATTTTTCAATCAAGCCGCCAAGAATCGTCTTGACCCTGCCCCACGGGATCACATTGACGATCCGCGCGACGATAGGTTCGAGGTGATCCCACAGCCACGCTTCCAGCAGAAGCAGCAGCGCGAGAATCACCCATAGCGGTCGAAAGAAATTGCGGCGCATCTGATACAAATAATAGCGCCCGCTGCATTGTGCAAAAAAGGCAGGCGTCGATTCGCCGCACACAGATCTGGCGGCCTATTCTGTGCAGGATATCAATGGGCTGGGGAGTTTTGCCGCAGGTGAACAGGAAAACCCCGTTTATGAACGCACCCGCCCACCGTCCACATTCAATGTCTGTCCGGTCATGAATGCGGCATCGTCGCTTGTGAGAAAGGATACCGCACCCACCAGGTCTTCGGGCACTTCAACGCGCTTGATGGCCTGCATTTGTGCGACTGCAGCAAATTCGTCGTCCATCGTCTTAAAGCCCGGGCGCGGCGCACGCACCAAAGTGCCGGGAGATCGAGTGAGTCCCGGCGCAATGGCGTTGACCGTGATACCGTCCGGGGCGAGATCCGAGGCGAGCGCTCGGGTAAACCCGACAATGCCGCCTTTGCTCGCGACGTAATGGGCAAATCCGGTCACCACCGAGCCAAGTGTGCTCGAAGCCATGTTGACCACGCGACCCCATTTGCGCGCGCGCATGCCGGGCACGAACGCTGCCGTCACCAGGAAAGTGCCGTCGAGATTGATCGATAGAACCTTACGCCAATCGGCAAAGCTCATCTCCGGGAAATTTTTTTGCGGGAAAATGCCGGCACAGTTCACCACAATATCGACGTGGCTGAACTTTCCTTGCACTTGTTTCGCCATGGCAGCAACGGAGTCTTCCGATGACACGTCACAATTGACCGCAAGCGCCTGACGGCCGGAAGATTCGATCAGCTTCACGGTGTCCTTGCCGTCGGCAAGGTCGGCAATCGCTACGTGCACACCGTCCTCGGCCAACCGCTTCGCAAAGGCCTGTCCAATGCCACTGGCACCACCGGTGATAACGGCAACTTTATCTTTGTGGCCCTTGGCCATGAATGTCCCCCTAAAGAAATGATCACATATGGATCGCGCGCTTGGCGACCGCCATGGCGGCTTCCTTCACCGCCTCCGGCAGCGTCGGATGCGCGTGACAGGTGCGTGCGATATCCTCCGCCGACGCGCCGAATTCCATGGCGATGACCGCCTCGGCAATCATATTGCCGGCGTCGGCGCAAATGAGATGCAAGCCGAGAACACGGTCGGTTTTGGCATCGGCGAGAATCTTTACGAAGCCGTCAGTGGTCAGGTTGACCTTGGCTCGGCCGTTGGCGGTGAATGGAAACTTGCCGACGTTATAGGCGACGCCGGCTGCCTTTAGTTCTTCCTCGGATTTTCCGACGGTTGCAATCTCGGGATATGTATAAACCACATTTGGAATGGCATCGTAGTTTACGTGGCCAGCCTGCCCCACCAGAATTTCCGCGAGCGCAATGCCTTCATCCTCGGCTTTGTGAGCCAGCATCGGCCCTGCAATCGCGTCGCCGATCGCCCAAATGCCGGGCACGTTGGTCGCGTAATAGTGATCAACAGCGACGCGCCCGCGCTCGTCGAGCTTGACGCCAATCTCCTTCAGACCGAGGCCCTCGGTGTAAGGCACCCGTCCGATAGCAACGAGGACCACATCAGCCTCAATCGTTTCTACCGCGCCGCCTTTCGCGTGCTCGATGGCCACTTTGAGCCGTTTTCCTGATGTATCGATTGCCGTTACCTTCGACGACAATTTGAACGCCATGCCTTGCTTTTCGAGCAGGCGTTGCGCCTGACGGCGCACCTCGCCGTCCATCCCGGGCAGGACGCCATCGAGAAATTCCACCACCGTCACTTGCGCGCCGAGCCGCCGCCAGACCGAGCCGAGCTCGAGACCGATTACGCCAGCGCCGACAACCAACAGGTGCTTGGGGACCTGCGGCAGCGACAGCGCACCTGTCGACGACACAATACGCTTCTCGTCGATCTCAATACCTTTGAGCCGCGCCACGTCGGAGCCGGTCGCGATGACGATTGATTTTGCCTCAAGTGTCTGTGTCGTTCCTCCCTCGCCCTTCACTTCGACCTTGCCTGGAGCGAGGATGCGGGCATTGCCGTAAAATGCATCGATTTTATTCTTCTTGAACAGGAAATCGACGCCCCGGACGTTGCCGTCGACGCCCTGGTCCTTGAACGCCATCATGGCCTTGAGATCGAGTTTGGGCACGGAAACACCGATACCCATTTTGTCGAATGTGTGCCCCGCCTCCTCGAACAATTCCGAGGCATGCAACAACGCCTTCGACGGAATACAGCCGATGTTGAGACAGGTGCCGCCAAAAGTGGCGCGCTTCTCGACGACCGCCGTTTTCAGGCCGAGCTGCGCCGCGCGTATGGCGCAAACATAGCCGCCGGGGCCGGTACCGATGACGATGAGGTCGTAGGCCATACGCTTACAAATCCAGCACGACCCGCGCCGGATCCTCCAGGCCTTCCTTCACCCGCACCAGGAAGGTGACCGCCTCGCGGCCGTCGACAATGCGGTGGTCGTAGGAGAGCGCGAGATACATCATTGGCCTGGCCTCGATTTTACCCTCATGCACGACCGGCCGCTCCTGGATCTTGTGCATACCGAGGATGCCAGACTGGGGCGCATTGAGGATCGGCGTCGACATCAGCGAGCCGTAGACGCCGCCGTTCGAGATGGTGAACGTGCCGCCCTGCATGTCCTCGATCTTGAGCGCGCCCTCGCGCGCGCGACGGCCGAAATCAGAAATTGTCTTTTCGATCTGCGCCAGCGACATATGGTCGGCGTCGCGCACCACCGGCACAACCAGACCCTTCTCGGTCCCAACGGCGACACCGATGTGATAATAATTTTTGTAGACGATGTCGGTGCCGTCAATCTCGGCATTGACCGCTGGGATTTCCTTCAATCCCTGGATGCAGGCGCGCACAAAAAAGCCCATGAAGCCAAGCTTCACGCCGTGCTTCTTTTCGAACAGATCCTTGTACTGATTGCGCATATGCATCACCGCGCTCATGTCGACCTCGTTGAAGGTCGTGAGCATGGCGGCAGTGTTCTGGGCATCTTTGAGACGGCGCGCGATGGTTTGACGCAGACGCGTCGTGTGAACGCGTTCTTCGCGGGCAGCATCGTCGGCAGGCGATGGGGCGCGCATTTGCACTGGTGCTGACACCGGTGTCGGCGCCGCCACGGCGCGCTCGATCGCGGCGATCATGTCACCCTTGGTGACTTGCCCGTGCATGCCGGTACCGCTGACCCTTGATGAATCGACGCCGCTTTCCGCAGCCATTTTGCGCACCGACGGCGGCATCGGCATTTCGGCTGGTTTAGCAGGCGGAGCGGGCGCTGCTTTTGGCGCCTCGACGGCCTTCAGCGCCGGTGCCGCTTTGGGCGTTGCTCCGGCGCCTTCCTTGATCTGGCCGAGCAGCGCGCCGACAGCGACGGTGTCGCCATTCTTCGCCGCGACATCGGAGAGCACCCCGGCGGCTGGTGCGGGCACTTCCAGCGTGACCTTATCGGTCTCAAGCTCGACCAAAGGCTCGTCCACCGCCACGGCATCGCCCGGCTGCTTGAACCATTTGCCAACCGTCGCTTCCGTTACCGATTCGCCGAGGGTGGGCACGCGGATGTCAGCCATGACTTGTTTCCTTTGTCGTCATGGCCACAACGGCATGACGCAATCTGAACTTATCCAAGTGCCTCATCGAGGAATTGTTTGAGTTGCGCCAGGTGCTTTGACATCTGCCCGACGGCTGTCGATGCCGAGGCAGGACGGCCCGCATAGCGCATGGTACGGTTTTTGGCACTGATCTGGTTGAGAATCCATTGCAGGAATGTGTCAACGAAAAACCACGCGCCCATATTGCGTGGCTCTTCCTGACACCAGACCATCTCCGCCTGCTTGAAGCGCGATAGCTCCGTGACCAGGGCCTTGGTCGGGAATGGGTAGAGCTGCTCGACGCGAAGAAGATAGATATCGTCGATCCCGCGTTTCTCACGCTCATCGTAGAGATCGAAATAGGCCTTGCCAGAGCACAGAACGACGCGGCGTATCTTGTGGTCGGCGACGAGCTTGATTTTTTCATTTGGCAGCAGCTGCGCGTCGTCCCAAAGCAACCGATGAAACGAGGTGCCGGTCACCATCTCGTCGAGGCGCGATACCGCACGTTTGTGACGCAGCAGTGATTTCGGCGTCATCAGGACCAAGGGTTTGCGAATCTCGCGCCTCAATTGCCGGCGCAGAATGTGAAAATAGTTGGCCGGCGTCGTGCAGTTGGCGACCTGCATATTATCTTCGGCACACATCTGCAGATAGCGCTCGAGGCGCGCGGATGAATGCTCCGGTCCCTGCCCTTCGTAGCCATGCGGCAGCAGGCAAACGAGACCGGACATCCGCAGCCACTTGCGTTCGCCCGATGAAATAAACTGGTCGAAGACCACCTGTGCGCCGTTGGCGAAGTCGCCGAACTGGGCCTCCCACAGCGTCAATGTCGTGGGCTCCGCAGCGGAATATCCGTACTCGAACCCAAGCACGGCCTCCTCCGACAGGCTCGAATTGAGCACCTCGAAGCGCGCCTGAGGATCGCCGAGATGGTTGAACGGTGTGTGGCGCTCTTCGGTGTTCTGGTCGAACAGCACCGAGTGCCGCTGCGAGAACGTGCCGCGTTCGCTGTCCTGACCCGACAGGCGGACCGGATTCCCTTCCTTGAGAAGGGAACAGAATGCGAGCGCCTCGGCGGTCGCCCAATCGATCCCCTCGCCGCTCTCGATAGCTTTGGCACGATGCTCAAGAAAACGCTGGATCGTTTTGTGAACGGCAAAGCCCTGTGGAACGACGGTGATCTTCTTGCCGATCTCGCGCAGCACGGCTGCGTCGACACCGGTATTGCCCCGGCGCGGATCGTCCGCATCGCGCGCGGCCTTTAGCCCCGACCAGCGACCGTCGAGCCAATCGGCCTTGTTCGGCTTGTAGCCCTGGCCGGCTTCAAATTCGGCGTCGAGGCGCGTGCGCCAGTCCGCCTTCATCTTCTCGACTTCGCCTTCAGTGACGACACCTTCACCGACGAGCTTCTTGGCGTAGATTTCCAGCGTTGTCGGATGCGAACGAATTTTCTTGTACATCAGCGGCTGGGTGAACGACGGCTCGTCGCCCTCATTGTGACCGAAACGCCGATAGCAGAACATGTCGATGACCACCGGCCGCTGGAATTTCTGCCGGTACTCGGTCGCCACCTTGGCAGCAAATACGACGGCTTCCGGATCGTCGCCGTTCACGTGGAAGATCAGCGCCTCTATCATCTTGGCGACGTCGGACGGATATGGCGAAGACCGCGAATAGCGCGGATAGGTCGTGAACCCGATTTGGTTATTGACGATGAAATGCAACGAACCGCCGGTGCGATAGCCTTTCAAGTCCGACAGGCCAAAACATTCCGCCACCACGCCTTGGCCGGCGAAAGCAGCATCGCCGTGAATCAACAGCGGCATCACCATCGTGCGCTCGTCTGGTTTCGCATGGTGTTGGTCCTGCTTGGCACGCACTTTACCGAGCGTCACCGGATCAACGATTTCCAGATGCGACGGATTGGCGGTCAACGACAGGTGCACGTTGTTGTTGTCAAACTCGCGGTCGGATGAAGCGCCGAGGTGATATTTTACGTCGCCGGAGCCTTCGATCTCGTCCGGCGTCGCCGACCCGCCCTTGAATTCATGGAATAGCGCGCGGTGCGGTTTGCCCATCACTTGCGTCAAGACATTCAGGCGGCCACGATGCGACATGCCCAGGCAGATTTCCTTCACACCGAGATTGCCGCCACGCTTGATGATCTGTTCGAGCGCCGGAATCAGCGCCTCGGCGCCATCGAGACCGAAGCGCTTGGTGCCTGTGTATTTGACATCGAGGAATTTCTCGAAGCCTTCCGCCTCCACCAGCTTGTTGAGGATTGCGCGCTTGCCTTCGCGCGTGAAGGTGATTTCCTTGTCGCGGCCCTCGATGCGTTCCTGGATCCAGCTTTTTTGCGCGGCATTGGAGATGTGCATGAACTCAATGCCGATGGTCTGGCAGTAGGTGCGGCGCAGGATGGCAACGATCTCGCGCATCGACGCGAACTCGAGGCCAAGCACCTTGTCCAGGAAAATCTTGCGATCGAGATCGGCTTCCGTGAAACCATAGGAGCTCGGATCGAGTTCCTCTTCGTTCTTCTCCGGTTCAAGTGCGAGTGGGTCGAGCTTGGCGTGGAAGTGGCCGCGGATGCGATAGGCGCGAATAAGCATCAACGCGTGGATGGAATCGCGCGTCGCCTGCATGACGTCGGCGGACGTGAGCTCAACACTCTTGGCCCGCGCGGTCGAAGTGATTTTTTCGCCAAGCTTTTTCTCGGTCTCCGCCCACTGGCCATCGAGCGCCGCGACCAGATCGCCGCTGGGACGCGTTGGCCAGTTCGGTGTTTTCCACGAGGCGCCTTGGGCGCTCTTAACGACGTCCGACTTCTCGTCCTTCAGGCTCTGGAAAAAGGCACGCCACTCGGCGTCGACCGCCGCCGGATCGGCCTCGTATTTGGCATAGAGGTTCTCGATATACGCAGCGTTGCCGCCGTAGAGGAACGAGGTGCGGGCGAAGATGGCGTTGGCGTCTTGGCGGGACATGATGGTCTCATCCTTACGCGGCCTGAATATCCGCGCCTCGCCGCAGCGCGAAGCCTGAGGGCCGACCGCGACGTCGATTTGGCTCTTTTAACTCTATTTATGACGTCTGTAAGTCTACAAAAGGCCTAGAACTGAATCAGGATTTCAGTACTTCCACCAGCGTTTTTCCTATTCGGGCCGGAGACGGTGATACCTTGATTCCCGCCGATTCCATTGCCGCTATTTTGGACTCGGCGTCGCCCTTGCCGCCCGAGATGATTGCGCCGGCATGGCCCATGCGGCGGCCAGGTGGAGCGGTGCGTCCGGCAATAAACCCGACCATTGGTTTCTTGCGGCCACGTTTGGCCTCGTCCTTGAGGAACTGCGCAGCGTCTTCTTCGGCAGAACCCCCGATTTCACCGATCATGACGATCGACTCGGTCTTCGGGTCCGCCAGGAACATCTCCAGCACCGTGATGAATTCGGTGCCCTTCACCGGATCCCCGCCAATGCCGACCGCGGTGGTCTGGCCGAGATTTTCGCGGCTAGTCTGAAAGACGGCTTCGTAGGTGAGTGTGCCCGAACGCGACACGATGCCGACTTTGCCAGGCTTGAAGATATTGCCTGGCATGATGCCGATCTTGCACTCACCCGCCGTCATGACGCCCGGGCAATTGGGACCAATCAGCCGTGATTTCGATCCTGACAGCGAGCGCTTGACCTTGACCATGTCCATCACCGGAATGCCCTCGGTGATGCAAACGATAAGCGGAATCTCGGCCTGAATCGCCTCGCAGATGGCATCGCCGGCCCCTGCTGGCGGCACATAGATCACGCTGGCGTCGCAACCCGTTTTTTCCTTCGCCTCCGCAACCGTATCGAACACCGGCAGATCAAGGTGGGTGGAACCGCCTTTCCCGGGCGACGTCCCCCCGACCATCTTGGTGCCGTATGCGATAGCCGCCTGCGAATGAAAGGTCCCGTTCTTGCCGGTAAACCCTTGGCAAATGACCTTGGTATTTTTGCCGATGAGGACAGCCATTACGCAGTCCCCTTCACGGCTTTGACAATTTTCTGCGCGGCATCGTCGAGGTCGTCCCCCGATGTCACGTTGAGCTTGGATTCCGCAATGATCTTTTTACCGAGATCGACATTGGTGCCTTCGAGCCGCACGACCAGTGGCACCTTCAGGCCGACTTCTTTCACCGCTGCGACCACGCCTTCGGCAATCACGTCGCATTTCATGATCCCCCCGAAAATATTGACGAGAATGCCCTTCACGTTCGGATCGGAAGTGATGATTTTGAAGGCCGCAGTCACCTTCTCTTTGGTCGCGCTGCCGCCAACATCGAGGAAGTTGGCAGGCGCCATGCCGTAGAGCTTGATGATGTCCATGGTCGCCATGGCGAGGCCGGCGCCATTGACCATGCAGCCGATCGAGCCGTCGAGCGCGATGTAATTAAGATCGTACTTCGAGGCCTCGATTTCCTTTTCGTCTTCCTCGGTCAGGTCACGCAGCGCGACGATATCGGGATGGCGATAAAGCGCATTGCCGTCGAAACCAACCTTGGCGTCGAGGCAAATGATCTTGTTGTCCTTGGTCACCACCAAAGGATTGATTTCGAGCAGGCTCATGTCCTTCGTGGTGAAGGCGGAATAGAGCTTGGGCAGGATTGCTTCGATCTGCTTGGCGAGATCACCGGAAAGCTTCAACGTCTGGGCCACGCGGCGTCCATGATGCGGCATGATGCCGGTCGCCGGATCAACAGAGAACGTGAGAATTTTTTCAGGCGTTTTATGCGCAACCTCTTCGATATCCATCCCGCCTTCAGTGGAAACGACGAAAGCAACGCGCGAAGTCTCACGGTCGATCAGTGCTGAAAGATAGAACTCGCGGTCGATGGCCGAGCCCTCTTCGACGTAGAGCCGATTGACTTTTTTTCCGTGCGGACCAGTCTGATGCGTGACAAGCGTCGAGCCAAGAATACGCGTCGACTCCTTCTTCACATCGTCGACCGATTTCACGACTTTGACGCCGCCGGCCTTACCGCGTCCGCCGGCATGGATCTGTGCCTTTACAACCCAGACAGGACCGCCCAGCTCCTGCGCGCCCTTGACTGCTTCGTCCACGCTGAATGCAGGAACGCCGCGCGGCACTGGCACGCCAAATTCGCGCAAGACCGCCTTTGCCTGATACTCGTGAATATTCATGTCATGCTCTCGGCCGAAGGTGCCGGCTTATTCTAGTTGTCAAGATTCGGCGCGATCTTCTTGCAGGCGTCGACCAGTCCCTGCACTGCGGCCGCCGATTTTTCGAACATCGTGCGTTCGCCACTGTTAAGTTCGATCTCTACGATGCGCTCAACGCCTTTGGCGCCTATCACCACGGGCACGCCGACATAGAGGTCCTTTATGCCGTACTCGCCGTTGAGCCAGGCGGCACACGGCAACACACGCTTCTTGTCGAGCAGATAGCTCTCCGCCATCGCAATTGCCGATGCCGCCGGCGCATAAAAGGCTGAGCCGGTCTTCAGCAAATTCACGATCTCGGCGCCGCCATTTGCAGTGCGTTTCACGATATCATCGACGCGCGCCTGCGTGGTCCAGCCCATCTTGACCAGGTCCGGCACGGGAATGCCCGCGACCGCCGAATAACGGATCAGCGGCACCATGGTGTCACCATGGCCTCCCAGCACAAACGCCGTGACGTCCTCTACAGAGACGTGAAATTCGTCGGCAAGGAAATAACGGAAGCGCGCCGAGTCGAGCACGCCAGCCATCCCGACCACCTTGTGCTGAGGCAGGCCGCAGCTCTTTTGCAGCGCCCAAACCATGGCGTCGAGCGGATTGGTGACGCAGATGACAAACGCGTTCGGTGCGTATTTCTTGATGCCGGAGCCGACCTGACCCATGACCTTGAGATTAATGTCGAGCAAATCGTCGCGGCTCATGCCCGGCTTGCGCGGCACGCCCGCGGTGACGATGCACACGTCGGCACCCTCGATCGCATCGTAGGTGTTGGTGCCGATGAACTTCGCATCGAAGTCGTTGACCGGCGAAGATTCCGCGATGTCGAGGGCCTTGCCCTGAGGAATCCCCTCCATGACGTCGAACATCACGACGTCGCCGAGTTCTTTCAGTCCGATGAGATGGGCCAGGGTGCC
>JBGQLL010000005.1:0-33081 GCA_041500065.1 Pseudolabrys sp.
TTCGTAGGTGGTGGAATCGATGACGCCGCAGCGGTAACCGAAACGCGCGAGCCGCATGCCAAGATCGGCATCCTCTGTGACGTTGTGGGGGTCCCAGCCGCCGACTTCGCGCAACGCGGAAGTGCGGAAATGGTTCGAAGAACCGCCGAGCGGTAACGGTAAGCCGAGCGCAGCAAGCCTCGGTAGAAATACGTCAAAGTGCCCGGCATATTCCGCAGTAAAATAGCGCGCGAGCCAGCTCGTCTTTGTGTCGATGCATAAGCGCGCCTGCACACAGGCCAGGTTATTGGCTGCCGAACGAAATGCCTTCAGAGCACGGCGAAGCTGATTGCGTTCCGGTCTGTCCTCGGCGTCATAAATCACGGTGAACTCACCACGCGCGAACGGCAGCGCGACGTTGAGAGCTTTTGGTTTGGTGCGCAGCGTGGCTGGCGGCACAGGAATCACCGTGAGCAGGATCCGATGCTTGCGGGCGGTGATAGCGGCACGGGTTGCATGATCGTCAGCCTCGACCGCGACGATCACATCAAGTTTCTCAGCCGGATAATTGAGCCGCTCGATTGCGGACAGCAGTTGGTCCACCACCTCCGCCTCGCGATAGAGCGCGACGATGACACTGTAGACGGGCAATTCTTCGTCGGGCGTGGCTAGCAAGGGCCCCGGTAGAGCCGGACCCGCCAAACCCGACGTCGAGTGAACAACCCAGATCCTGAAGGCCGTTGGCAGAACTATAATAATGGAGAGCACGATCGTGCTGGGCGTAGTTAACGTGGCTGCACCGGACAGCAGCGCGAGCAACAGTGGAATCGCATTGGAAAGCCGGTTCAACGTCGCTGCAGAAAGCTTTGGCCACGTGGATTTGAGTTGCTCGCAGGCGCGCGCTCCGGCGGCGATGAGCACACGATCGACGCTCCCAAAGAGAGCGACGGCACGGCGGTTTGCAAATTCCCGTTCCGCGACGTGTGCTGAGGAACCAGTGCCCTCACCGCAAATTTTCGATGAGCAGGCGACTGCCACTCGCCCAACGCCAATTCCCATACGCCACCCAACCTACGCACTTTTTTGGGGACGTTATCGATATTACAACTAATAGGCGAGTCGCCCGAAAGTAGGATTTTGGCGATTGTCGTGATGGTCTGCTGTGACGACCGATGCTAGAAGGCGCAGCCCATGTCGGAGTTTATGTCACACTATCTGGTGCCGGTTGCCATCATCGCGGTTGCGATTGTGCTGCTGCTCGGCCTGATCAACATGATGCGTGGCGGCTCGCCTAACCGCTCGCAGAAGCTCATGCGACTACGCGTATTGCTGCAATTCGTCGCCATCATTGTCATTATGGCAACGATCTGGGCGATAGGCCGCTAGATAACGAAAAGTATCGCAGGGTTCACTTCATTGGAGCCGCGCGCATATATTCGACTTTCTCCTTTTTGGGCTTCTTTTTCTTCTTGTCAGCGGAGTAATCAACGGTAGTGGCTTTGGCAGAATGCAGGCCGGCGGCCCCGCAAGCCTGCGCGGGTGCGGTGGCCGGCAACGCCAAAAATGCGGCGGCAATTGTAATCGTCAGAACACGCATGAGCGTCACCCCATTTTTTGTGGTGGAAACAAGATAATATAAAGCCTACTCCGAATCTCCCGCTCAGAGAAAGACCAGGCGAGGTCGATATGGTCGTGCTCAACCGCATTTATACCCGGACCGGCGATGACGGCACCACATCGCTCGGCACGGGCGCGCGGCGCAAGAAATACGATCTCAGGGTCGAGGCGTATGGCACCGTTGACGAAGTCAATGCCGTCATCGGACTGGTGCGCCAGCACACCGTCGGCGACAAGCCACTCGACGCTGCGCTTGGCCGCATCCAGAACGACCTGTTCGACGTTGAGGCCGATCTGTGCCTGGCTGAAAAGGGTCCAGGCGGAGCCAGACTGACGGTCACCGATGCTCAGGTCACATGGCTGGAGGGAGAGATTGATCGGCTCAACGCCGAGCTTGCTCCCTTGAAGTCTTTCATTCTGCCCGGCGGTAGCGCCGCATCGGCCTATCTGCATTTAGCCCGCACCGTCTGCCGGCGTGCCGAACGAATTATGGTCGAACTTAAAGACAAGCCGGGCGAGGGGGTGTCTGAGCCCTCACTCAAATACATCAACCGGCTGTCGGACTATCTGTTTGTCGCCGGCCGTTATGCCAACAACAAAGGCGCTGGCGACGTACTGTGGGCACCCGGCCAGAACCGCTAGTTTTGCGTGCGGCGCAGCATAAACGTTGACAGGCTAATGGCCGCGCCTTTAGCTTCCGCCCGCTCCGCTCAAGCGCCCATCCGGATGGGGGATCATGAAAATTCTGGTGCCCGTAAAACGGGTGGTCGATTTCAACGTCAAGATTCGTGTCAAGCCGGATGGATCCGGCGTCGAACTCGCCAACATCAAGATGTCGATGAACCCGTTCGACGAGATCGCCGTCGAGGAGGCGATCCGTCTGAAGGAAGCTGGCAAGGCGACAGAGATCGTGGCCGTTTCAATTGGGCCAGCCCAAGCTTCCGAGACCATCCGCACCGCGCTCGCTATGGGCGCTGACCGCGGCATCTTGGTGAAGGCCGATGGTGTGATCGAGCCGCTTGCAGTCGCGAAGATACTTAAGGCGATTGTCGAAGCGGAAAAGCCCGGTCTAGTCATCATGGGCAAGCAAGCGATCGATGACGATTGCAACCAGACCGGCCAGATGTTGGCTGCGCTGCTCAACTGGGCGCAAGGTACCTTCGCATCCAAGCTCGCAATCGAGGGTGATGCCATCGATGTAACGCGCGAGGTCGACGGCGGCTTGCAGACTGTGCGGTTGAAGATGCCGGTGATCGTCACCACCGATCTGCGGCTGAACGAACCGCGGTACGCTTCGTTGCCCAACATCATGAAAGCGAAGAAAAAGCCGATAGAGGAGAAGACGCCGGACGCCTATAGCGTCGACACCAAGCCAAGACTCCAGGTTGTGAAAACCTCAGAGCCGCCGGGACGCAAGTCCGGGGTGAAAGTTGGTTCGGTGGCCGAATTGGTCGGCAAGCTAAAGGACGAGGCGGGGGTGCTCTAGATGACCACGCTTCTCATCGCCGAGCATGACAACAAGACGCTCAAGGATGCCACCGGTAAAGCTCTGACCGCCGCTAAAGCTATCGGAGCGGACGTTCACGTGCTCGTTGCGGGGAAGGATTGCAAGGCTGCCGCCGATGCGGCGGCGAAACTCGACGGCGTGAAGAAAGTTCTGGTGGCGGACGCTGCGCCTTACGAGCACCAGCTCGCGGAGCCCCTCGCTGCTTTGGTCGTCTCGCTTGCCGGTGGCTATGATGCCATCGTTGCGCCGGCGACAACGACTGGAAAGAACGTGATGCCGCGCGTCGCAGCTTTGCTCGACGTCATGCAGATCTCCGACATTACGAAGGTTATCTCGCCCGATACGTTTGAGCGCCCGATCTATGCCGGCAATGCGATCCAGACGGTGAAGTCGTCTGACGCGAAGAAGGTTATCACCGTACGCACCTCGACGTTTCAGGCGAGCGGCCCGGGCGGTACTGCCTCCGTGGAAAACGCGACAACAGCGGCCGATCCGGGTCTCTCGACTTTCGTCGGGGAGCAATTGTCAAAATCCGACCGGCCTGAGTTGACCTCGGCTAAAATCATCATATCCGGCGGGCGAGCCATGCAAAGCCGCGAGAACTTTACAAAATTCATCGAGCCGGTGGCCGACAAGCTCGGTGCGGCTGTAGGGGCGTCCCGTGCCGCGGTCGATGCCGGGTATGCACCGAACGACTGGCAAGTCGGGCAAACCGGCAAGGTCGTGGCACCCGAGCTTTACATCGCCGTTGGAATTTCCGGAGCGATTCAACATCTTGCCGGGATGAAAGACTCCAAGGTGATTGTGGCTATCAATAAAGACGAGGAGGCGCCGATTTTCCAAGTCGCCGACTACGGTCTTGTGGCCGATCTTTATCAGGCCCTGCCGGAGTTGGCGGCGGAGCTCGATAAGGTCAAGCGTTGACCATGTCGCAATTTCATCGTTTCGCCGATAGCGTCGTGTGACGGTACGTCGTAAAAGTGCATACAAAGAACGAAAGTTACCGAATTCGAAGCTAAGAGCCGGGACTTCGCATCGATCGGGAAAAAAACATGGCAGTCAATATTCAGAGTGTTGGAGTGATCGGAGCGGGTCAGATGGGCAATGGCATTGCTCATGTCTGCGCGCTGGCGGGCTATTCAGTTATGCTCAACGACCTGTCGGCCGACCGCATTAAAGCGGGGATGGCGACAATCAACGGCAACATGGCCCGTCAGGTTGGCAAAAAAGCGATCAGCGAAGACGACCGCAAGAATGCGTTGGGACGCATCAAGCCGGCAGAGAAATACGACGCGCTATCGGAATGCGATCTGGTGATCGAGACCGCGACTGAAAAGGAAGATGTCAAGCGCAAGATTTTCTCTGACCTGTGCGCTTCGCTCAAATCCGACGCTATTCTCGCGACCAATACTTCGTCGATATCGATCACGCGATTGGCGTCCTCAACCGATCGCCCCGAGCGTTTCATCGGCATTCATTTCATGAATCCGGTGCCTTTGATGGAACTGGTCGAGCTGATCCGTGGCATCGCTACCGATGACGCGACTTTCGAATCCAGCAAGGCGTTCATCTCCAAGCTCGGCAAGACCATTGCGGTGTCCGAGGATTTCCCCGCCTTCATCGTCAATCGTATTCTGCTGCCAATGATCAACGAGGCGATTTACACGCTTTACGAGGGCGTCGGAAACGTCGAGGCGATAGACACTGCCATGAGACTCGGCGCGCATCACCCGATGGGCCCGCTCGAGCTCGCCGATTTCATCGGCCTCGACACCTGTCTGTCGGTCATGCAGGTGCTGCACGAGGGGCTGGCGGATTCCAAATACCGACCATGTCCGCTCCTTGTGAAATATGTCGAAGCTGGCTGGTTGGGCCGCAAGACTCAGCGTGGCTTCTATGACTATCGCGGCGAGAAACCGGTTCCGACGCGCTAGCTCGCTGGTTTCAGGCAAATTGCAATAAATTGAACACAGCGAGCACAGCAATTGCGAGCCAGGTTAGTGTCTGACCTGCGCCTCGGCCAAATCCGGGACGTTCTGTCGACCACATTCCCCAAGTTTGCAGCAAGCGGCCAACGACCAGAGCGATGCCGGCGGCATGCAGCACAAAGTGCATTCCGCCGTTCACCTCATAGATCAGCATCAGAGCTACAGCGAGCGGAATGTATTCGGCCGCATTGCCATGTAACCGGATCATCCGCAGCATTTGCGCGTTTCCGCCATCTCCGAGCGGGACCTGCAATTTCACGCGATGCATCGTGACATTTATTCCGAGTACGACGATTAGAATCGCGAGCACGGCAGCGTAGGCGGCTGTGATTGGAGCCGGCATCGGCTATCTCCCCTTCTGCGAGCGGCGGTGACGGCTCATTTGCCGTATTCGTCGTGGCGACGGACCCAGGCCATGCTCCATGGCAGGGCATCTTCGTCGCGGCCCTTCGGCGCCATGTCGAGGAAATGATAAGTACCGACGAGCATGTCGAGCCCGCGCGCATAGGATGAATAGGTGTGTAGCACCTCGCCAGCCTCGTTCTTGATGAAAGCGCTCAAGCCCGGGGCCTCTTCACTCGGGAATTCCGTCATCGTGTAGTTGTATTCAATTTTGCCGCGCGCCTTTTCTTCCTGCGTAAACGAAACATGGAAATCGTGGTTGAAATCGTTGCCAAACGACGACACCCATTTGAACTTCCATCCCATGCGCTTCTTGTATGCTTCGATCTCGGCGAACGGTGCGCGCGACACCACAACCAGTATGACGTCGCGCTGGGCCAGGTGAATCACCGCACCGTCGAAATGATCTGCGAGAAATGAGCAACTCGGGCAGCCCTGCACCCAGCCGGGGCCAAGCATGAAGTGATAAACCATCAGCTGGTTCTTGTTGCCGAACAGGTCAGACACCGTTTCACGGCCATTCGGCCCCTCGAACACGTAGTTCTTTTCAACCTTGACCCAGGGCAGGGCCTGCCGGGCGGCGCTCAACTGGTCGCGCGCTTTCGTGAATTCCTTCTCTTTGGCGAGCAGCGCCTTGCGCGCGGCCAGCCATTCATTCTGCGAAACGACTTTGTGTTGCATGGTCTAACCTCCAAACGACTGGTCACATCTTCGGCGGCGTCATCCAGCCGATGCCTGCGCCGCCTGGTTCGCGCAGGATTGCTATGCGGCCGACACCGGGGACGTCGAAGATTGGCCGCATAAGCGTGGCTCCGGCCGCCTGTGCTTTCTTCACGCGTGCATCGACGTCGTCGACGGCGAGATAGGACATCCAGCTTTCGGGCACGCCGTCGAATTGGGGGCTCGTCAGCGGAAAAAGACCGCCGATGTATTGGCCTCCCATTTTCGCAACCCAATAGGTGCCGTCTGGCATCGGCATGGCCTCAAAATTCCAGCCAACGGTATCGCTGTAGAATTTCTTCGCCTTCTCGGTGTCGCGTGTCATCAACTCGTTCCAATAGAAATGTCCGTGCGACCATTCGTGCGGCATGGGCAACTCCTGTCATTATGCTGTGAGGTACTTGTCGAGCTTTTCCATCGCGCTGTTCCAGCCGCCCTGATGACGGTCGCGCGCTTCCTCGTCGAAGAATTGCTCATGCTGTAACGTCATGATGGTGCCGTCACCGTCGCGTTTGAACGTCAGTGTCACCAGCGATTCACGCTCCGGCGTCGACTTCCAGGCCCAGGTGAAAACAAGCCTCTCGTTCGGGATCACTTCACGATAGATCCCGCTGACGTCATGCTCTTCGCCGTCTGGCGATCGCATCACCCAGCGATAACGGCCACCGGTACGCGGATCGCTGTCCGCGCGCAGCGCCTTTATTTCACCTGGACCCATCCATTGTTTTACTTTTTCCGGATCCGTCCACGCCGCGTAGACTTTCTCTGGGGGCGCCTTGAACCGGCGTTTGATGGTGAGGCTGGGCTTGGCTGTGACGGTGGGCATGTGTCTTCCTCCAAAAAGGCAGCAAGTCGGTCCAGACGCTCGGTCCAGAATTTCTGATAGCGGTTCAACCAATCGTTGGCGTCGCGCATCGGTTCCGCACGTAAGCGGCAGCTTACGATGCGGCCGTTCTTCTCGCGCCCGACGAGCCCGGCACCCGAAAGTACGTCGAGGTGCTTCATGATTGCCGGGAGCGACATTGAAAAAGGTTTGGCGAGCTCGCTCACCGACAGGTCTTCTTTTTCGCTCAGCCGGGCGAGCAATGCACGCCGCGTGGGGTCGGCGAGTGCAGCGAAGGTGCGGTCAAGATTTGGCTTCTGATAGTAAACCATTTAGTTAAGTATAGGGACGCACACGTCACTGTCAAGACCGGATCCGGCATTTATCTTTCGTTGACGAAGGCGCTGTAGAAATGAACTGGGATGGACTCTGTATCTCTCGCCACCGCGCTGGCCGGCGCTCAGATGAGCGGCGTGCAGATGGCGCTCGCTGCCAAGATGCTGCGTATGAATGCCGATAACGCGGCATCTATCGTGCAGGTCCTCAACGCTGCCGAGCAGAATATTGCCAGCCTCGCCAATGTTGCGGCTGGCGTCGGCCAAAATATCAATATCACCGCGTAGGATCAGCGCGAGCGAGTGACGCCCTGCCTATTGGCCGAGCGCCGCATTGATGAGTCTGATGGCGTCCTCGCTCGCCCATTCGGCGGGTCCCGCAACGGTCGCGATCTCACATCCGTGTGCATCAACGAGCAATGTGGTGGGCATGCCGAAGGCACGGCCGATGGATTTCAGATCCTGGAACGTCCGCGCGGTCGGATCGGCGTAATAGGCGAGCTTCTGTACGCCGACTTCCTTGAGCCACATCTTCGGCTTGTCCGCGTCTCGCGTGTCGATATTGACCGCCACTACCTCAAATTTCGGTCCACCCAGCCGCTGCTCCAGTGCATCCAACGCAGGCATTTCCTTTCGGCAGGGTACGCACCAGGTGGCCCACAGGTTCAGCAGCACGACACGCCCTCGCCAATGCTCCAAGGTCAGCGGATTGCCGGCGGCGTCCTGAAAGGCAAGGTCGGGCACTTTCAACGGGCTCTTTGCAACGTTCACGGCGGCAACCTCGCCGCGCGCCAATGGAGCCAATTTCCTGGCTAAATCGACGGCCGGCTGGCAGGCAGCGTCGCCGCCCGCATTGCGCGTGAGGGTCGCAATCCCGTATACCCCCGCCAGTCCAATGATGACTCCGGCGATTCCGCCCGCCAAAACCATGGCGAGGCGTTTTTTGGTGAAGCTGGATTGGGACCCGGTCATGAGCAGTTTGGTGGATATGCCATGAGCAACAAAATGTGGGGTGGGCGGTTTGCGTCCGGCCCCGGCGCCATTATGGAGGAAATCAATGCCTCCATCGATCTCGACCGGCACCTATATCGTCAGGATATTGCTGCGTCCAAGGCCCATGCCGACATGCTGGCCAAGCAAGGCATCATTACGGCCGACGATGCGAAAAAGATCGCTCACGGTCTAGACACGATCCTGTCAGAAATCGAGGCCGGTAAGTTCACGTTCAAGCGCGCCCTCGAAGACATCCACATGAATGTAGAAGGGCGTCTGTCTGAGTTGATCGGCGAGGCGGCGGGCCGCCTGCACACTGCACGGTCGCGGAATGACCAGGTGGCAACCGATTTTCGACTGTGGATGCGCGATGCCGTCGACGGTCTTGACGCGGAGCTCGCTGGTTTTCAACGCGCGTTGGCCGAAAAGGCCCTGGCGCATGCGGGCACGGTGATGCCCGGCTTAACCCATCTGCAAACCGCCCAACCGGTGACCTTTGGGCATCACTTGCTCGCGTACGTGGAGATGGCCGCGCGCGACCGCGGCCGGTTCAGCGATGCGCGCAAACGCCTCAACGAGTCGCCGCTCGGTGCCGCCGCGTTGGCCGGAACGTCGTTTGCGCTCGATCGCGACATGACCGCGAAGGCGCTCGGCTTCGATCGGCCGGCGGCCAACTCGCTCGATGCGGTTTCCGACCGCGACTTCGTCATGGAGGTCCTTGCCGCGTCAGCAATTACATCGGTGCATCTTTCCCGGCTGGCAGAAGAGATCGTCATCTGGACCTCGCCCCTGACCGGGCTGGTGAAGTTGTCGGACAAATTCACCACCGGGTCCTCGATCATGCCGCAGAAGCGCAACCCGGATGCGGCCGAGCTGGTGCGCGCGAAGACTGGCCGCGTCATCGGTGCGCTCAGTGCATTGCTGATCGTGATGAAAGGATTGCCACTTGCCTATGCGAAAGACATGCAAGAGGACAAGCAGGGCACAATGGACGCTCTCGCTTCACTTTCGCTGTCGATCGCTGCGATGGCCGGCATGATCGCCGATCTCGAACCCGACGCATCGCGAATGAAGAAGGCCGCCGGCGAAGGTTATGCCACGGCCACAGATCTCGCCGATTGGCTGGTGCGGACTTTGAAGATTCCTTTCCGCACTGCCCATCATACTACCGGACGTATCGTCACCAAGGCAGCAGAGGCTGGGGTCGCACTGCATCGGTTGCCGCTTTCAGCGATGCGCGAGATTGAACCGAAAATCACCGACGATGTATTCACAGTTCTTTCGGTCGATCGCTCGGTGAAAAGTCGCACAAGTTTCGGTGGTACGGCGCCCAAAAATGTGCGCCTGCAGGCAAAAAAATGGCTTCGCAAGCTGGAAAAAGAGAAATCCTGACTTCGCCTTGTTTGCCTGTTTTGTTATGGTCCCACTATGCAAGGAGTGCGTGCCTTGAGGCATTCTGATCGCCCGGCTCTCCGTCTCGCTCTGATTGGCGCACTCGTTGCGTCGCTCGGCTTGACGGCTTGCGGGCGTAAGGGACCGCTCGATCCGCCGCCCGGAGCATCCCTCGTGGGCGCGCAAGCCGTTCCAGCTGGCGACGAGACCAAAGCATCCAGGGACAACCGTCCCATTCTTGGACTTGACGGGAAGCCGATCGCGCCGGGTGGTACGAATAAACGCATTCCTCTGGACGTTCTGCTCAACTGAGCGTGTCATGCACCACTTTGCTTATCGCGACGGCGTGCTGCACGCCGAGGCGGTGAACCTCGATACGCTCGCCGCCGCGGTCGGTACGCCATTTTATTGCTACTCGACGGCGACTCTGACCCGCCATTATCAGGTCTTTGCCGGCGCGTTTGCGGACGTGCGCGCGCTCGTCTGCTACGCCATGAAGGCAAATTCCAATCAGGCGGTCGTCCGGACACTGGCCAAACTGGGCGCCGGGGCGGATGTGGTGTCGGGCGGCGAACTCAAGCGCGCACGGGCAGCCGGCATTCCCGCTGACAAGATCATGTTTTCCGGACTCGGCAAGACCGCTTCCGAACTTGCCTTTGCGGTCGATGAGGGAATTCTCTGCGTCAACGTCGAATCCGAACCCGAGCTTGAGCTGCTGTCATCGATCGCCGCATCGAAGGGACGCACCGCGCACATTTCGGTCCGCGTCAATCCCGACATCGATGCCAAAACGCACCACAAGATTGCCACGGGCAAGGCGGAGAATAAGTTTGGCATTCCGATCAGCCGCGCACGTGAGGTCTACACCCACGCAGGCAAGCTCAAGGGCCTGAAGGTCGCGGGTGTCGATATGCATATCGGCAGCCAGATCACTGAGCTTGACCCGTTCGGTAATGCATTCTCGTTGCTTGCCGACTTCGTCCGCATGCTGCGCGCGGACGGGCACACCATCTCACATGTCGATCTCGGCGGCGGTTTGGGCATTCCGTACCGGGACGACAACGAGCCGCCGCCGCACCCTGAAGCCTATGCCAAGGTGGTCAAGCAGGCGACCCGCGACCTCGATTGCCGCTTGATCTTCGAGCCTGGCCGTCTGCTGGTGGGAAACGCCGGTATTTTGGTGACGCGCGTGTTGTTTGTGAAGCACGGTGAGGCCAAGACCTTCGTCGTCGTCGATGCCGCCATGAACGATCTTATCCGGCCGACGTTATATGACGCGCATCACGAGATTTGGCCCGTCGCCCAACAATCTTCATCGGCTCGCCGCATCCGTGCTGATGTTGTTGGGCCGGTGTGTGAAAGTGGCGATTTCCTCGCTGTTAACCGCGATATGGTGGAACCTGCCAGCGGTGCATTGCTCGCCGTGATGTCGGCGGGCGCCTACGGTGCCGTACAGGCCGGCACCTACAACACGCGGTCCCTGGTGCCAGAAGTGCTGGTCAATGGCGCGGAATGGGCGCTGGTACGCCCGCGCCTTGAAGTTGACCAATTAATTGCGCTCGATCGCATGCCTGATTGGCTTTGAGCCCGCGTGGCCGGCTGGTTCGGCGCGTGTTATTCTGTACCGAAGAATAGATTCTCTCCCGAACCCGAGCGACGGAGCCGCTTTTGGACGAAGTGAACGACCAGCCGCAGGATCGGGAGCACCCGACAAGGCTTCTGCTCAGGCGCGCGCTCACACGCGCGCGCGGCAGTCTGTTGTGGGAACGGCTGTGGCCGGCTCTCGCCGCGCTGGCGACTGTTGTCGGACTTTTTCTCGCCTTCTCTTGGGCAGGCCTGTGGTTGGTGTTGCCGCCGCTTGCACGTGCCATCGGCCTTTTCGTATTCCTGATCGCGATCGTTGCAGCAGCGTTGCCGTTGTTAATTTTGCGGCTGCCCAGCGTTTACGACGGTCTGCGCCGGCTTGATCGGAGCACCGGTGAGACGCATCGTCCGGCCACTACGGTGGCGGACCGCATTGCCGCCAATAGCCAGGATCCTGTGTCACAGGCGCTCTGGCGGGCGCACGTCGAGCGCGCGTTGCTGTCGGCACGCAAGTTCAAAGCCGGGTGGCCGGCACCCCGACTGTCCCTGCGCGATCCGATGGCATTTCGCGCGCTGGTGGTCATTCTTGTGGTGGCGAGTTTCTTTGCCGCCGGCGGTGAGCGAATAAAACGCGTTGCTGCCGCGTTCGATTGGCATGGCGTGGTTGCCCCGGCGAATTTCCGTATCGATGCGTGGGTCACTCCGCCGGTTTATACCGGGCGGCCTCCTGTCATGCTCTTGGGATTGCGCCCGGGCGAAAGCGCGCAGGCCGCTCCATCGGTGGCAGTGCCAGTGGGGAGTCAATTGGTGATCCGCGCCACCGGCAAGGTGCGTTTCGATATCGTTCGTCAGGGCGGCATTGAGGACGCGCCGGCCGAAGCTCGCGCACCCCTTCCGGCCGGAACAGAAGAGCGACGGCTGCTGATCAAGGGCAACGGCTCAGCCGCTGTCCATGGGGTCCTCGGCAGCGATCTGGTCTGGAATTTCACTGCGATTCCAGATCGTGCACCCAATATTGAATTGATCAGGGATCCAGAGCGGCAGGCGCGCGGTGCGCTACGCCTTGATTACAAGATGGATGACGACTACGGCGTCGTAGAAGCAAAGGCCACCTTTGCGCTCAAGGACGAGCAAGCGTCCGGCAAATCCCGCCGTTCGCTATTTGCTGCGCCTGACTATGCGCTCACTTTGCCGCAGGCGCGCACTCGCGCTGGCACTGCGCAGACCACACATGACGTCACTGAGCATCCGTGGGCCGGGGCTGAAGTGGTTATGACGCTCACGGCGCGGGACGAGGCCGGGAACGAAGGGCGTAGTCAGCCGCACGAACTGACGCTGCCACAGCGGATATTCGTCAAGCCATTGGCGCGATCGCTCGTTGAACAACGGCGTATCTTGGCACTTGATGCCGAAACAAAACCACTGGTTCTTACGGCGCTCGACGCACTCACCATTGCGCCAGAGCGCTTCACGCAGGAAGCCGCTGTCTATCTCGGCTTGCGCTCGATCTATTACGGCCTAGAGAATGCAAAGAGCGACGACGCGCTACGCGAGGTGGTGGCGCGGCTGTGGGACATGGCGGTTCAGCTTGAGGACGGAAACGTCTCACAGGCTGAGCAGGCGTTGCGCCAGGCGCAAGAGGCGCTGCGCCAGGCGCTCGAGCGTGGCGCGAGTGAGGAAGAAATCAAGAAGCTGATGGATCAGCTGCGTGCGGCTATGGACAAGTTCCTGCAAGCCCTCGCCGAGGAAATGCGCAAGAATCCTCAACAACTTTCCCGGCCGCTCGACCGCAATACGCGCACGCTCAGTCAGCAAGATCTCAAGAGCATGCTCGACCGATTGGAAAATCTGGCGCGCTCGGGGAACAAGGATGCCGCGCGTCGGCTTCTCGAGGAACTGCAGTCGATGCTCGAGAACCTCCAGATGGCTCGGCCGGGCGCCTCGGGCGGCGACGACGGCGACGACGACATGATGTCGGCACTCGACGAGTTGGGCGATATGATTCGTAAGCAGCAGCAATTGCGCGACAAGACTTTCCGGCAGGGTCAGGACATGCGGCGCGATCGTCAGCGGGGCCAGCCCGGACAGGGCGACCGCCAGATGGGCGATTTGCGTCAGGACCAGCACGGTCTGAAAGACCGGCTCAACAAGCTCCTTGACCAGCTCCGCCAGCGTGGGCTCGGCCAGCCAGGCCAGCCTGGCCAGCAAGGCCAGCCGGGAGAGGGTAACGAAATGGGCCAGCTCGGCGATGCCGGTGAAGCCATGGGCCAGGCGGAAGGTCAACTTGGTGAGGGAGATGCCGACAGCGCGGTCGATAGCCAGGGCCGCGCGCTGGATGCTATGCGCAAGGGCGCCCAAGGGTTGGCGCAATCGATGCAGCAGCAGGGTATGGGCCCCGGTCCCAATGGCCGGCCCGGTCGAGGTCAGGCCCGCGCTCAGCAGGACACCGATCCGCTCGGCCGGCCAATGCGGGGCCGCGACTATGGTGACGATCTTACGGTGAAAGTGCCCGGGGAGATTGACGCTCAGCGAGCGCGCCGAATCTTGGAGGAGCTCCGCAAACGCTTTGGCGAGAGCTCCCGCCCGCAACTCGAACTCGACTACATTGAGCGTTTGCTGAAGGACTTCTGATTCCGGATTTGCGGCCTAGAGCCGCCGCACCAGCGCTTCGCGCACCGCCGACGTGATCTGATCGACAGAGAACGGCTTGGTAATCACGTCGTGCACAAACGCGTCCAGATTATGCGCGCGCTCGCGTTGATCCACGTAGCCGGTCATCAGCATGATTGCAGTGTCGGGATGGTGTCGACCTCTCGCAAGCGCAAGTTCGATACCGTCCATCCCGGGCATTTTCGCGTCACTCAGAAGCAAATCAATTCCGCCATTGGACGCATTGAGTGCGTCAAGGGCAGCAGTGGCGGTTTCGATCAGATCGTGACCATCGCCGCCAAGAGCGCGCACAAGGAAAAGCCCGAACGGTATCATCGTCTTCAGCAATCAGAATCCTAGCCATTGCCCTTACTTCGCTCCGGGAGTCGCATCCTGTGCGCTTGCAAAGCGCACCATCACATCGATTGCGTTTTCCGGTGGCGAGACAAAGCGGCTGCGGAAATCCAGCTTTTCGCCAGGACCAAGGACGCTGCGGCCCGGCTGCGCGGTCCAGGTGTAGACTTCTTGCCCGGCGGCGTCGCGCGCGGCAAACCGGAGTCGTGGCACCTCTGTTGGTCCGTTAGCAATGCTGACGATGGTTCCTTCGATGATGAGGGACGAGAGCCCTTCCTGCGCTTCCTTCGAAATCCGCATATTTTCGAATTTCAAATTGCGTAAATTGACGGGCAGTCCCACGGCAGAAAACAAGGAAGCCGTCTGCGGAAAAAAGCGTACGACCTCGCTGCGCGCTCCGATCAGTGCGACATTGAAAGCGAACAATACAAGAATGAGCGCCGTCCAGCGAGATGAGCGGCGGGCTTGGCTACGCCGCGCCTTCAAACGCTTGCGACGGGCTGTAAAATGTTCGATTTCGTCCGCCTCCGATGCGGTTGCGGCATCGGATAGTGGTTCGATCGACGGTACCACTGACGGTGCGTCGGCAATGGTGACTGGGGCCGTTGCCGCAGTTCCTGCGGGTGCAGGCAAGGGATCGCTTCGAGCTGCTGCGGCCGGGGCTACCGCTTCGGCGCTTTCCTGCGCCGGCTCTGCATCACTACTATCGGTGCCAGCGGTTCTTTGATCGGGACGCAGTACGCCAGGGGACCCCTGAGCCTCCGATTCGTCGGCCGTGCCCGCCCCAACGGCGGTCATTTCGGGAGGATTGTCCGAAGTATCAGCAAACCATGTTGTCTTGCAGCGGGCACAGCGGACGGTACGTCCGCCCGCGCCGAGGGAGGTCGGTTCGATCGTGTACGACGTTGAGCAGTTCGGACAGACAATCAGCATGGGATCAATGATATTTTGGGTGTCAACGTACCAGCCGACCGTTAATGGATCGGAAACCATGGTAACCCCTGGCCTACGGGGGTAATTGGTGACTTCCGCCCCCGCAGCTATGGTGGCGCGGTCATAGTCCTGTAAAAAGCGCAGTTCCGGGCGGGTGTACGGGGGTAGGGGGCGGCTTTTTTGTACGCATCCGAGGGCCACGGCCGGACGGTGATTCGATAGGTGTCAGTGGAAATTTGCCGGAGAGGGCTGGGTGGTCCGATTCGAGAATGTTGGCTTGCGCTATGGGTTGGGCCCGGAGGTCCTGCGCGACCTCACGTTCCGTATCGACCCGCATTCCTTTCAGTTTCTCACCGGGCCTTCCGGCGCCGGCAAGACCTCGCTGTTACGGCTGCTATTCCTGTCGATGAGACCGACGCGAGGATTGATCACCCAGTTTGGCCACGACGTCGCAACTCTATCGCGCGATGCAGTGGCGACTCTGCGCCGCCGCATAGGAATCGTATTTCAGGATTTCCGACTGCTCGATCATATGACCACCTACGAGAACGTCGCGCTGCCATTGCGCGTAATGGGCCGTCCGGAAGAAAGCTATCGCGAAGAAGTGGTCGAGTTGCTCAATTGGGTTGGGCTGGGCGAACGGATGTGGGCATTGCCACCGGTGCTCTCTGGCGGCGAAAAGCAGCGCGCCGCGATAGCGCGCGCGGTCATCGCGCGGCCGCAATTGTTGCTGGCCGATGAACCAACCGGTAACGTCGATCCGACTCTGGCGCAGCGACTATTGCGGCTGTTCATTGAGCTCAACAAGTCAGGCACGTCAGTAATCATTGCAACCCACGACATCGCGCTGATGGATCAGTACGATGCGCGCAGGCTGGTCTTGCATGACGGTCGGTTGCATATTTACGACTGAGGGATCGGGATGACGGAACCCGGCATAGGTAGAATCAGTACGCCGTTTCGCGACTCGCTGGATTCCCTCCTGCCGCGCTTCGAGACACCGCTGGTGCCGCGCAATTCAATTTCCGGCCGGGCACTCGTTGCGGTCGTTGCTATTATGACCTTCCTTGCGTCGTTGACTACAGGTGCAGCCGTGCTGATCAGTAAGGCCGCGGGCGAATGGCAATCGGACATTACGCGTGAAGTGACCATTCAGATTGTCCCGGCGCCTGGCCGCGATCTCGATGCTGCTGTCGACAAAGCAGCCGCTGTCGCGCGCGCAATCACGGGTATTGTGGAAGTCCGGCCTTATTCAAAAGAGGAATCCGCCAAGCTGCTCGAGCCGTGGCTCGGGAGTGGGCTTTCGCTCAATGAGTTGCCCGTGCCGCGCTTGATTGTTGTCAAGCTCGCAACGGACGCAACGCCCGACCTTGCGCAATTGAGGCGCATGATGGCCGATCAAGTTCCTGGGGCCGTACTCGATGATCATCGCGGCTGGATCGATCGCATGCGAGCTATGGCTGGCAGTGCCGTCGTCTTAGGTCTCTGCATTTTAGTTCTAATGTTCGCGGCCACCATTTTGTCGGTTACCTTTGCAACCCGTGGTGCGATGGCGACAAACAAGGCGGTAATCGAAGTTTTGCATTTTGTCGGCGCCAAAAACTCATTCATCGCCGGACATTTTCAACACCATTTTTTGATACTCGGCCTGCAAGGAGGTGCCATTGGCGGGGGTGCCGCGATCATCCTGTTTGCATTGGCCAGCGCGACAAGCCGGTGGTTTGCCGGCACCGCGGGCGCGGAACAGACGTCGGCTCTATTCGGTTCATTCTCGATAGGCTTCATTGGCTATGCCGCCGTGCTCGGGCAAGTCATACTCGTTGCGGCGGTGACTGCGCTCACCTCGCGGCAAACCGTCAACAACACGCTTGAAATGATCGACTGACATGTTTGCCGGCATTGCTCGCTGGATTGGTTTTCTGACCATGGCGGCCGGCGCCACTGGGCTCATATTGCTCGGTGCCGGGTTCGTCTGGTTTGTCTCGGGCATTGCGAGCGATGAAGTGTCTCTCGACACCAAAGCCGACGGTATTGTGGCCCTTACCGGCGCGGCCGCCCGTATACCCGATGCCATTGAATTATTGGCGACCGAGCGCGGCAAGCGACTATTGATCACCGGTGTGTATCGCGCAACCAGCTCAAAGGAAATCGCGCGAATCACGCCACTCTATTCCAAATATTTCACCTGTTGCATTGACCTGGATCGTTCGGCGCTCAACACATTCGGCAACGCCCTTGAAACCCGGCGCTGGGCGCGCGAGCACAATTTCAATTCTCTGATCGTCGTAACCTCGAACTGGCATATGCCACGCGCCATGGCCGAGCTTGCTCACCAGCTACCCGACGTGACTCTGACCGCTTACCCAGTGATTTCCGAGAAAGTAAAGACTGAGCCATGGTGGTCGAATACCGATACCGCGCGTCTGCTATTGGCGGAATACTTGAAGTATCTTTTCGCGCTCATGCGTATGCGCCTCGATATCGACGGCGCAATATAAGGGAGCGGCGCCGGTGGCCATTCTCGTTCGCTCGATTGCCTTCAACGTGCTGTTCTATCTGAACACGCTCGTTCACCTCATTGCCGGCCTGCCGACCTTTTTCATGCCTTATCGCGCCATCGTCGGGGTGGCCAAATCCTGGGGCCGCGTCAACCTTGTATTGCTTCGCGTGGTCGCAGGCGTCGACTACGAAATTCGGGGTCGCGAAAAGATCCCAAAAGGACCGCTCATCGTGGCCTCAAAACACCAGTCGGCATGGGAAACGTTTGCGCTCCTGCCGCTACTCGAAAATCCATTGTTCATTCTCAAGCGCGAACTGCAATGGATTCCAGTTTTCGGCTGGCTCACTATCAAGGGCCGCATGGTCCCGGTCGATCGCGGCGGCGGCTCACAAGCCCTCGTTGCCATGATCGAGCGCGCCCGCATCGAACTTGCGGATAATCGGCAGCTCATTATTTTTCCCGAGGGCACGCGGAGGCCGGCTGGTGCCGAGCCCCGTTACAAGATTGGCGTGGCGCATCTTTATGCGGCTGAAGGCGTGCCCTGCGTTCCAATAGCGCTCAACTCAGGCCTGGTCTGGCCGCGCCGGTCCTTACGCCGCTTTCCCGGAACGGTGGTGGTAGAGATTCTTGATCCGATTCCGCCGGGGCTCAGCAAGGAAGAGTTTTTTGAACGGCTGCAGGGTGACATTGAAAGTGCGACGGCTCGTCTGATCGCGGAGGGCCGCGCGAAAATGAAAGAATGATCTGGAGAGCCAGTTTTGGGGGAGCTCAGCCAAGTTGACTCAAGGAGCAGGTGAGCGATGGCTGCCTCTGAGCTGCTCAGCCAACACGTGTAAATCGACATCGCGGATTCCGAGCGTTCGCAGCTCTTTCACCGTGGCCAATACGTAGTCGCGGCAGGCGCCGGACCGGCCATGACCCTGCCTTGTATAGTGCAATTGTTCGGCGAAGCTGAGCCGCCCGGCGTATTGGCAATGCCCCCGGTCGACGACATAACAAAGCGCGTGCACGCCTTCCTGCGGGTCGTCGTCGAGCCAGACCCTGCGCCACGCCTCGCGATAGACCCGGGTTACTTGTTCACGGGCGCGCAAGTATTCGATCGTTTTCGATCGCTTGGCCCGAGCAACGCGATACGCGATGCCGCGGCAATTGCCGCCGCGATCGAGCCCGAATACCAGGCCAGGTTTCTGCGGAGTTCCACGATGTACATACGAATAAACGCAAAGCGCGCGATGGGCGCCCACCAGGCGAGCATTGCGCCGCTCGAGAAAGTCGAAGCCGGGCCGCCACATGAGCGACCCATATCCAAAGACCCAGAAGTCCTCGTTGCTTTGATCGGATCGTGCGTTCATCGTGGCAGGGGAATGGACCACGGCGTTGGAGGGCGGCTTGCGTTCGCGTAACAGGACGGCAAATTCCGCGCAACCCGGACCCGCCGGCGCAGAAACGCCGCATTCGGCAGGTTTTTGAAATCAAATGATGCGTGATCCTACGAGTCTGCAATCGCGCCGTCGGACCGGACGCCGCTACACGATTCTGCTTTTTATCGTGTTTGCGCTGATTGCCGGATGGACTGGCTTTTGGAAATTTTCGGCGGGCAGGGCCCAGGAGACGATCGACGGCTGGCGGGCGCGAGAGGCCAAGGCGGGGCGCGTCTACAATTGCGCTTCACAGACCGTCGGGGGGTTTCCGTTCCGCATCGAGGTCAACTGCGAGGACGCCTCTGCCCTGTTCCGCAGTAACCAGCCGCCGCTTGAACTCAAGACCAGCAGCCTAATGGTGGTGGCACAAGTTTACCAGCCTGGGCTGCTTGTCAGTGAATTCCATGGTCCCCTCAGGATTGGTGAGCCCGAAAAATCGCCGGAGTTCATTGCGGACTGGAAGTTGGCGCAATCGAGCGCGCGCGGCACACCGGCCGCGCCCAGCCGCGCTTCGCTGGTGTTCGACCGGCCGACGGTCGACCGTATGGAGGGTGGAAACCGGCAGAGTTTGTTACGCGCCAGACATATCGAGATTCATGGCCGAATTGCCGAAGGCTCTGCCGCTAACAAACCTGTCATGGAGGTCGCGTTACAGCTCGATCAGGCATCGGCGTCCGGATTGCACCCCGCCGCTGCGCAACCAATCGATGCGAATATCACCGGTCTCATTCGTGGTTTGAACGATTTTTCACCCAAGCCCTGGTCCGTTCGGTTCCGCGAGATCCAGGCCGCTGGTGGCCGCATCGACATCACACAAGCACGGGTGCAACAGGGCGAAATCCTTGCGGTCGGTGATGGTAGTCTGTCGCTTAACGGCAACGGACGGCTTGACGGTCAGTTGCGTGTGACTATGGCGGGCCTCGATCAGTTCTTGGCTGAAATCGGTGCGCAACAGCGTGTTCAGACCTCACCAAATATGGACAAGCTCGTCGGCGCGCTCGATAGGCTTGCGCCCGGTCTCGGCGACGTCGCGCGTCAGCAGGCGGGCGCCAATATTTCGCTCGGTATCAACTTGCTTGGTGAGCAGACCACGCTCGAAGGCAAGCGAGCAGTGACGCTTCCGCTTCGTTTCGACGACGGCGCCGTGTTTCTCGGACCGATCCCGATCGGAAATACGCCCTCGTTGTTCTAGCTCTTTTCCGACGCGTAAGGCTTGGGCAGCGGCTCGTGCGGCAAGTCCGGATGGGGCCGACCGAAATCCGGCGCGGGTGAGTCCTGTCCGATATCGACGATACCTTGTCGGATGGCGCGAGTACGCTGGAAGTGCTCGAACAGCGCGTCGCCATCCCCCTTGCGGATGGCTTTTGTTAAAGCCGAGACGTCCTCGTTGAAGCGGCCGAGCATCTCCAAGACCGCGTCCTTGTTCGCGAGGAAAACGTCGCGCCACATGGTCGGGTCGGATGCTGCAATGCGCGTGAAGTCGCGAAAGCCGCCAGCCGAGAATTTCAGCACCTCCGAACGTGTCACCGCCTGTAGTTCGTCTGCTGTGCCAACGATGGTGTAGGCGATCAGATGAGGCAGATGGCTGGTGATGGCGAGGACCAAATCGTGGTGATCCGGCGCCATAATTTCCACATTCGCGCCGAGCAACCGCCAGAACGATGCAAGTTTCTCGACCGCTTTCGGATCAGCGGCGCCCGGCGGTGTCAGAATGCACCACCGGTTGACGAACAATTCCGCAAAGCCCGCGTCGGGGCCGGAGTACTCGGTTCCTGCGACAGGATGAGCCGGCACGAAATGCACGGTCTTGGGCAGATGAGGGGCCATATCGCGCACGACCGCGCCCTTAACCGAACCGACGTCGGACACGATTACGCCGGACGCAAGGTGTGGGCCGATCTCCTTTGCGACCTCACCGCAGGCTCCGACAGGGATGCAAATGATCACCAAGTCGGCGCCTTCGACGGCAGCGGCATTGCTTTCAACCACTTGATCGGCGAGGCCGAGCTCGGCGACGCGCCGGCGCGTTTGCGGCGACCGCGCGGTTGCTACAATTGTCCGCACTGCGCCCTGCGCGCGTGCCGCACGCGCGATCGAGGAGCCGATCAGCCCGACGCCGATGAGAGCCAGCCGATTGAACAAGGGAGCCGGTTGATTCATGCCGGGTTTCCCACGAATTCCTTGAGTGCTTGCACAACGAGCCGATTAGCTTCCTCGGTGCCAACGCTCATTCGCAAAGCATTTGGCAGCTTGTAAGCGCTGACCTGGCGCAGGATGAGCCCGCGCTTGGTAAGGAAAACATCGGCGTCCTTGGCGGTGCGGCCTTTGGTGTCCGGGAAATGGATGAGCACAAAGTTGGCCGCACTCGGCGTCACCGCGAGGCCAAGCTTCCCGATCTCCTCCGTAAGCCAGGTGAGCCAACGTGTATTATGTTCGCGTGCTCGTTCCAAATGTGTGGTGTCGCGGATCGCAGCGACCCCTGCGGCAATTGCCGGGCCGTTGACGTTGAAAGGTCCGCGGATGCGATTAACCGCTTCCACGATATGTGCGGGCCCGTACATCCAGCCGAGACGCAGCGCAGCCAATCCATAGATTTTCGAGAATGTGCGCGTCATCACCACGTTATCGGTGGTTGCGACCAGCTCGATTCCAGATTCGTAATCGTTGCGTTGCACGTATTCGGCATAGGCGGCATCGAGCACCAGCAAAACGTTTGCTGGCAGACCATTGTGCAGCCGCTTGACCTCGTCGAATGGAATGTACGTTCCCGTCGGATTATTCGGGTTGGCCAGGAATACGACTTTCGTTTTTGGTGTCACCACCTTGAGGATCGCGTCCACATCCGCCGTAAATTCTTTTTCCGGCGCGGCGATTGCCTTCGCTCCGGTGCCCATGGTCGCAATCGGGTAAACCAGAAAACCATGCGTCGTATAGATCGCTTCGTCGCCATCTTTGAGAAAGGCACGCGCGAGCAGATTGAGCAGGTCGTCGGAGCCGGCGCCGCAAACGATACGATCGGGATCGAGGCCGAAGGCGGCGCCGATCGCGTCACGTAGAGCCGAAGCCGAGCCGTCCGGATAGTCCTCCAGGTGGTCGCCGGCCACGCGATAGGCGGCGATAGCGTTCGCGCTCGGTCCCAACGGCGTCTCGTTGGAGGAGAGCTTGAACACTTTGGCGGCACCAGGCGCGCTGCTCTTGCCCGGAACGTACGGGTCAATATCGAGCACGCCGGGGCGCGGTTGCGGGCGGTTCGCAGTCATCATCGGTTTTCCGAACGATCAGGTCTTGTCGGCGGCAACCGTATAGCGGGTTGCGTGGCTCCCGACGAGAGCTGCCGAACGCACTGTGGCCCCAGCCTTAACCAAGGCCGCACTGATCGACTCAAGGCTCGCGTCTTTGGGCAATGTTACCAATAAGGCTGCGCCATCGAAGGCGCGGTCCGGCACGGCGATGAAATCGGCGCGTGTAGACAGCGCCTTTGCGGGGCCGGCGCCCCAGCCAGAAACCCGCACACTCCATACCGCTGCTTCGGTTGCCATGGCGTCGGCCGCTACCCGGGAGAGCACAAATACCGGCAAGGCGGCGGGGTGGTCGGGACGTTCGACAAACGGGAGACGCGCAATGATCTTGGGGGCGGCATCGAATTCGAGCGCGCTCCACCATGCACCCGCTGAGGCAATATCAAAGGCAGGTACGAGACCCAGATCCCCTTTTGAGGCTGACACCGCGGCTACCACTCCGGCTGCCCCCATGTGTGGGACAAACGGCACGGTGAAGCCGAAATGAAAGCGGGCGGAATCACGCATCAGTGCGTCGCCTGCTGACAGGTCGGCGTGCACGGAGAATGGTGCCTGTGCGTAGGTAAAGGTCGCGATGATCACCCGCCAGATGCTCTCGACGGTATCAAGCGGCAATATCCCTTTGTGGCGTTTGACCAGCCGGCGCATCATCTCGGCTTCGCGCGCGGGACGGAATGCCGACGTACCAGTGTCTTGGCTGCGCTTGACCGCAATCAGGCGGTCGATGATCTCGCCGCGTTCCATCAGAAGCTGATGCATCGCTTCGTCGATGCGGTCGATCTCCTTGCGCAGATCGCCTAGCGAGGGTGGTTCGGGAGCCTTTGCCATGGCGGCATTGATAGGAGGGCCGGGCCCCGAAATCAAAGAAAACGTTGACTGTAGCCTGCTAGGTTGACACTAAACCTCTCCTAAATCGGCCCGCGATACAGGTGGCGCGCCGGGAGCGCACGAGTGATATGGGCGACATGGGCAAAACCAATCTGACCAGCACGCGCGAGGCGGCGGATTCACCGCGCGAAGCGGATCAGCCGCACGAGTCGCTGATCGCTCATTTTGGGGCCGATCGACCATTGAAGCTTGATGCCGGCGTGGAGCTGACCCCATTCCAGATTGCGTACAAGACCTACGGGACGCTCAACTCCGCGCGTTCGAACGCTGTCCTGATTTGTCACGCACTCACCGGGGATCAGCACGTTGCGAGCGTGCACCCGGTTACCAAGAAGTCCGGCTGGTGGGAGACCATGGTCGGCCCCGGCAAGCCAATCGACACTGAACGCTATTTCGTTATTTGCCCGAACGTGATTGGTGCCTGCATGGGCACGACGGGTCCATCGTCGACTGATCCAACGACGGGCAAACCGTGGGGTCTCGACTTCCCCGTCATTACAATCCGCGACATGGTGCGCGCCCAAGCCATGCTTCTCGATCATCTTGGTATCGAGTCGCTGTTTGCGGTTGCAGGCGGCTCGATGGGCGGCATGCAGGTCTTGCAATGGGCGGCGAGTTATCCGCAACGCGTGTTCTGCGCGCTGCCAATCGCGTGCGCCACCCGTCATTCGGCGCAAAACATTGCGTTCCACGAGGTGGGGCGTCAGGCGATCATGGCGGATCCGGAATGGCGCGGTGGCCGCTATCTTTTGGAAGATGCCAATCCGCGCCGTGGCCTCGCGGTCGCTCGCATGGGCGCGCATATTACGTATTTGTCAGACGCCGCCCTTCACCGGAAGTTCGGCCGCAAATTCCAGGATCGGACAAATCCGACTTTTTCATTCGACGCAGATTTCGAGGTGGAATCCTATCTGCGTCACCAGGGCATATCGTTCGTCGAACGTTTCGACGCCAATTCATATCTATATCTCACGCGTGCCATGGATTATTTCGACCTCGCAGCCGACTACAACGGCGTACTGGCCAGGGCCTTCAAAGATACGCCCACGCGTTTCTGCGTGATTTCTTTCACGAGCGATTGGCTATTCCCGACGTCGGACTCACGGGCGATCGTGCATGCGCTCAATGCGGCAAGCGCCCGGGTGTCATTCGCCGAGATCGTTACAGACAAAGGGCATGACGCATTTTTGCTCGAAGAGCCCGAGCTGTTTGCGATCGTGCGTGGCTTTCTCGATGGTGCCGGCAAAACGCGCGGCCTGAGTCCCAAGAGCTAAGCCATGACCAGGCCGTCGCCCACCGATGCCGATCTCACCGTCGCCAATGTCGCGCATACGCCCGGAGGGGCGCGCGTCGACTTGGTTCTGGTCGCCGAGATGGTCGAGCACGGCGCGAAGGTGCTCGACGTCGGCTGCGGCGATGGCGAATTGCTGCGACTGCTGAGCGAAAGCCGCGGCGTCGACGGTCGGGGCATTGAGTTGTCGCGGGAGGGCGTCAACGAATGCGTCGCCAAGGGGTTAGCCGTTATCCAGGGCGATGCCGATACCGATCTCGGCGACTACCCGGACGACGCTTTCGACTATGTGATCCTGTCGCAGACCTTGCAGGCGACTCGGCACCCGCGTGTGGTGCTTGAGCACATGCTTCGTATCGGAAATCATGCAATCGTGTCGTTCCCGAACTTCGGCCACTGGCAGGTAAGGCTCCAGCTCCTGTTTGCCGGTCACATGCCGCGCACCGATATCCTTCCGTTCAGCTGGTACGACACGCCCAATATCCACCATTGCACCATCAAGGATTTCCGCCAGCTTTGTACGGAAATCGGGGTCAGGATGGAAAAGGCCGTGGCGCTCAACGCGTGGGGTTCGCCCCTAAGGCTCAATGCGCCTTGGTGGTTCTGGAACCTGTTCGGAGAGCAAGCCGTCTTCCTGCTCAGCCGGAAGAACTGAGCAGAGCCAGTTTCAGCTTAAATTTGGATCGGATTTGCTGCACTGCACGCTTTAACTGTGCGACAGTGGCCCGATTTCTTCGCTCGCTAGTATAAATTACCGTGAAACAGTAATTAGGTGTCACGTTAAGTAAAAGAGTTATTAAATATCGTATAATTTAAACGACCGACGTATTCCATGCGAATAGCCGCTATGCGTTCCATGAAATGACCTTCCAATAATCACGAAATTGCCATATGGGAGCGGCGTTTGGACACCGCGGCCGACGCTGAATCTATCCAGTTAGGCCAAATCTTCTTGTGTAGCTTTTAAGGGGACTATTGTGATGACAGTTAAAACAAGACGGGCAACAGTTTTGTTGTGTTCGGTGGCGGTTGCGGTTTTTGCAACGTCTGCCCTCGCAAGACCCGTCCACCATCGGCAACATGCGGCGCAGACCACGCAAGCAGCGGCGCAATCGCTCGGGGCTGACCGCGACGTGCGTTATTCATTGAATGGAGCCCAGGCGGCCCCGGCCACGGCTGGCGACACCGTAGTCCGGAGCCGCCGCCATGGCCGGCTGTCTTTGGCTGAGGCACGCGCTCAGGCGCAGTCCCATTCGAACTCGGCCTATGGCGGCGCCACCAGCAATTCGCTGGTCTCCGAGGCGCGCAAATACATCGGCACAAATCCGACGGGGCGCGGCAGCCTGTGGTGCGGCGCTTTTATGGACATGGTGCTTAAGCGCACCGGTCATGCCGGCGGCGGCAATCTCGCCAGTGCCTATGCGCGTTACGGCATGCGCGTAAGCGGGCCACAGGTTGGTGCTATCGCCGTGATGGGCCGCCATGGCGGCGGCCACGTCGGCGTGGTGAGCGGCATCGATCCGAATGGCAATCCGATTATCGTTTCGGGCAATCACAACCACACGGTTGCCGAGTCCGTCTATCCAGCCGGCCGCATCAGCGCCTATGTGTTGCCCGGCGGCTGACCTCCCGTCGCAGCGAAGAAAAGCAATGACGCCCCGCTCCGACGAGCGGGGCGTTTTTTATGAGATTGCAACACTGACGCCATTGCCGACGGCAATATCGCCGGCTGCGATCACCTCGGCGTAGGCGCCACAATCAGTGTGGCCGAAATTGTCCATTAACGCGCGAGGAATGCTCAGGTCACGGATGCCGATGTCAGGATCAACATCGGTCGCTGCACAGCGCTCGATGCGTTTGACGATTCGCAGCCGCGCTTTGTTGTCGATCACGATTGTGCGGTCGATAAGATCGAATTCGTGCCAGGCCGGCCAGCCGGTGACGTACAGGTTACCGCGGAAACGCAGTGGATTGACCCGTGCGCCTACGGCATTTTCGATTGCTGCAACGGAAGCCAGATTGATGATGGATACGACCTTCCTGGCGACGTCCGAGAAGCTGTGGCCTGCGCCATAGAGGACTCGTGGCGGCCCGCGCAGCTCGTCGGCACAAAATGAGGCAAAGAATGTCTCGATCGTTGCGCGACCATAGGGTGTGCGGAGGTCGCCACGCGCCGCCTCTCGGCCGTCCGCGTGAATAACCAGGGTGTGGCTGGGATCATCATAGTCGGTTCGCAGCGAAGCCAGGCGCTCGTTGCGCATCAGCATTAAAAAGCGCTGCTTGGGGAAATAGGCGGGCGCCGCCGGGTCGAAGCCGCAGGGTCCATTTTCGATCGCATAGATCCGGTCGGCTGGGATGGTCTGGCCGATGGACAGGCGGGTTCGCTCGAGCGGCTGCGGCGACAGCCCTTTGACCGGGTACCGGTAGATGGCGCGGATCGTAACAGGCTCAGATGTCATTGATTCCCGGCCACTTAGCAGCCCTCCCCGAAAGCCATTAACGCTGAGCTATATCAAGCAATCGGGGCCTTCAAACTGCAATAATGGCACCCACATAATGTCCAAGGCGGGCCGCCGAAAAGGGACCCGTCATATTTGCGGCGCCGTCATGGGCCGAGGGAGTTTAAGACATGAATTTCGAGAAGTTCACCGACCGCGCCCGCGGGTTCGTGCAATCTGCCCAATCGCTGGCCTTGCGTGAAGGCCACCAGCAGTTCGCGCCCGAACACCTCCTCAAAGTCCTGCTCGACGACCCCGAAGGATTGGCGGCCGGTCTGATCGACCGTTCCGGTGGGCAATCCCGTCAGGCATTGCAAGCCGTGGAAGCGTCTCTTGCGAAACGGCCCAAGATCAGCGGCGGCGGCGCAGGACAGATCTACCTCGATCCAGCCCTGGCCCGTGCGTTCGACGCGGCGGAGAAGGCTGGTGAGAAGGCCGGCGACAGTTTTGTCACCGTCGAGCGATTGTTGCTCGCCCTCGCTTTGGAGAAGGACAGTGAAGCCGGGAAAATCCTCGCCAAAGCCGGAGTGACGCCGCAAAATCTCAACGCGGCCATCAATGCGTTGCGCAAAGGGCGCACCGCAGACTCCGCATCCGCCGAAAATGCTTATGATGCGCTGAAGAAATATGCCCGCGATCTCACGCAGGTCGCGCGCGATGGCAAGCTCGATCCAGTGATCGGCCGCGATGAGGAAATCCGCCGGACAATTCAGGTGCTATCGCGCCGGACCAAAAACAATCCGGTGCTGATCGGCGAGCCGGGGGTCGGCAAGACCGCGATCGTCGAAGGCCTCGCCTTGCGTATCGTGAATGGCGACGTGCCGGAAAGCCTTCAGGACAAACGCCTGCTCGCACTGGATCTCGGGGCCATGATTGCCGGCGCCAAGTATCGCGGCGAATTCGAAGAGCGGCTCAAGGCGGTGCTCCAGGAGGTCACATCCTCCGACGGCGGCATTATCCTGTTCATCGACGAGATGCATACGCTGGTCGGCGCCGGCAAGGCCGACGGGGCGATGGACGCTTCCAATTTGCTCAAACCGGCTTTGGCGCGTGGCGAACTGCACTGTATCGGGGCCACTACGCTCGACGAGTACAAAAAACACGTCGAGAAGGACGCTGCGCTCGCTCGGCGGTTCCAGCCGGTTTACGTGTCCGAGCCGAGCGTCGAGGACACGATTTCAATCCTGCGTGGCTTGAAGGACAAATACGAACAGCACCATGGCGTGCGCATTTCCGATTCGGCCATCGTGGCCGCCGCAACGCTTTCTCATCGATATATCTCCGACCGTTTCTTGCCCGACAAGGCAATCGACCTGATCGATGAGGCTGCGGCGCGGCTGAAGATGCAGGTCGATTCGAAACCCGAGGAGCTCGATACCATCGACCGCGAAATCGTGCGTTTGAAGATCGAACAGGAAGCGCTGAAAAAAGAAACAGACCGCGGCTCAAAAGACCGTCTCAAGCGTTTGGACGGAGAACTGAAAGAGTTGGAAAAGCGCTCGGCCGATCTCACCAGCCGGTGGAAGGCGGAGAAGGAAAAGCTCTCCGACGCGCAGAAACTCAAGACCGAGCTCGATCAGCTGCGTGCTGAACTTGCCAGCGCGCAACGTCGCGGAGAATTCCAGCGCGCCGGCGAACTCGCCTACGGCAAGATTCCGGAGCTGGAGAAAAAACTGAAGGCGATCGAAGCGGCCGAAGCCAAGGGCGCAATGGTCGAGGAGACCGTCACTGCCGATCACGTTGCGCAGGTCGTCTCCCGTTGGACCGGCGTGCCAGTCGACCGGATGCTCGAGGGCGAAAAAGAAAAGCTCCTGCGCATGGAAGACGAGCTTGCGAAGCGCGTCATCGGCCAGCAGGAGGCGGTTCGCGCCGTGTCAACCGCCGTGCGGCGCGCGCGCGCTGGCTTGCAGGACCCGCATCGGCCGATCGGCTCGTTCATGTTCCTCGGACCCACAGGTGTCGGCAAGACTGAATTGACCAAAGCGTTGGCGAATTACCTGTTCGACGACGAAAATGCGCTGATCCGCATCGATATGTCCGAATACATGGAGAAGCACTCGGTTGCCCGCCTGATCGGCGCACCTCCGGGCTATGTCGGTTACGAGGAGGGCGGTGCTCTCACTGAAGCCGTGCGGCGTCGGCCCTATCAGGTCATCTTGTTTGACGAGATCGAGAAGGCGCATCCTGACGTCTTCAATGTGCTCTTGCAGGTCCTCGATGATGGCCGCCTGACGGACGGGCAGGGCCACACAGTTGATTTCCGCAACACGCTCATTGTGATGACGTCAAATCTTGGTGCCGACTTCCTCGTCAACCAGCCGGACGGCCAGGACACCGATGCGGTCAAGGATCAGGTGATGGCGGTGGTGCGCGCAGCGTTCCGCCCCGAATTCCTCAATCGCGTCGACGAGATCATTTTGTTCCACCGCCTCAAGAAATCGGAGATGGGTCGAATTGTCGACATCCAGATCGCACGCGTGCAGAAACTGCTCGATGATCGCAAGATTGTCATCAAGCTCGACCCGAGCGCGCGCGATTGGCTGGCCGATAAAGGCTGGGATCCTGCCTATGGCGCCCGACCGCTGAAGCGCGTGATCCAAAAATCAGTGCAGGATCCGCTTGCGGAAATGATTCTCGCCGGCACAATCAAGGATGGCGAAAAGGTCACCATTTCCGGCGACAAGCTCGGGCTGACGTTTAACGGCAAGCTCGCTCAGGCGGCGTAAACACCACCGTGTCATGGCCGGGCTTGTCCCGGCCATTCACGTCTCTTGACGTTGACGAAAAGCGCTATTGGGCGGGAACTATCGCGCCGACGATGCACTTGATGCGACGCGTGCCGGCTTGCGCGCCATGATGCCGTCGAGGCGCTGGCGTTCCTGTTCGAAGCCGGCGAGCAATGGTCCTTCCAGAACGCGGCCGCGCGGCAGCTTGATCCGCATCGGATCAACGAAGCGTCCGTTGACCAATATTTCGTAGTGGAGGTGCGAGCCAGTCGAGAGGCCGGTCGAGCCGACGAAGCCGATCACCTGGCCCTGTCGTACGCGCGTGCCTTCATCGATGCCGCGCGCGAATGCTGTCATGTGGCCGTATGCAGTTTCATAGCCATTGTTGTGGCGAATGCGAATGTATTTGCCGTAACCCGACTCCAAGCCTGCTTTCTCGACGACACCATTGCCGGAGGCGTAGATCGCCGTGCCGCTCGGTGCCGCCCAGTCAACACCGGTGTGCATTTTGGTGTAGCCAAGGATCGGATGGCGGCGCAGGCCGAAACCAGAGCGCATGATACCGGCGAGCACCGGCTTGCGAACCAGGAACTTCTTCGCGCTCTTGCCCGTCTCGTCATAGTAGTCGACGACCCCGTCGTCGGGGGATTGGAAGCGATAGAACTTCTTTGTCTCGCCGCCGACGGTGAGTGTGGCAAACAGCACATCGTTGCGGCTATCGACGACCGGTGTTTCATCCTCGCCGGCGTAGAGCACCTCGAAAGAATCGCCCGGCTGCACTTTGCGTTGGAAATCGACGTCGTAGGAGTAGATGCGGATAAGGTCTTCGATAATTGGGCGCGGTATCCGGTTGCGTAGCGCGGTCTCATAGACGCTTTGATAGAGACGCACACCGGAGGTGTCGTTTTCGTCGTTGTCTTCCGAGTTTTCGGCAACCTCGGTGTCGATGTTTTTCACATCGACGGAAACATATTTTCCGGTATCTGCCAGCGCCACCACTGCGTCGATTCCGGATTCGCCGGCGATGATCACACGGATTGGCTGCAGGCGCTGTTCCGCGGGAATTGGTGCCATCAAGATGCGCAGTTTCTGACCTTCCTTGATGCCGCCATCGAAGCTTCGAGGTCCAAGCACGCGCGCGACGGCGCTCAGGTCGGCGGGCGCAGCACCGAGGTCGCGCAGGATGCTGACGACGCTATCCCCCTTCTTGGCGACGATCAGCTTCTCGTTGAGGCCATTGCCACCGGTCGTCTGCGTCGTGGTCTTGGGCAACAATGTAATGTTCTCGGGGATGATACGCGCTTCGAACCCTGCATAGGGATCGAGGTGGCCATCGCCCGCGTACGCGAGCTTGATTCCGGTGATATTGGCCGCAACAGGCAGGTGATTGGCGGCCTTGTCGCTCCATTCGGCGGCTTCGCGCACACGTGCCATGATTTCGTCGGCCGGCGTAAGCAGCGCAATCTTAAGTTTCGGCATAATAGGCGCCATGTCGCGCATCACGAATGCGACTTCGGCGTCTGGCTCCGCGGCCGGTGCATCGCCCGACGTGGAATTGCCGCCGGGCGCAGACTCAGCGAGCAGACGTTGCGGATTGAAAGGCGGGATATTCGCGGAGAGATCGGAGACGGTCAGCGAGAGGTTGCCGGCGATGCGCACAAAGGGACGCACGCGCACAACCTCGTGGTTGCCGACGCGGTTGATCGTGGAGACGCGGATCACCTGACGGGCGAAAGTCGGTTCTTCAGCGGTTGGGAGGCGGTCGCTCTTGTGCGCGCCCTTTTCGGCGCCGCCGAGCGCGCCGCGCAGCGCCACTTCGACTCGTTCCGGCAAGGATGCGAAATTGGTCTCGCCGTCGAGTGACGTGAAAACGGCGCCGCCCATGAGAGCAGCGCCGCAGAGTGCGGTCAGGATCGTGCCGGCAAACCATTGCACCGATACGCGACGGCGATCGACGAAGCCGCTCGAACCGCCGTCGACCGACAGCGGCGGCTCATTGCCGAGCTCAATGGCGTCGGTCTGCCGTGAGCGATATATGCCGCGCGACCGTGTTTGGTCCAAGCTCGCCGTCCCCTGCGCCTCGGATCGAAGGCGTGCCGCAATGCCCCAAACGCTGTCGGCAGGCCGCGTGAATCAATGGCCGGCACGATGCCGGTTGGTCCGTGAACCGTCAATGACGGCACCCAAACCCCACTAACTGGCCTGATAGACGGCGGCTGAAGGCCCCCGTTGCGACTCCGTCCCTCGAACGGACCCTAAGGACGACGCAGGAATATGGCCTCAGTACGGCGCGATATGGATTAAGGCATTGTTTATCTGTCGAGTCCGGAAGTCGTCGGTCGCGCACGCTGCAACGCCAATATGGACCAATAAAATGGGCGTTTTTGGTTGACAATGCGAAGGGCCGAAGCATATATACACCCATCGGCGCGCCGTCCGCTTACGGCGCGATTGCGCGCCTCTGAAGCTCCTCACTGGAACAGTGAAACGGCATCCGATCGTTCTCGGATGCGCGGGCTTCGACGGCTCTTCGGTTCACCGAGGGGTGGGGACTGCCATAGTCCCCGGGCTGTTTGAAAAGTGAATCGGAAGAAAGAGAAACGTGGACGGCGGGGTCCTTGCGGGCCGCTCTCGCGTGGAGAAGCAATTCTTCATGAGGGACGGCTGTGGAAGAGACTTCGGCGGTACACGTTTAAGGTACATCGCTGACTGATTGCTTGTCGGGCTCACGCCCGATTTGTGATCGATCAGTGGGTGGACCTCGTCAAATTGACAACGTCCCAAACGTTGTCATGCGCAAACGTGACCTGCCGGGATAAAAATCTCATCCAACTTGAGAGTTTGATCCTGGCTCAGAGCGAACGCTGGCGGCAGGCCTAACACATGCAAGTCGAGCGGACGTAGCAATACGTCAGCGGCAGACGGGAGAGTAACACGTGGGAACGCGCCCTTCGGTTCGGAATAACTCAGGGAAACTTGGGCTAATACCGAATACGCCCTTACGGGGAAAGATTTATTGCCGAAGGAACGGCCCGCGTCCGATTAGCTTGTTGGTGAGGTAACGGCTCACCAAGGCGACGATCGGTAGCTGGTCTGAGAGGATGACCAGCCTCACTGGGACTGAGACACGGCCCAGACTCCTACGGGAGGCAGCAGTGGGGAATATTGGACAATGGGCGCAA
>JBGQLL010000006.1:0-32249 GCA_041500065.1 Pseudolabrys sp.
CCCGCCATTATTAAGTGACAGCGTCGGGATGCCGCCGGCAACCGTCACCACCTCACTCATGGCAACCGTCAGCGTCACCACATGACCCGCGTTGAGGTCACCATTGCCGCTGCCGTCGATCCCGGCCCCGGAGGTCACAACTGATGAAACCGTCGTTGGGTTGGGCTGCGGCGCGGGGTTGCCGACCGGCCCGACAAACAAGATGCCAACCTGGATGGGCACCACAGCCGTGGTGCCCGTGCTACTCACTTTGATGTCGGAGCCAAAGGCGGGGGATGTGCCAGCGCCCGTTGCATTGATCTCGGATTTGGCAGCGAGTGGCTCTGCTATAATCTGCGGCGCAGTTGACGATCCAACGATAGTGGTCGGGTAATTGCGGTTGGCCTCACTTAGGCTGGCATCCATCTGCGGCGTAACGGGCGGGGTATTCTCGACCTCAACGTGGCGGTCTAAAGACGTGCCCGCATTTACTTGCCTGCCGTCCTGAGCATCGGTTGCTTGCTCTAAACCCGACGATGGCCGTGCGCTATCAACGACACGGCTTTGATCGTTGGCATCGGGCGCATCGGGGCCTGGGCGGTTGAGCTTGTTTGCGACCTCACGCGCTTCGATCGCGGCGACCCCCGCGAGAAACGCAAAGCTCATCGCACGGTATGCGGACGCTAGTCCGGATGCCGAACGACGTTTCGCCCGCACCAATGGCGACACGAACCGCGATATGGATCGCTCAAGGTCCAAGAGTCACATCCGCCTGGCATCGCGATCCTTCTGGATCGATGATACGCAATGGTTCCAATCGATTTCTGGATTGGTGATTTAATAGGTTATGAGTTCAACCCCAAAAAAATCAGTTAAGTTAGAGCAAAAACCAACACCCACTCGAATAGAATTCATTTACCTTACAAGCGTGGCGTCACCGAAAAGGCCCGCGTTTGCTGCTGATCATCTGATCCAAAGCAGATGTGCAAATGGGTGTCAGGAAAATCCCGACATTAGATTTGGTGGACGGCCTTGTCTTTGTCCGTGGATGCTTGGTCACGCGACCTGGTCTTCGAGTCTGCGCGCAGCGCTGACCATGCGCCGCCTTTGTTGTTATCCCGCGGCATCTCTCGCAAGTGCTCCAGGCGACTGCCGACCCGGCCACGCAGTCGACATCGAACTAGTCTCCGGCCGCATTCTCCGAAATTCGGGAATATTTCAAATTGCGAGCGAAGATTTTCAGTTTGCTGCTGCGTTGAAAATTTAAATTTGTAACTCAGAGACACTTGTCCGCGAACCCTAGGACGGATGCAGCCCAGAGCGTCTCGGCGGTATCCATGACGTTCTCCTGGCTACGCCTTCAGCGTTTCCTTGAGCTTGTAGCGAATGATCTTACCCGATCCGGTGCGCGGAATTTCGGCAATCAGGTGTACCGCATGCGGAATCTTGTAGGCCGAGAGACGAGTCTTGCAATGCATCAGGACCGCCTCGATTTCGACCTTCTGGCCCGGTCGCGCAACCACGAACAGCGCAGGAACCTCGCCGAGATGCTCGTGCGCCACCCCAACCACGGCGCAATCGAGTACGGGCGCGAACGTGTTCACCACCTCCTCGATCTCGGCCGGCGCGATATTCTGGCCGCCACGGATAATGAGTTCCTTCAGCCGCCCTGTAATGGTGAGGAACCCGTTATCGTCGCACCTGGCGAGATCGCCGGTGTGATACCAGCCAGCGCGTAGTGCAGCGCGCGTTTCCTCCGGCTTGTTGTGATAGCCAGGCATCACGTTTGGCCCGCGGACAATCAACTCGCCCTCCTGCCCGGTGGCAACGTCCAGCCCGCTCGCCGGATCGACGATCCGTACAGCGAGGCCCGGCAGGGGCAGGCCGCAGGAGCCAAGCGTCCGCCCGCCGTGCGGCCAGTTCATTGTCACCATGGTCGAGGTTTCGGTGATTCCGTAACCGTCTAGCAGCGGCACGCCGAATTGTGCCTCGAATTCGCGATTGAGGGTCGCCGGCATGATCGCGCCGGCGGAAGCGCACAGGCGCAGGCCGGGGATCTTGAGGTCCTTCTCGTGCTTGGTCGCCTGCAATAGATAGTGAAACATCGTCGGCACACCGGGGAAATAAGTAAATTCCCCGGTCTTGAGCAGGCGCACCGCCTCGCCAGTCGAGAAGCGCTCCATGATGTACTCAGTCGCACCGGCGGCGAGAATCGAGAGCACGGAAAGATTGAGTGCATAGGAATGGAACAGCGGCAGCGGCGAGAGCACCGTGTCGCGCTCGCAAAGGCCAGTGATCGGTCCCCAGCACGCGGCCGCGACCCACAGCATCCCGTGCACCGTGAGCTTGACGCCCTTGGCGCGACCCGTGGTGCCGGACGTGTAAAGAATGTAGGACGGCTCGTGCATGAGCGGTGGATCGCGCGGCACCGATCTCGCCGCTTTGCCGATCAGGTCCGCATAACGTAACGCTTTTACACTCGATGAGCCGCGATCGACGATCAGGGTCTTGAGATTGAGCGCGTCCTTTTGCAGCTTGACGAAAAGATCCGCGCGCTCAGCGGTTGTGAAAACCGCCCTGCAACTCGCGTCGGCGAGGCGGTAGGCGATTTCCGGCTCGGAGGAATCGTAGCTGATTGGTACACCAAGCGCGCCCGCACGCGTGATGCCAAAGCAGGCTTCCACCCATTGCACCGAATTTGGCAGCATGATCGCGACTGTGTCGCCGGGTTCGACGCCGCTGTCCGCGAGATGGCCAGCTATGTTGGCCGTACGGTCGAACAATTCCGCGTATGTGACTTGCGATCGCACGTCGCGATACGCAATCTTGGCCCCGCGTTCATTGGCATGGCGGCGCAACAGTTCAGGAATCGGGGCAATCAGTTCAGTTTGCAGCATCGATCCTTCTCCATCACACCATGCTGAAGCCGCCGCTGATGCTTAGCGTCTGGCCGGTGATCCAGCCGCTCTTTGGCGACACCAGCAGCGCGACCATCGGTACGACGTCACCGGCCTGCCCGAGCCGGCGCACCGGATAGAACTTCACCAGTTTTTCGCGGTTGGCCTCGACCCATTCCTTGTCATGATCGGTCTCGACCAGTCCCAGCGAAACCGTGTTGGCGGTGGTGCCGTTGCGGCCAAATTCGCGCGCCAGCGATTTCATCAGCGCCACCACGCCCGCGCGAGCGGCCGCAACGATTGCAAGGCCGGATTCTCCGATGCGCGAGGAATCGCCGATAACGCTCACGATGCGACCGTTGCCGGCCTTCTCGAAATACGGCGCAGCGGCATAGCAGCAATGAATTGCGCCATAGAGGCAGGCGTCGATCTGCTTCTTCCAATCTTCCGGCGTGGTTTCAACAAAGCGTTTGCGGAGCGCCAGCCCGGCATTGTTGACGAGAATGTCGAGGCCTCCGAAATCCTTCACCACCGCCTCGACCATTGCCTTGACCGCGGCGAAATCGGCGACGTCGGCCGCGTAGGCCTTGGCCTTGCCACCCTTGCCCGTGATCTCCGCGATTAGCGTCTCGGCGTCCTTGGCCGAGCTTCGATAGTTGACGGCAACCGCCGCACCCTCGGCGGCCAGGCTCAGCGCGATCTCACGCCCGACACCGCGACCCGACCCGGTGACCAGTGCAACCTTGCCCTTCAATCCCAAATCCATTGTTCACCTGCTATTGTTTGCCCGAGGTCCGCGCCGCCTCGATCAAGCGGAACAGGCGCTCCGGCGTGACCGGAAGTTCGTTGATCTCGATGCCGAGCGGCGCGAGCGCGTCAGCAATCGCGTTGGCAACCGCCGCGGGCGCACCGATGGTGCCGCCTTCGCCCATGCCGCGAAAGCCGCCGAGCGTGGTTGGCGATTCCATTTCCAGGTGGACGACTTTCATTGGTGGAATTTCGCAGGCCGACGGCACCAGATAGTCCACAAGACTCGCGGTATGAATCTGGCCCTGATCGTCATAGATCACCTCTTCATAGAGCGCCGCACCGATTCCTTGTGCGACGCCGCCATGGACCTGGCCATCCACGATCAGCGGATTGACCAATCGGCCGCAATCTTCCGCCACCACGAAATGCTCAATGCGCACCTCATAGGTCTGTGAATCTATTTCGACAGTTGCGACGTGGCAGGCCGATGATGTGGTGCCGAATACCGGGTCGTACGTCTTGGTGGCGGCAAGCTCCGCGCGCGCCTCGACCGGCAGGCGGTCCATTTCCGAATAGACCGCGCGTGCGACTTCGCGGAAGGTGAGCGAGCGGTCGGTGCCGGCGACCGACACTTTGCCGTTTTCAGCGGTGAGATCGGTGGATGCGGCTTCCAATAAGTGGGACGCAGCATTGAACACTTTTTCGCGCACGGCCTGCGCCGCAAGCGTCGCGGCGCCGCCCGCCAGCACCAAGCTGCGGCTGGCGTATGTGCCGGTACCTCCTGCTACCGCGGCGCTGTCGCCCTGCACAATCCGGATGTCTTCGAAGCGCGCGCCGAGATGTTCGGCAACAATCTGCGCCAAAGTCGTTTCCAGCCCCTGCCCATGCGAGGCGACCCCGAAGGCGGCTGTCACCGCACCGGTCGAATCGACACGAATGATCGCGGTTTCCGTGCCGGTGTTGATCGGCATGCCGGGCGCAACCGAAATGCGCGAGCCGATGCCCGTCAACTCCGCATAGCTTGCAATGCCGATGCCGAACCAGCGGCCGGCGGCGCGTGTTTCTTTCTGCTTTTCGCGCAACACGTCGTAGCCGATGGCCCGGCAGGCGGCGTCGAGACATTCTTTGAAGCCGGATTTATCCCAAACGATGCCGGAGGCGACCTTGTAAGGAAACTCCTTGGCATCGACAAGATTGCGCAAGCGCAACTCTTTTGGGTCGATACCCAGCTTGACGGCGGCCATGTCGATGAGCCGCTCCATCACGAAGGTCGAGATGGGGCGTCCGACGCCGCGATAGGGTCCGGTCGGCGCTTTCGATGTAACGACGCCGCGCACGCGGCCGCGGTAATGCTCGATACGATAAGGGCCCGGCAGGAAGCTGACGACCTGCACCGGCTCGAGTGCCGCCGTCCAGGGATAGATCGAAAAGGCGCCGACATCGCCGACCACGTCGGCACTTAAGACGAGCGTACGACCCTCGGCGTCGAGGCCGAGCTCGGCATCGACGACTTCATCGAAGGCCTGACTCGTGGACATCAAATCTTCCATCCGGTCGCTGGTCCATTTAACCGAACGGCCGAGCAGGCGCGCAGCCGCGCAGACGAAAATCTCCTCCGGATAGAGCGAGCCCTTGCCGCCGAATCCGCCGCCGACATCAGCGGCGACTACGCGGATGTCGTTGCCGGATATGTCGAGCGCGGCGGCAAGCGCATCCCGCACGATGCCAGGCACCTGCGTCGCCGAATACAGCGTAAGCGCGCGTCGACCAGCGTCGTATTCGGCGAGACAGGCGCGCGGCTCGATCGCTACGGCCGTTTTGCGGTGCATGCGAAAACGTCCCTTGACCCGGACTGCCGCGCCCGCAAGCGCGGCATCGACGTCGCCACGCCTGAACTCGCGGCTGACAATGACGTTCCCGCCGGCCTCCTCGTGCAACCGCGGCGCGTCGTCTTTAACCGCTTCCAGCGGATCGATGACGACCGGCAGCGCCTCGAATTCGATGCCGATCATTTCGATCGCGTCTTCGGCAAGGTAGCGGCTCTGCGCCACGACGCCGACCACCGGTTCACCGACATAGCGTACTTTGCCGCGTGCAAGCGGCAGGATCGGCGTGGCGTGATAGCCTTTCATACGCGACGTCGCCAACAGTGGCGCCACCGTCGCAGCAAGATCCTCGGCGGTGAACACCGCGACCACGCCCGCCGCCTTACGTGCCGCGGCACAGTCGATTGCCTTGAGGCGCGCGTGCGAATGCTCGCTGCGGCGGAACGCGACATGCAGGACGCGGGGCGTCTGGCGATCGTCGGCAAATGCGCCGGTGCCGCTCAAGAGGCGCGGGTCCTCTGTCCGCTTGATACGCGCGCCGACGATTTTCGGCCGCGCGTGGATTTCGGCGCCGTCAGTCATAGGCGTCGGGCCCCTTGCGCAACGTGTCCCATTGCGCGGCGTCGTGGCCACAGATTATTCGCGCACCGCTCTTTTCAATGCGGTCGACCTCCGTGAGCGATTTTTTCAGCGCCTCAGCGTTCCAGGTGTTGCGCGGGATGATGCCGGTATCGAACGTCGCGCGCAGGCTTACTGTGTCGGACGCCAGAAAAAACACGCCGCTATTCTCGAGCGCCACCAGCGCGCCAGTGGTGCCCGGCGTGTGGCCGGGCAGCGGAACAAGAACGATGCGGTTGTCCCCGAACAAGTCGCGCTCGCCGCCGACGGCGTCGATCTTCACCGGAAGGTCCCATTCTAGCGCAAGATAGCCGGACGACTCGGCCTGCGGCGCGCGCGCCGCAGCGATCTCCTTTTCGTGGATGACGAAAGTCGCGCGCTTGAAAAAGGCGTTGCACCCGCAATGGTCGGGATGCAGGTGCGAGCAGATTACGACATCGATGTCGTCGGTCGCGATACCGATCGCCTTGAGGCCGTTCACCACATGCTCACCTTGCGCCATCACCGGCTCCATGACGCGCACGAGTTTACCCCAGCGCGCTGCAGGATGTTCCGCCACTGACGGATGGCAGCCGGTGTCGAACAGCACGTTGCCTTGGGCGTGCCTCAGCAGCACGCATGACACCGGCGCCTCAAAGGTCTCGCCGCGGTCAGCGTCCGGATCATACATCGACCTGCGCAAGCGCACCCGTCCTCCGGATAGAAAGTGCATGGTCATGGTCATGTTCTGGGCGCGGCCTTTGCTTTGACCGCGCGCACCGCGGCGACGATATGCTCGTAGCCGGTACAGCGGCACAAATTGCCCGATAGCCCTTCACGGATAGCGTCGTCACTTTCGAGGGGATATTTCTTCAGCATGTCGATCGCGGTCATCAACATGCCCGGTGTACAGAAGCCGCATTGCAGCGCGTGATGCTCGTGGAAAGCCACCTGCAGCGCGTTCATTTCCCCGGGCGCCGCAAGCCCTTCCACTGTCTCCACCCGGCAGCCATCAGCTTGCACCGCGAACATTAAACACGAACGTACGCTGTCGCCCTCGACCATCACCGTGCAGGCGCCGCAGACCCCCTGCTCGCAGCCGACATGAGTGCCGGTCAGGCCGAGTTCGCCGCGCAGGAAATCCACGAGCAGTAGCCGCGGCTCCACGGCGCGCCGGCAGACATTACCGTTGACGGTCACAGTGATGTCGCGCGTTTTGCTCATGCGTTACTCTCGTTCGCGCGGCGCCACGCGGCGGAGACCGCCCGGCCCGCCAGCACGCCTGCCAGATGGCGCCGATAATCCGCAGAAGCATGCAGGTCAGTGTTCGGCTTGATAGCGGCACGGACAGCATCAATGACACGGCCAGTTAGATCCGGTTCAAGCGCCTGACCAACCAGCAGCGCTTCGGCTTCGGCGACGCGCACTGCGGTGGAGCCGACGCCAGTCAGAGCGATGCGGGCCTGCACAATGGCGCCGGCAGATACCGTCAAGGCTGCCGCTACGGCGGCGAGCGCGAAATCGCCGCTGCGGCGGGCAACTTCCTCGAAGCCCCAGCCGGTTTTCGGCGGCAGTTTCGGCAGCACGATCTCGGTGACGATGTCGCCATCGACGAGATCGACCGTTAATGCGTCCAGGAAAAAATCGCGCGCGGCGATTGTCCGCTTGCCCTTAGCCGAAGAAATATGAAGTTCAGCATTAAGTAGTAGCGCCATCATCGGTAGTTCGGCGGCCGGATCGGCATGCGCCAGGCTGCCTCCGATGGTCCCGCGGTTACGGATGGCGAGATGTGCCACGTGGGTCATGGCGCAGGTAAGAACCGGCAGATGCCGGGCGATCGCCGGCGAGGTTTCGAGCTGAAAATGGCGCGTGAGGGCACCGATACGGATGTTCTTTCCCGCGTCCTCAATGAAAGTCAGGTCGCCGATCCGGTTGATATCGACAAGAATCGAGGGACGCAGGAGGCGGAAATTGAGCATAGGGACGAGGCTTTGCCCACCAGCGATGATCTTCGCGTCGCCGCCGCCATCAGCCAACGACGAGACCGCCATGTCGATGCTGTCGGCAATCACATAGTCGAACGCTACAGGCTTCATAGACCCGGACGTCTCACGCTGCTAATGACTTTCATAATTAGACTATGTAGGCTATCGTGAAGTCAAGAAGCCGCGTGCACAGGCGCGCGGCTAAGCGGAGGCGCAACGCGCAGACCGCGCGCCGACACGGAGTGGTGGTTGAGTCAGGTCGTAACTTTGCGGCGCCGTTCGCCGTTGCACCGCAGCGCCGGTGCACTACGCGCAAAACCGGTACGCGTCATTCACGAGCGCAACTGCTCGGTTGGCCGCACGGTCGCCATCCTAAGCGATAGCTGGGCGTTTCTTGTACTGCGCGAAAGCTATTTTGCCGCCACGCGCTTTGAGACGTTTAAATCGGCGCTCGGAATTCCGCGCGAGACGCTATCGCAACGATTGCGCATGCTCACCACCCAGGGCCTGCTCCGGCGCGTGCAATATTCGGAGCGGCCGAAGCGCTTCGAATACCGTCTCACGGCGATGGGCATGGATCTCTATCCGGTAATGATGGCCCTCCTCGCCTTCGGCGACAAATGGCTCAAGAAGACCGCCAAGCCGCCGATCTACCTCGTCCACAATCTCTGCGGCGAAGTCTGCCGGCCGATGGTGGCCTGCTCCCAGTGCAAGGAGGAGGTCAATGTTAAGACTGTCAGCTACCGGGATGGGCCCGGCGCTGGCGTCACGCCTGTCGTCGACGCCAAGCGCAACCGCCGGCCTTCCGATCCGACCGTGCTCGACCGCGGCCGGCCGAGCTCAGTTGCCCAGACGCTGAAGGTCATCGGCGACCGCTGGAGCTTCATGGTGATCCGCGAAGCATTCTTCGGCATCCGTCGTTTTGATGATCTACAAAATAAGCTCGGCATCGCACCCAACATCCTTACGGATCGGCTCGACCGACTGGTGGCGGAGGGCATCTTCAAGCGCAGCAAATACCAGGACCTGCCAGAGCGCTACGAATATCCGCTAACTGATAAGGGCAAGGATCTCTACGGCCCGCTGATCGCGATGCTGCGCTGGGGCAACGACTGGCTCGCGCGCGGCGAGGTTCCGCTGATCCTGAAGCACAAGGATTGCGGCAAGGACTTCAACCCGACTGTGGTCTGCGACCATTGCCGCAAACCGCTTAAAGCCGAGGAAATGAGCTACCGCCTAAATTATCGTCCGCGCCACGACAGCCGCCCGCTCAAACCCGGACGGCCGATCGCGCTCGAGGAAAGCTGAACTGACCGAACGTGTAGGGAAGTAGCAACACTGCGGGCAACTATTGACATGCATTACTAGACTGACCAATCATTGGAGCAACAATAAAAGAGTGCCGGGGGAGGACGGACGATGCAGATCAAGCGCACGCTTGCGTTCGTTGACGACGTTACGATCGAAGCCGGACAAAGTGTGAACCCGCCACTGCGCAAGGTCGCAGTCGTTGCCATTTTCGACAATCCATTCGCCGGAAAGTTCGAAAAGGACTTGAGCCCGCTTACTAAAGCGAGCGAAGAGATCGGCCGCCATATAAGTAAAATGGCGGTCGCGCTGCTCGCCCCGCACAAGCCCGAAAGCTACGGCAAGGGTGCAGTCATCGGCATCAATGGTGAGCAAGAGCATGGCGTCGCGATGCTGACGACCGTTTTCGGAAACGTCATGCGCGACGCGGCCGGCGGCGGCAAGGCATGGATTTCCTCGCTCACCAAGCGCGCGGCGCCGGGCGCAAGCATCGACATCCCGTTCGCGCACAAGGATGCGCTCTATGTGCGTTCGCACTATGACGGCATTACCATCACGCTACCCGACGCGCCTCTGCCGAACGAAATCGCCCTCATCTGCGCGTTTGCTAACCGCGGCCGCCCCAATCACCGCGTCGGCGGACCGAAGGCGAGCGAGATCAAAGGCGTCGACGGCCTGACATGACGCCGGCAAGAACGGCACTGCGGGTAACTTTCGGAGCTGGCCATGACGACTTGTAAGACCGGTGCAGAGCACATCAAATCCCTCAAGGACGGTCGCACGGTCTATATTGACGGCAAGCTCGTTGCCGACGTCACCGAACATCCAGCCTTCCGCAATACCGTGAAGTCGGCGGCGATGCTCTACGATTTCCAGGCCAAGCCCGAAAACATCGAGCTGATGACGTTCGTGCCGAGCGGCTCGAACCGTCGTGTCAACCGCGCGTGGCAGATGCCGCGCAATTACAGCGAAATGGTGCAGCGGCGCAAAGCCATGCAGGCTTGGGCCGCCCTCTCCTACGGCTTCATGGGCCGTTCGCCCGATCACCTTGCCTCCGCGCTTGTCGGCCAGCGCATGGGTATCGAAGTTTTCGAAAAGCACGGGGCAGAGCGCGCCAAGGCGTTGCACGATTATTTCGAGGAGGCGAGCCGCAACGACTACTTCCTCACCTATGTCATCATCAATCCGCAGGCGGAACGCGCCAAAGACTGGGGCGAGCAGAAGGAGGAACTGGTCGCGCGCATCGTCGACGAGGATTCCGGCGGCATCACCATCCGCGGCGCCAAGATGCTTGGAACGAGCTCAATCATGGCCAATGAGGTTTTCGTCGCCAACCTGCAGCCGTTAAAGCAGGGCGAAGAGGACCTCGCTTTCTCCTGCGCGCTGCCGATGAACGCCAAGGGCATGCGCGTGCTCTCCCGCAAGTCCTACGAGGCGGCGGCCGTTTCCATTTTCGACAATCCGATCTCGTCACGCTTCGATGAGAACGACGCGTTGATATATTTCGAAGACGTCAAGGTGCCATGGGAGCGCGTTTTTGTGTGCCGCGATGCCGACATGTGCCGCGCCCAATTCCACGATACGCCTGGGCATACCTATCAGAATTATCAATCTCAGATACGCCTGTCGGTGAAGATCAAGTTTCTCACCGGGCTAGCGCATCGGCTTACCGAAGCGATCGGCACCACCAACATTCCCTCAGTCCGCGAGCAGCTCGGCTATCTCGCTGCGCAAACCAGCATGGTCAATGCGATGATGGCCGGTATGGAGGCGGAAGGCTCGATGCGCGGCGAGTGGTACGTGCCCAACAAGCACTTCATGTATTCCGCGCAGGTGCTTACTCAGGACCTTTACCCGCGCATTGTCAACACTCTGCGCGATCTCTCGGGCGGCGCACTGATCATGCTGCCGTCCTCGATCCATGATTTCGCAGATCCGCATATCAAGAAGATCATCGAAGTAACTCAACGCGCCGCGAAAATGGGGCCGGAGGAGAAAGTCAAATTCCTCAAAGCCGCCTGGGACGCCATTGGCTCGGAATTCGGCTCGCGCCACACGCAATACGAGATGTTCTACGCAGGCGCGCGCTTTGTCACCAGCGGTCACAGCTACCGCACGTTCGATTGGGCAGGCGCCACCGGCATGGTCGACGGCCTAATGGATACCTACCAGCTTGCGGACGAGCTTGGCAGGAAAGCGAACTGACAGGACGCGACCGCAGCCCATGAAAGTCGCCATTACCAATCTCGGTCAGATCGTTACTGGCAACTGGCGCGAGCCATTCGCGTCCGGTGACACGATCATTATTGATAGTGAGCGCATAGCATCCGTTGGCACCGCCCCAGACGGCGTCATGAACAAGGCCGACGTGGTGATTGATGCGGACGGCATGACCGCGATTCCCGGCCTGATCGACTCGCATGTCCACATTACGTTCGGCGACTACACACCGCGTCAGCGCACCGTCGGCTATCTGGAAAGCTACTTGCACGGCGGTACCACGACCGCCATTTCGGCGTCCGAAGTGCATGTTCCGGGGCGGCCACGCGACGTCGAGGGCGTCAAGGCGCTGGCAGTGGCCGCGCAGCGCTGCTTTGCCGATTACCGGCCGGGCGGCATGCGCGTCATCGCCGGATCGGTGATCCTTGAGCCAGGCTTGCAAGCAGCGGACTTTCGCGAGCTGGTGCAGAAGGGTGTGCGGTTGGCGAAAGCAGGTTTTGGCGCGGTCAAGAGTTCATACGATTACGTCCCGCTCGTCGCCGACGCCAAAGCGGCGGGGATGATTACCACTTGCCACACAGGCGGATCGTCGATCCCCGGCTCCGGCGCCATCACCGGCGATCATCTGCTCAAGATGCATCCGCACGTGTCGTTCCATATCAACGGCGGGCCGACCGCTATGCCGGATGCCGACTTTGAGCGAGTGATTAAGGAATCGAACATCGCGTTGCAGGTTTGCACCGCCGGAAACCTGCGCACGACGCTGTTGTGCGCACGGCTCGCCGACGCCAATGACGCCTTCGAACGTTTCATAATCGCGACTGACACGCCGACCGGCAGCGGGATCATGCCACTCGGCATGCTCTATACGATCGCGCATCTGTCGAGTCTGACCGACCTGCCGCCGGAGCGCTTCATCTGCGCTGCCACCGGCAGCAACGCAAGAGTTTACGGCTTAGACAGTGGCTTGCTCGCACCCGGCAAGGCAGCCGATCTAGTCCTGATCGACGCACCGGATGGCGGCACGCAAAAGACCGCGCTTGCCGCCATCAAGCACGGCGACATCGCCGCGATCGGTGCGGTGGTGACCGCCGGCGTGCCGCGCTTCGTCGGCCGCAGTCGCAACACGCCGGCAACCACGCGGAAAGCACGGGTTGCATCTTCGCGCGTGACGCAAGACTTTGCCGCGGCAGCGCATTAGGACCTGACCTGCATGCGTAAGAGCCGAACACATACGACCGATACAGCCACTCGCCGGGGCGGCGTCGCCATCGCAATGCTGGACGCAGTAATCGCCGCCGGCACGAGAGCACCGCGGCGAATAATACGATGATTTATCAGCAGCTCATCAATGGCCTGATGCTCGGCGCTTCTTACGCGCTGGTCGCGATCGGCTACACGCTGATCTTCGGCGTGCTCAACCTGCTGTATTTCGCTCACGGCGAGGTCTTCATGATCGGCGCCTTTGCCGGCCTGTTCCTGGTGCTTTACGCCGGCGCCAACATATATGGCGCGCTCATCGGCGCCATGGTGATCTGCGGTATCATCGGCGCGATCGCAGTCGCCGTTGCGATCCGCCCGGTACGCAAGGACCGGCCGCTGGCACCATTGATCAGCACCATCGGGCTCACCATCGTCATCCAGAATCTCGCGGTCTATCTGATCGGCGGCCAGCAGCTCGCTTTCCCCGAGACCATCGCGCAGAAGCTCTATCGCTTCGGGCCGATCACCATCAGCCAAGCACAGATCTTCATCCTCGGCGTGGCGCTGGCGCTGATGGTGTTGCTCTGGCTGTTCATCGAGCGCAGCAAGACCGGCCGCGCTATCCGAGCGACCGCAGAGAACCACGAGACCGCGGCGTTGCTAGGCGTTGACGTCAACCGCGTTGTGCTGATCACCTTCATCATTGGCTCCGGCATCGCCGGCGTCGCCGGCGTGCTCGACGGCATCAAGAACAGCGCGATCTCGCCCTTCATGGGATTGGGCGCCGCAGTCAAGGGACTGATCGTGATGCTGCTGGGCGGACTCGGCAACGTGCCGGGCGCCATGATCGCAGGGCTGATGCTCGGCATGATCGAGATTCTCTCGGCCGCCTATATCGGCACTACCGAGCGCGACTTTTTCTCGTTCCTGATTCTAATCCTCATTCTTCTCTGGCGGCCGACTGGTCTGTTCGGCACGCGTACCGCAGAGCAAAGGTAGCGGCCGCCATGTTCAACGGTCTGATGGACAACTACACGCAGTCAATCCTGATCTTCATGGGGATCAACATCATTGCCGCTTACAGCTTCTTTGCGCCGTTCAAGACCGGCCAGGTCTCGATCGGGCAAGCCGGCTTCATGGCGGTCGGCGCCTACGCATCGGCGGTGTTCAGTCAGAAATTCGGCCTGCCCTTCATCGTTTCGGTGCCGCTTGCAGGGCTCATCGCCGGCGTGGTCGGCGTCGTGGTGGGTTTTCCGGCATTGCGCATCAAGGGCATCTATCTCTTGCTGCTCACGCTCGGCTTCTCGGAGATCATCCAGGTCGTCGTGCTGAGCTGGGACTATGTCGGCGGCGCGCAGGGCTACCGCAACATCCCATTCAACCGGCGCACGCTGGAATGGGTCGTCGCCGTGGTCGTGCTACTGATCTTGTTTTTTGGCCGGCTCGAGCGTTCTTCGCTCGGCCGCGCGATGGATTCGATCCATCAGGACGAGACCGCGGCCGAGGTCATGGGCATCGACGTGGTGCGAATCAAACTGCTCGCCTTCGGCATCGGCGCCGGCATCGCAGGCGTCGCCGGCGCGCTCTACGCACACCAGGCGACTTACATCGACTCGACCACCTTCAACGTGATGATGTCGGTCGAAATCCTTACTTTCGTCGTGGTCGGCGGCGGCAGTACTTATTGGGGCCCGGTGGTGGGCGCGGTCGCGCTGTCGTTGTTGCCGCAGTTCCTGCGCACGCTGCGCGAATGGCTGCAGCTGTTACCCGTGGCATGGACCGATTTCTATCCGATGAACAAGATCTACGATTTTCTCTACGCGTTCCTCGATTTTGAGAACGCCAAGCGGCTTATCGCATACGGCCTCATCCTGATCGTGATGATGATCGTGCGACCCGACGGGCTGATCACGCGCGATTCGCTACCGCGGCTGTCTTTCAAGCGCTGGAGGGCCCAGCATGCTTGAGCGCGCGCCCGCTGCCACCTGCCTTGCGATCGAGGGGCTGACTAAGCGATTCGGCGGCTTCTACGCAGTCAACGATCTGCAGTTCGAGGTGGCGACCGGTGACATCCACGCTCTGATCGGACCGAACGGCGCCGGCAAGACCACGTTCTTCAATCTGGTCACCGGCGTGCTGCCGGCCGATTCCGGCGAAATCCAGTTCGAGGGCGTGCCAATGCGTGATACGCGCGCGTCCAAGCGAACGCTCAAGGGTATTGCTCGCACCTTCCAGAACATCCGGCTGTTTCCACATTTGACCGTGTTGGAAACTGTGATGATCGGCGAGCATTGCCGGCTGTTTCCCTCGATGTGGCAGTCATTCCGCGCCGCCGCGCTCCAGCTTCCCTTCGTTGAAGCAAGCCAGGAGCGCACCATGCGAAAATCCGCGCTCACTCTGCTAGAGTTCTTCGGGCTTGCCGACAAGCGCGACGCCAAGGCGTCGGACCTCCCCTATGGCGACCAGCGTCGGCTCGAAATGGCGCGTGCGCTCGCGACTCAGCCACGGCTGCTGCTGCTCGATGAGCCGGCAGCCGGCATGAACCCGCACGAGACCGAAGAACTCGACGAATTGATCACGCGCATTCGCGACCGCGGCGTGACCATCATCCTCGTCGAGCACGACATGCGACTGGTGATGGAGATTTCTGACCGCGTTACCGTACTCAATTTCGGCACCAAGATCGCCGAGGGCAATCCGAAGGAGATCCAGCGCAATCCGACGGTGATCGAGGCTTATCTCGGCGAGGACGTGCAGCTATGAGCATGCTGAACATCCAGGGCCTGCGCTCGGGCTACGGCAAGATCGAGGTGTTGCACGACATCACCCTCGACATCGCGCAGGGCCAGATCGTCACGCTGATCGGCGCGAACGGCGCCGGAAAGACTACGCTGCTCAAGACCATCTCCGGCCTGCTGCGCCCGGGCGCTGGCAGCATCACCTTCGAGGGCAAAAGCATCATGCGCCGCCCGCCGCACAAAATTGTCGAGCTGGGCATCAGCCACGTGCCGGAGGGCCGCGCAATCCTCAAGCGTATGACCGTGGTCGATAACCTGCGCATGGGAGCCTATGTGCGCAACGATTCCGAGATTGCGCCGGACATTGAGGCGGCTCTCGCGCGCTTTCCCGTACTGCTGGAACGGCGCCTGCAGATTGCCGGCACGCTCAGCGGCGGCGAGCAGCAGATGCTGGCGATCGGCCGCGCACTTGTCGCGCGCCCGCGCCTCCTGCTGTTCGACGAACCTTCGCTCGGTCTTGCGCCCAAGATCGTCAGCCAGATTTTTCGCACGCTGCGCGAACTCAAGAACGAGGGCAAGACCATTCTCCTCGTCGAGCAGAACGCGCGTCAGGCGTTGCGCGTCGCCGACTATGGCTACGTGCTCGAACGCGGACGTATCGTCTACAGCGGATCGGGAGAGGAATTGCTCAACATGCCTGAGGTACAGCGCATGTATCTCGGGCAAAGTGCGGCATGAAAGGTCGAAGTGCAAAGGAAGCCGAAGGGGGAGTAGGATCATGTGCGAAAGCATAACGCGAAAGCCGAATGGGAAATCAGTTCATAACAGTCGGAGGGACGTGCCAATGAAATCGAGGATTTTGCTCGTGGCTGCATGCGTCGCCACCGCCTTACTTGTCGACCTGCCAAACGCGCAGGCCGCGAAACTGGAAGGCCGCACCGTCAAGATCGGCTGCCTGGTGCCGCTTACCGGCAAGGGGGCCGAGTGGGGCCAGGGAGCCAAGCCCGCGATCGACATCGCGGTCGAGGAAATCAACGCAAATGGCGGCATCGGCGGCTTGCCAATCGAGATGATCTGTTACGACGACCAGACGCTCGAATCCGAAGCGCTCCAGCAGATGAGCCGCCTCGTCGATCGCGACAAGGTGCTGGCTGTCGTCGGACCCTGCTTCAGCGGGCCGTTTGAAACGATCGCGCCGCAGCTCGACGAACGGTTCAAGACGCCGATCGATTCCTATTGCTCGGCCAAGCCCGGGCTCTCGGCGATGAGCAAGTGGGCGTTCCGCAACACGCTCACGAGCGACAAGCAGCTCACGCCCGTCGTCAAGGCCTGGCTCGACGAATACAAGATAAAGAAGGTCGTCATCATCTATGATGCCGAGGATGCGGTCTCCAAAGGCGAAGGCGCGGCGGTATTGCCCAAGCTGCTGAAGGATAACAATGTCGAAATCCTCGATAGCCTGACCTACCGCACCAAGGACACCGATTACTCGGCGCAGGTGACGAAAGCGAAGTCTCTCGGCGCTGAAGGCATCGCGCTCGGTGCCTGCTATCAGAACGCCGCTGCGATCGCCAAGGAGATGCAGAAGCAGGATCTCAAGGTTCCGATCATCGGCGGCGCTTGCGCCGGCGCACCGGGCTACATCGAGATCGCAGGCAAGGCTGCGGAAGGCACTTACATGTCGACCGCCGCCTGGCTCGACGACCCGCGCCCGGAGGTGCAGGCCTTCGTCAAGAAGATCAAAGCCAAGATGAACGGCTCGCTGCCGCCCTATAGCGGCCCGCGCTCCTACGACATCGTCTACTCGTTCAAGTACTGCTTCGAGAAGGCCGGCATCACCAATAAGCCCGCCGATCTCGACAGTGATCGCGACAAGATCCGCGAGTGCCTCGGCACGCTAAAGGATTTCCCAGGTGTGGCGGGACCGATCACCATGGACGCCGTGCGTGACGGCACCGGCATCACCGCGATCCTTAAGGTGGTCAACGGCAAGTACGTCAATATCGCGAAGTAATCGGCGCCCGGCAGCGATACTGGCGTCGATGCAATAACAAATGACGGCGCCCCGGTTCGCCGGGGCGCAGTGTCCCGAGAGGTGTCGAGTTTGTCCAAAGCGGGCGACAAGAGCTGGATCGGACAATCGGTCGAGCGGATCGAGGACCTGACGCTTCTCGCCGGGCGTGGGCGCTATATCGACGACATTGGCGTTCCGCCCGGTACGCTGCATGCGGCCATCCTGCGCTCGCCGCACGCCCACGCCGAAATCCGCGCCATCAATACCGAGGCGGCCCGGCGCGCGCCCGGCGTCGCCACCGTCATCACTGCCGCCGAAGTGACGAAGCTTTCGACCTCGCTGGTAGCCGGCGTGAAGGCGCCGATCGAATGCTGGCCGATCGCAGCGGGCCGCGTACGCTACGTCGGCGAACCGGTGGCGGTGGTCGTCGCCGCCGATCGCTATCTCGCCGAAGACGCGCTCGAACTGATCGAGGTTGACTACGCGCCGCTGCCGGCGATCGTCGACCCCCTCGCCGCACTCGACCCTCAGCTGCCGCCGTTGCACGAGGGTCTTGGCGGCAATATCGCGAGCGACCGCTCATTCCGTTACGGGGATCCCGAGCGCGCGTTCGCCGAGGTCGCGCGGAAAGTCTCTGTTTCCATCCGCTACCCGCGTAACTCATGCACACCGATCGAGACCTACGGCATCGTCGCAGTGTATGACCCCAGCGAAGATGCCTACGACGTGCTGGCCAATTTCCAGGGGCCCTTCAGTTTGCATCCGGTGATGGCACGTGCGCTGAAAGTTCCCGGCAACCGGTTGCGTCTGCGCACCCCGCCCGATTCCGGTGGCAGCTTTGGCGTCAAACAGGGCGTATTCCCGTATGTGGTACTGATCGGCGTTGCCGCGCGGGTCGCCGGCCGGCCAGTGAAGTGGGTGGAAGACCGGCTCGAGCATCTTTGCGCATCGGTGTCGGCGACTAATCGTGTGACGCAACTTGAAGCGGCGGTCGACGCTGACGGCCGCGTGCGTGCGCTGAGCTTTGACCAGATCGAGGACGTCGGCGCCCATATCCGCGCGCCCGAGCCGGCGACGCTATACCGGATGCACGGCAATCTCACGGGCGCCTATGACATCCGACATGTCGCGGTACGAAATCGCGTTGTGCTGACCAACAAAACACCCACCGGACTCAACCGCGGCTTCGGCGGCCCGCAAATGTATTATGCGCTCGAGCGGCTGATGCAGCGAGTCGCGGTCGAGCTCAAGCTCGATCCGATCGACGTGATCCGCCGCAATCTGGTAACGGCGAAGGCATTTCCCTACCGGACCGCGAGCGGCGCCCTGCTTGATTCCGGCGACTATTCGCATGCGCTCGATGTTGCGCTGGCTGACGGCGGATTCGCCGAGTTGAAAAAACGCCGCGACGCAGCGCGCGCGCAGGGGCGCATTTACGGCATTGGCTGCACGGCCGTGGTCGAGCCGAGCGTCTCGAATATGGGCTACATCACCACGGTACTCACGGCAGAAGACCGGCGGCGCGCGGGAGCCAAGAACGGCGCACAGGCGACGGCCACCGTCGCTTTCGATCCGCTTGGCGGGGTCAGCGTCCACACCGCTTCGGCGCCGCAAGGGCAAGGCCACCGCACCGTGCTGGCACAAATTGTCGCCGATGCGTTTGGGCTTGTTCCGAGTGACATTCGTACCGTCAGCGAGATCGATACCGCGCGCGATGCCTGGTCGATCGCCTCCGGCAACTACTCCAGCCGGTTCGCGGCGGCAGTCGGCGGTGCGGCGCACCTTGCCGCAACGCGGCTCAAGGAAAAACTGGCGCGCACAGCAGCCGCGCAACTCAATGTACCCCCGGCCGAGATCGAATTCGTCGGCGGACGCGTGCGTGCGCGCGGCAATCCGGACAACAGCATTCCGTTCGCGCGGCTCGCCGCCACTAGCCACTGGTCGCCGGGTATGGTGACCGACGACAATCAAGCGCTGCGCGAGACAGTGTTCTGGACGCCGCCGGAGCTCACCGCGCCGACCGAGGCCGACGAAGTCAATTCGTCGCTCTGCCACGGATTCATCTTCGACTTCTGCGGAATCGAGATTGATCGCGTCACGGGCGCGGTGCGCATCGATAAATATGTCACCATGCATGACTGTGGATGCGTTCTGCATCCCGGCATGGTTGCGGGCCAGATCACCGGAGGCTTCGCGCAGGGGATCGGTGCCGCACTTTACGAAGAGTTCGCCTACTCGCCGGACGGCGCCTTTCTCGCCGGGACCTTCGCAGACTATCTCCTGCCAACAACCACTGAAGTCCCCGCCCCCACCATCTTGCACGTCGAGACACCCTCACCGTTCACGCCGCTTGGCGCCAAGGGCGTCGGCGAAGGCAATTGCATGAGCACGCCGGTCTGTCTCGCCAACGCTGTGGCCGACGCGCTCGGAATTGCCGCGATTGACCTGCCAATGACGCCAGCGAAGCTGGCCGCTCACATTCATCCGGCCGAACACCCGCCGGATCGCGCGCGGGCGGGGCGATCTTGAAGCCCGCTCGCTTCGATTATCTACGCGCCGGGACGCTGGCGGAGGCGCATACCACGCTTGCCGCCGACGGCGAGGATGCCCGAATCCTTGCCGGCGGGCAGAGCCTGCTGCCGATGCTGTCGATGCGGATGGCGCGCCCGAAAGTCCTGATCGACATCATGCATTTACCCGAACTGGCGAAAATCGAAGCCGAGGGGAATACCATCCGCATCGGCGCCGGCGTACGGCAGGCGAAACTTCTGGCATGGCCCGCGCTTCACGAACGCCAACCACTCCTGGCCGCCGCGTTGCCATGGGTCGGACACGCGCAAACCCGCAGCCGCGGGACAGTCTGCGGCTCGGTCGCCCACGCCGATCCGAGTGCCGAAATTCCGCTTGTCCTGCTCGCACTTAAAGGCGCCATCCATTTGTCGTCGCAGCAAAGGCAGCGGCGCGTTCCGGCCGTTGATTTCTTCACCGGAATGATGTCGACGGCGCGCGATGATGACGAGCTGATCGAGGCCGTCGAGGCGCCGTGCCGCGGGCCTGGGCACGGCTATGCGTTCCGTGAATTCGGCCGGCGGCACGGCGATTTCGCTATCGTGGCTTGCGCGGCCGTGGCGCACGCTGACGGTGTGCGGCTTGCGATCGGCGGCGTCGCCGATTGCCCCGCCGTCCGCGACTATCCTGATCTCACTGGCACGGCGCTCGACGACGCGCTCGACGGATTTTCCTGGGAGCTCGACGCGCGCGACGATCTGCACGCAACCAAGAGCTTTCGCCGCAATCTCGTTCGGCAGCTTGGTCGGGCGGCGATCGAGGAGGCCCGCCGATGCCGCGCTTGAGCGCCGACGCGCGCCACCGCATTCGGTTGACGCTCAACGGTCGCACGGTAGAGGCCGTTGCCGAGCCACGCATGCTGCTGACTGATTTCCTGCGTCATAATCTGGCGATGACCGGCACCCATGTCGGCTGTGAGCACGGTGTGTGCGGCGCCTGTACAGTCGAGATCGATGGCGTGCCCGCACGCGCCTGCCTGACGCTTGCGGTGCAGGCCGATGGCGCCGACATCCGTACTATCGAGGGCCTTGCGCCCGCGCCCGGCCGCTTGTCCATCCTGCAGGAAGCGTTCCGTCGCCATCACGCGCTGCAATGCGGCTTCTGTACCGCTGGGATCCTGTTGTCGCTCGAATGCTATCTGCGCGACAATCCGTCACCTGACGAAGCGGCGCTGCGCGATTATCTCGGCGGCCATCTGTGCCGCTGTACGGGCTATGTTCCGATAATCGCCGCGGCGCTCGATGCCGCCGCGCGGCTGCGCGAGGCGCATAAGCATGCTTGATCTCGGCACCAGTTTCCTCGCCAGCGTTGAGCGCGACCCGCGCGCGCTGGCGATTGTCGATGACGATGTGCGCTTAACCTACGCAGATTGGTATAGGCGGATTTCCGCGGTCGCGGACGCACTCGACGACCTCGGGCTTAGAAGCGGTCATCATTTGCTCACGGTGCTGCCAAACCGTTGGCAGGCTGCGACCCTGCATTGGGCGTGCCAGTTCACCGGCGTCATCCTCACGCCCGTGAACTGGCGCGTGACCGCCGCCGAGCTCGATTTTCTCGTCGAGAATTCCGAAGCAAAAGTAATAGTTTATGACGCCACTGCGGCGACAAGCGTCGCACGGTCAGCGAATGCACAGAACTGCGCACGCATTGCGCTCGATACGCCGAAATCCAGCGAAACCGCCTGGACCGCCCTCGTGGAGCGCACGGTGCCGGATGCAGCACCGCGCGCAACGGCCGATGCATGGTCCGTCATGCTTTACACGTCAGGCACCACCGCGCAGCCGAAGGGCGTGCCGCGCCGCCACAGCGCCGAACGCGCGGCGGCGCTCGCGCATGTCGCGCAGAACATGTACGCAAACGGCGAGCGTACACTCGGGGTCATGCCGCTGTACCACACCATGGGTGTACGCTCGCTTCTGGCAATGTCCCTGATCGGCGGCACGTTCGTCTGCTTGCCACGCTTCAACGTGCAGAAGGCGCTGGCACTAATTACGGCCGAAAAAATCAGCAATCTCTATCTGGTGCCGACCCTCTACCATGATCTCATTCATCACGAGCGTTTTGCTGCAGCTGATGTACGCTCGGTGCGCAAGCTCGGCTTTGCCGGCGCACCGATGACCGACGGCCTGCTCAAAGAGTTGCAAGCGGCGTTCAAACCTGAGCTGTTCGTCAATCATTACGGTTCATCGGAAATCTACACCTTCACTATCGACCAGAACGCGCCGGCAAAGCCCGGCTCTGCTGGGCGCGCGGGGATCAATCAACGCGTACGCGTCGTGAAACTTGGCGCTACGTCGCCGGATCAGGTTGCCGCCGTGGGAGAGGAAGGCGAGGTCATCGCGCAGCTCATAAGCGACGAGGCGTTCGAGGGTTATTGGCGGCGGCCGGAAGCCGACGCCAACGCCATTCGGAAAGGATGGTATTTCACCGGCGACACCGGCTATTTCGATCCGGACGGCGATTTGTTCGTCACGGGTCGCGTTGATGACATGATCATCAGCGGTGGCGAGAACGTCTCACCGGTCGAGATCGAAAGCTGCTTGTCGCTCCATCCGGCTGTATCGGAGGTTGCTGTCGTCGGCCTTCCGGACGAGCGCTGGGGCAAGGTGATCGCCGCTTTCGTCAAACGCCGCAAGGCCGTCGAGGAGGTTGAGCTCGATGAGTTTTGCCAGAACTCCGGCCTCGCCAAATTCAAGCGCCCGCGCCGTTATTTGTTCGTGCGCGATATACCTAAATCGCCTGTAGGCAAGCTCCTTCGCCGAAAGCTGGTGGCCGGCGAGTACGACCCCGAAGGCGCGCCCGCCGGCCTGTCCGACAACGGAACCACAGCATGACGACCATGACTTCGTCCGACCCGCGCCTCGCCACACTTGACGGCTTCCGTGTGGAAATCGATGTCGCTCAAGAGCGCGCCGATATCATCCTCGACCGGCCGCCGTTCAACATCATCGCGATGCCAGAGCGCGACCAGTTGCGGCTAAGTTTCGAGGCCCTCGACGAGGACAAGAACGTACGCGTTATCGTGCTGCGTGCGGTCGGCGAGCATTTTTCGAGCGGCGGCAGCATCAAGGGCTTCATGGAAGCGACGCCTGAGCATGTGTCAAAGCTTGCCTGGAATATTGCGGCTCCCGCGCGCTGCAGCAAGCCGGTGATCGCGGCCAATCGCGGTTATTGTTTTGGTGTCGGCTTCGAGATTTCTCTTGCCTGCGATTTCCGTATTGCCTCCGAGACCTGTTTTTATGCTTTGCCGGAACAGAAGCTCGGTCAGATTCCAGGCTCCGGGGGCTCGGCGCGGCTGCAGAAGATCATAGGCATCACGCGTACCAAGGACATCGTGATGCGTTCCAAACGAATCAGCGGCAAGCAGGCTTACGAATGGGGGATCGCAACCGAATGTGTGCCGGACAGCGATCTCGAAGCTGCGACCGATGAATTGGTGAAAGAATTACGCGCCTTTTCTTCGCTCGCGCAGCGCACAGCCAAAAAACTGCTTAACGACACAGAAGACGCGACCCTTTCCACTGCAATCGAGCTCGAGGGCCATTGCTACAGCCGACTACGGCAGTCGGACGACTTCCGCGAGGGGGTCGAAGCATTCCACGCCAAGCGGCCGGCAAAATTTAGCGGGAGATGACGGTCGCACGCTACCCGCGTGGATCGTTCTTGCCTCTTACTTGTCCGCTGTTACTCCAATAGCGGACAACGGGCGCGGTCGCCCTGCCCGCTAAGCATCAGAAGCGGACATTGGAAAATCTTATTCGATCACCCTCGTCGGCGAGTTGCAAGAACGAGTCACGAAGCGACGCGCTCGGTGTTAGGCGGCAGGATATTGCCACAACTTTTGGCATCGTCGGGTCTCCACTTGTGGACGTCCGCGCCAATTTCCTCAAGCCCGTGAAACTACGGGTGGCAGAGTTTCGTCGTTCGAGCTTCGACGTGGAGCATCGCATTACAATTGATGGCGAACTGGCAGTCGACGGTGGTGAAAGCCGAGTCTGGGCAGTGCGTAACAAGGATGACGCGGAAAGCTTGCCGCCTTCGCAAGCGAGGTCATTGCTCGATTTTCGCAATTATGCCGGCCGTTTAGTTAGAGCGGCACTTTTCCAACGATACGACCGTGCCGCATTCTTGGCTTTCATACTTTGACGTTACGCGATCTTTACGTATTCGAAGTCGCCGGGCTTATTATCGATCCCGACCTTAGGGGGTGCAATCCAACTCGCGAACTTCCCGCGTTCGATTACGGGCTGCATAAGACTTTCAATGAAATCCCCATCAGAACTCGAAGGCAGCCAAGCATCCTTGCTCTTTTCCCACGCAGCCTTGTCGATCAGATCACCAGCTGGCGTCGCTACAACGTCGCGAAACTCACCGATATGGCGGTGGAAAGCAACGTGAGGCAGCTTCAATTCGAACTTGATGCCGGTAGCCTCGATGATCTTATTCCAGCGTGCGACGCCCTTATTACAGTCATTGGTATAGTCATCGCGCAGTCGCATGTTGAGCGCGGTCAGCGCCGGCTCGTCGACGCGCTTGACCTCGCCGTTGATCAACTTAAGCACCGGGTAGACCTCGCTCTTGAGCTGATGGTCGTCCTGTAGCCGGTTCTCCTGGAAACGTCCCTTGAGCCCTGCGTTAAAGGCGTTGGCAGCGTTGGTTGAAACTTCCGAGCCAAACAGGTCCAGCGCCAAGGAATAATGCAGGTTAAGTTTCTTCTGGATAGTCGGCAGATCGACTACACCGAGCTTTCGTGCTTTGGCAACGTCGTATGGATCGTCTAGACCGGCTTGTATCATGGCCTCGCAAGTACGCTGCACCGTTCGGCCAATTCCGGTTTCACCGACAAACATATGATGCGCTTCTTCGGTCAACATGAAGCGACAGGTGCGCGACAGTGGATCGAACCCCGACTGAGCTTGCGCCTCGAGTTGCATCTTGCCATCACGGTCAACGAAAAACGTGAACATGAAGAACGACAACCAATCCGGTGTCTTCTCGTTAAACGCGCCCAGCATACGCGGCGTGTCCGGATCGCCGGAGCGGCGCTGCAGCAAAGCTTCCGCCTCATCGCGGCCGTCGGTACCAAAGTATTTTTGCAGCAGATAGACCATCGCCCAGAGATGACGACCCTCCTCCACATTGACTTGGAACAAGTTGCGCATGTCGTAGAGGGAAGGTGCGGTCCTGCCGAGATGGCGTTGCTGCTCGACCGAGGCCGGTTCGGTATCGCCCTGAATGACAATTAGGCGGCGCAGCATTGCGCGGTATTCGCCTGGCACTTCTTGCCAGGCTGGCTCACCTTTGTGTTCGCCAAACGGAACCGTACGGCCCTCGGCTGCCGGCGCCAACAGTATGCCCCAGCGATATTCCGGCATGCGCACATAGTCGAACTTGGCCCAGCCTTTGGAGTCGACGCTGACGGCGGTGCGTAGATAGACCAGCGACTCCTGGAAGCCTTCCGGCCCCATATCACTCCACCAGTTGAGATAACCGGGGTGCCATTTCTCGAGCGCGCGCTTGACGCGTACATCGCTACCGAGGTCGACATTGTTTGGGATTAGCCCATTATAGTCGACTTGCTGGATATTCATGGCTACACCCTTTCCTTGTCGAAAGTTGCTTTCACGCCGCTGCCGTAGAGCTTAAGAGCGCCGCGCTCGCCGACGGAATTAGGCCGCTGGAAGATCCAGTTTTGCCACGCCGTCAGTCGACCGAAGATTTTCGTTTCCATCGTTTCCGGCCCAGCGAACCGCAGATTGGCTTCCATGCCGGTCAATGAATCGGGCGAATAGCTGGCACGCTCTTCAATCATCACCCGCAGTTCGTCATCCCAGTCGAAATCTTCGTAGGCGAAAGTAATGAGGCCAACATCAGCCGCCTCCTCACCCTCGAGCGTCACACCAATTCTTTTCTTGGCATTCTCAAGCGCCGCTGGCTCGCCAAGAAAGCGACTCTGCAAGCGTGTGAGCCCGTTACCCATAGGGTAGAAACCGAAATTGGCCTGGCCCAGGGTAAGCGAGGCAGGCGGGCGATTGTCGCCCTCGCGCGTGCCTATCAGCATCAGAGTGCGATCGGCAGCGAAGGCGAGCTCGGCCAGCGTTCCGGCAAAGCAAGAGCCCGGCTCGATAAGTGCAAAAAATGTCTTGGCAGTAACATCGATTCGTTTGAACACTCGCTTGAGGTAGTGGCGGATCTCACGCATCAGCCAGTCGCCATTGGCCTTCGCGAGGAACTCATCGTGTTCTAGCACCGCCTGCGCGTTGCCATCCGTACGTAGCAACACGACATTGATGGACGATTCATTGACGCGCAGATGTAGGATTGCATCTTCCAGTTCACGCGCCACTGTGAGAGGCCAAAACTTGTCGCCCAGCGTGTGGGCAGTATCGACAGAGACCGGCGTCGGCTGCATAGGCCCGCGTACGGTAACAGTCGCCACCGAGCGAGCGCGATCGACTTCGACGTCGACATGCGAATAAGAAATACGCGCGTCTTCGACTTTCCGCTGCAGAGGTGTGAGCTTGATCCCGCCCGAGATGGGACGGTCTGAGCGCTTGGCCAACTCATGTGCACGCGCAGTCACTGCATCTTTCCATTTTGAAGGCGGCACGATCTCGTCAACCAGTCGCCAATCGACCGCCTTAGCACCACGAAGACCTTCCTCGGTGGAACAGAAGAAATCAGCGCGGTCGCGTCGCACCTTGCGCTTATCGGTGACACGCGTGAGCCCGCCGGTGCCGGGCAGCACCGCGAGTAATGGCGTCTCCGGTAGAGATACCGTTGAGCGGCGGTCATCTACAAGCATGATGTGATCAGTGGCGAGCGCCAGTTCGTAGCCACCGCCAGCACAACTACCGTTGACTGCGCACATGTAGACCTGGCTGGAATTCTCGCTGGCATCCTCAATCGCGAGCCGCGTCTCGTTGGTGAATTTGCAGAAATTAACTTTGTGACCGTGCGTTGCCTTGCCGAGCATGCGAATATTGGCACCAGCGCAAAACACATTGTCCTTGCCGGATTTAATGACTACGCAATGCACTTCGGGATGCTCGAAGCGTAGACGCTGAACTGCGTCGTTGAGTTCAATGTCGACAGCCAGGTCATACGAATTGAGCTTGAGCTCATAGCTATCCGAGAGGCCGCCAGCCGGATCGACATCCATAATCAAATAGGCAATGTCGCCGTCGCGCTCGATGCGCCAATGGCGGTAGTGCGAAGGGTCTGTCTGAAAATCGACTGCTTGCATGATTCCCATGGCGCGGGAAACCCCCCGACACCATCCTCCCAATATGCACTATTTTGCAGTAGCGTAGCACCCTGACTCGCTTTCTACAACCATCGTACCCAATGGGATAAACCAGCAGCCTGTTACTAACACCAAAATGACCGCTAGCTCTTTGTGATATCAGCACATTAGGCCGCTTTAGCAGGATTGCATTTTCCCGTGAACTCCTGCATGGTGGTCCGGAAATATATTGCAGACTGGAACTTATGACGGCCAGCGAAACAAAATCCTCTCAACGTCGCGATACCGACGCTTATCTGCGCCAGGTTGGCGAGCGTGTCCGTACACTGCGTAATCAACGCGGGATGACGCGTAAAGCGTTGGTGCAGCACGCCCGGATTTCAGAGCGCTATCTCGCCCAGCTCGAACTCGGGAAAGGCAATTGCTCGATCGTGTTGCTGCGGCGCATCGCACGTGCCATCGGCGTCCCGGTTACGCAAATCGTGCAAGAGGGTTCCGAGCCCGCGCTCGATCTGGTGCTGCTATCACAGTTCCTCGAACGGCTGTCGCCAACCGCACTCATCGAGGCGCGCGACCTGCTGCTTCAGCATTTCAGCGAACCATCAGAGGACGCCCGCCGCCGACGCATCGCGCTAATCGGCCTGCGCGGCGGTGGTAAATCCACGCTCGGACGCCTGTTGGCAGAACGTCTAAATGTGCCGTTCATCGAGCTTGACCGCGAGATTGAAAATCGCAGTGGCGCATCGTTAAGTGAAATTTTTGACATGTTCGGTCAGGACACCTTCCGCCGTGCGGAACGGGAAGCGCTCGACGACGTGTTGCGGCGGCACCGGCACTTTGTGATCGCCACCAGTGGTAGCATCGTGACCGAGCCGGGCACGCTAGAACTGCTCCTTACCTCATGCTTTACGGTCTGGGTGCGCGCCGAGCCAGAAGAGTATATGAAGCGCGTCATGGCGCAGGGTGACATGAGGCCGATGGCAAAAAGTGCGCGCGCTATGGAGGATCTGATTTCAATTCTTAGGAGTCGCGAACCACTCTACGCAAAGGCGGATGCGGTTCTGATGACCAGCGGTAAGACGCCACAGCAAAATCTCGACGAACTGCTTCTTCTCTCGCGCAATCCTGCTTCGCAACCCGCCCGCCGTTCGGCGTGATTTGATTGAAACCACAAGGCATGGAGCCGGCGGCCGCCGGGGTTAAAGAGTGAGTGAGAAAATCAAAACCGATGTTCTGATCATCGGCGCGGGCCCAGTCGGGCTGTTCGCGGTGTTTGAGCTTGGTCTGCTCGATATCAATGCGCACCTCGTCGATATCCTCGACAAGGTCGGCGGCCAATGCGCCGAGCTTTATCCTGAGAAGCCGATCTACGACATTCCGGGCATTCCGATCATTACCGGACACGGCCTGACCGACGCATTGATGCAACAGATCAAGCCCTTTCGTCCTACCTTCCATCTCAACGAGATGGTGACCACGCTGGAAAAGATCGGCGACCCGCTGTTTCGTCTGCGCACCGATGCCGGAAAGACCTTCGAAGCGAAATGCATCGTGATCGCAGCCGGCGGCGGCTCGTTCCAGCCCAAGCGGCCGCCGATTCAAGGCATCGAGCCTTACGAAGAGAAGTCGGTCTTCTACGCTGTACGCAAGATGGATACGTTCCGCGGCAAACGGCTGCTGATCGTCGGCGGCGGTGACAGCGCACTCGACTGGACGCTCAATCTTCAGCCAATTGCCAAAAGTCTGACGCTGGTGCACCGGCGCGACGAATTCCGCGGCGCGCCTGACAGCGTCAACAAGATGCGCGCACTGGTTGCTGCTGGTGGGATGAACCTGAAGATCGGCCAGGTGACCACACTCGAGGGCAGCGACGGAAAGCTCACCACCTGCTCCATTAAAGGCAATGACGGCGCTCTCACGCGTGTTGACGTCGATGCTATGCTTCCCTTTTTCGGTCTAACCATGAAGCTTGGTCCGGTAGCGGACTGGGGCCTGAAAATGGAAGACGAACTGATCCCGGCCGACACCGGCACCTTTGAGACCAGCTTTCCCGGCCTGTTTGCCATCGGCGACATCAATACCTATCCGGGCAAGCTCAAGCTGATCCTCTCCGGCTTTCACGAGGCTGCCTTGATGGCGCAGAAGGCGCACCGGTACGTCTATCCGGAGAAAAAGCTGGTCTTCCAGTACACCACCTCGTCCACCAGCCTGCAGAAGAAACTCGGCGTCGCCTGACGTTTCGTCTTTATTTTCATTCATTCGGTCATTCGACCCGGCATGCCGAAAATCACCTATATCGAACACGATGGAACGAAGCACACGGTCGAGGCCGAGCTCGGCTCAACGGTGATGGAAACGGCGCTGCGCAACGATGTCTCCAGTATTGTCGCCGAATGCGGAGGCTCCTGCACCTGCGCAACCTGCCTAGTGCACGTGGATGAGAAGTGGTTCCCGGTCGTCGGACCGCCTTCGGCAGAAGAAGAAGAGATGCTCGACACCGCATTCGAGGTGAAGCCGACCTCCCGGCTGTCGTGCCAGATCAAGGTGACCGACGCTCTCGATGGGCTGATTGTTTACACGCCGGCCTACCAAGGCCGTTGAGCAAGCCGCTTCAGCCAGCCTTCGATTACCAAAGACTTTTCGCGTTGCTGACGACCGATTTGCAGTCGTCGGGTGAAAGATCGATTAGGCCTGCGCATAACGAACATGGAATGACATCGTTATGCACGATGCGCTCGATCGGTTCAGGACTGAGTTCGCCGCAATCGGGCCACGGCACATTGATGATGGTCGTGGTAACGTCTGGTTTCATGGCGGCGGCGTCCTCAATCGATGGGCGGCGCAAGGCTTCGAGGCCCGCAATGTCTGGATCAACACCTGGGGCGCGATCTCATCGATGGCGTCTTACGGCGGCTCACCCAGGAAAAGAGTGTGTGGGTCAACGTTCGCTAACCTGAACGTCCCTTCCCTTGGCGCCTCCGGTCGAGTTGACCGGAGGTTTTTATGGTGCGGTTTATTCCCCGCGCGTTTGAAAATTTGAATTTGTAACCCAGAGACAATTGTCGAATTCGAAAAGCGCCACATTGGTGGGCTTCCTCGCCGCAATGATCCTAAGTACTAAATATATGAAGAGACTGGACTGGGTGGCTGGGGCGCCAGTGCAGATGGCCCCCTGCTCTGCCCGTTTTCCCTGCTAACAGGGAATTTTACAGGGAATTTTGCAAAATCACGGCTTTTGGAACGCCGGAGACCGGCAAATAATGACGGCGCCACAGGGCTTTTGACGCAAATTCCCTACTCAACGGAACAGGGAATTATTTTGTCGGAACAGGGATATTTGAAGCGAGAATAGGGAATTTTATCGGCAGGATTTGGGATCATCGTCGGATAGAAGCCGAGCCCTCATGCCCGGAGAAGCCTGTGCCTACCATCTTTCTCACTCACATCCCCGACATGCTTAAGAACTACTACGGCGAGCGCGCTCTCGCCGAGTTGCGCAAGCTCGGCGATGTGCGGCTCAACGACGCCGGCCAGGTGCTCAACGCCAAGGCGCTGGCGCAAGCCGCGCAGGGCTGTGAGATAATAATCTCAGACCGGCAAACGGCCGGCTCGGCCGAGTTCTTCCCGCTGGTGGGTGATTTGGTCGCGTTCCTGCGGGTCGCAGTCGATATTCGCAACGTCGATGTCGCCGCCGCCAGCGCCCAAGGAATTCTGGTCACCCATGCAACCCCGGGCTTTATCGCTTCGGTCGCCGAGATGGCCATTGGCTTCATGATCGATTGCGGGCGTCACGTCACCGAGGCCACGTCCGTCTACCGCACCGGCCGTGTCCCTGAGGCGCGCATGGGCCGCCAGCTTAAGGGGGCAACGCTCGGCATCGTTGGCTATGGCGCGATCGGCGAGCATCTTGCCGAGCTCGGTCTCGCACTCGGTATGACAGTGCTGGTCGCAGACCCCCATAAAAGCGTGACCCGGCCAATGCTCAAACAAGTCCAGTTTGCGGATCTGCTAGCAAGATCGGATTTCGTCGTGTGCCTCGCCATTGCGAACGAGCAGACCGAGAATTTGATGAACGCCGAAGCCTTCGCACAAATGATGCCGTCTGCCTATTTCATAAATTTGTCGCGCGGCAACCTGGTTGATGAGGCCGCGCTTGTCCGTGCACTCGACGACAAGCGCATCTCCGGCGCTGCGCTTGACGTTGGCCGCGCGCAGGACCAGATGCCCTCGCTCGCGTTGGCGCGGCGCGCCGACGTGATCGCCACTCCGCACACGGCGGGCCTGACGCCGGACGCCGCAGAGCACCAAGCCTTCGACACGATAAATCAGGTCAAGGACCTCATCGCGGGGCGCATGCCGCCGGGCGCCGCAAATCCGGAGGCAGCGCGTCGCCTGAGCCGCCTCAAGCGCTCGTGATGGGCAATGCCTTGGCGATGTGCGCATTACGTCCGCTTTACCCCCAAAAGCGGCTTCTGCGCGACGCGCCATCGTAGCTCCGCATGGCGCGCCAGGCGACAGGGCTTCGAGCGCAACGCCCGCTGCCAGGCGTACCGATGCCCAACTGGCGCGGTAGGCGCTGCAGCCGCCGTTACGTCTGATCTCCCGACTGACCGTCGACGGCGAGCGGGCAAGGCCCTGTGCGATCTGCCGGATCGACCGACCAGCGGCAATGCCACGCGAAATCTCTTCGCGCTCCTCAAGCCTCAGCGCGCGCGGACCTCTCCGGCGTGGCGTTGGGGCGATTCCTCCATGCAGAGCCAAGACCCGATAGACGCCACTCTTGTTCCTCCTCGCAAGCGCGCGGGCGATATCCGCCACACATTGACCGCTCTTCCAGCGCTCCCAGAGCTCTGCCCTCTGCTTGGGCGTGACCCATGTCCGTGCATTCCCCTCCATCGCTCACCTCCCAATCAAGCAA
>JBGQLL010000007.1:0-31678 GCA_041500065.1 Pseudolabrys sp.
CCATCCTTCAGCATTCCGGTGCCGGTAAATTCTTCATCGACTTCTCGCTGGCGGTGATGGGTGGCAAGCCGTCGAGCGCCGGCCGCGCGGTGGTCGCCTCCTCATTCCTGCTGGGCGGCCCATCCGGCTCTGGCGTTGCCACCACAGTGATGATCGGCACGGTGGCTTGGCCGATGCTGAAGAAAGCCGGCTTTCAGCAAGACGCCGCCGGCGGATTGCTTGCTGCCGGCGGACTCGGTGCCATCATTTCGCCGCCGGTGCTGGGCGCCGCCGCCTTCCTGATCGCCGAGTTTCTCAAGATCAGTTACCTCGACGTCATCTGGATGGCCACGATTCCAACCTGTCTCTACTACCTGTCACTGTTGTTCATGGTCGAACTCGATGCGATGCGTTTCGGCGCCCAGGAAGTCGTGTTCAAACAGGAAATGACGATCTGGCAGATGACCCGGCGCTACGGATTCCACTTCGTTTCGCTGGTCGCGGTAGTCGTATTCATGGTGATCGGATACTCGCCGATGCTATCGGTGTTCTATTCCACCATGCTGGCTTTCACGATGAGTGCGCTCGCGCCTGAGACCGCATTGGGCCCGCGTCAATTATTGATTCCATTGCTGGCCCTCCTTGCCGTGACCGCGGTGGTTGGTGTCATCCCCGGCATCGGCACATCGGCGCCGGCGGTGCTCATACAAACCTACTTCCCAATGGTGATCCTGCTTGTCATTGCGGTCCTGGCGGTTCTCGGCCTTACATCGGCCGGGCAACGCGCCATACCTTCGAGCGAAAAGCTCACCTCTGCCCTGGCCGACGGCTCGATTGGCGTGCTCAGCGCCGCAACGACTTGCGCTGCCGCTGGCATTATCGTCGGCGTGGTCACGTTGACCGGCTTGGGTTTGAAATTTTCTGCCATCGTCATCGACTTTGCCGGCGGCAGTCTCTTGATGACCGCGATCTACACTTCGCTGGTCGTCTGGATCATCGGCCTCGCGGTCCCCGTGACGGCCTCTTACATCATATGCGCAGTCATCGCGGCGCCGGCGCTGATCAAGCTCGGTGTGCCTGACTACGCCGCGCACATGTTCATTTTTTATTACGCAGTGCTGTCGGAAGTGTCGCCGCCGACCGCGCTGTCGCCGTTCGCGGCTGCGGCCATTACCGGTGGCGATCCCTACAAGACGACGATGCAAGCCTGGAAATACACGCTGCCGGCGTTCCTGGTGCCGTTCGTATTCGTCCTTGACCCGCTCGGCATTGGCCTCTTGATGAAGATTCCAAAGGACGGTTCCGTCTACGACGTCATATGGATTACCGCGGTGACCGGCGCCGGCCTCGGCGCGCTCTCAGTCGCCGCACAAGACTGGGCGATCCGGCGCACCACGCCGCTCGAACGGGGCCTGTTCCTGCTAACTGGACTGCTGCTGGTATTCCCGAGCCTGCTCGAGGCTATGATGGAAGGCATAACCGGCCTTGATATTCCGCATCCGGCGCCTTTCGGCCTCGCGCTCGGTGCCGGCTTGTTGCTATGGCAATGGTTTAGTCGGGAGCCCATGCCGGCACGGGTTCCGTAAATGCGTCAAGAACACTTAGGGAGGACAACAATGAGACGAGGATTCACACTGGCTCTTGCAGCGGTGGCGGCTGCGACACTCGCGTTGGGTGGCGCCATCGCCCAGCAACGGGCGATCGCCATTGGCACCGGCGGCACCGGCGGCGTCTATTATCCGATCGGCGGGGCGCTCGCGAACCTGATCTCGAAGACTTTTCCGAACATGCAGGCGACCGCACAGGTCACCGGCGGCTCGGTTGACAACCTCAAGCTGATCAACTCGGGGCAGAGCGAACTCGCCTTCTCAATGGCTGACGCTGCGCTCGACGCATTCAACGGCGTCGACAAGTTCAAAGGCAGCAAGGTGCCGTTGCGCACGCTGATGGTGCTCTATCCGAACATCATGCATGTGGTGTCCATTGAAGGCACCGGCGTCAACACGCTTGCGGATCTCAAGGGCAAACGCGTTTCGACCGGCGCACCGGGGAGCGCGACCGAGGTCATGGCCTTTCGCGTCATCGAGGCAGCCGGGCTCGACAAGGACAAGGACATGAAACGCGAACGCCTGTCGGTTGCCGAATCGGTGAATGCGCTCAAGGACCACAAGATCGACGCGTTCTTCTGGGTCGGCGGCTTGCCGACCGCGGGCGTCACCGATCTTGCCGCTACTCCGGGCACCAAAATAAAGATGATCGATCACTCCGACGTGGTCGCCAAGATGAACGCCAAATACGACAATCTTTATTCGACAGCCGTCATCAAGGCCGGGACGTACCCGGGGCAGGACAAGGACAATCAGGTCTCCGCGGTCTGGAATATTCTTGTCACCAACGACAAGATGTCCGACGAGGACGCCTACAACATCGTCAAGCTGATCGTTGACAAGAAAGCCGATCTGGTTGCCGTGCACAAAGATGCGTCGAGCTTCACGGTCGAAAATCAGGTGGTCGCCAATTCGCCGATCCCATGGCATCCCGGCGCGGTCAAATTCTTCAAGGAGAAGGGCGCCAAGATGTAGGCGAGCCCGCTCGCCGATTTTTTGCAACGGCCCCGCCTTGGCGGGGCCGTTTCCATTTAACTTGCGGCGCGAGCGTGGCGGACGCCTCGCGTAGGCAACGTGGCGAAATAGGCAACCGCACTGAGTAGAGCGATGCAGAAGCTGACCGGCCAATCGGTGTAGAAGGCCATCGTCAGGCCAAGCCAGGCTTCGGCAAGTGCGAGCGCTGCCGCAACGAACAAACCGCTCCAGAGCCCGGTGGTCACACGCTGCGCGGCGGCTGGCGGGCCGACCATCAGCGTGAACACCATCAGCACGCCGACGATCTGCGCACATTCCGAAACCGCCAGGGCCACAATCGCGAGAAAGGAGGTGGACACCAAGCGCAGGGATACCCCTTTGGCTTCGGCCAGTTCCGGCTGCAGGCTAGCAAAGATGAGCGGCCGCATGATGGCTGCCAGCCCCGCCAGCGTGATCGCGCCGAGCACGGCAAGGGTCGCGATCATGGTGTGGTCAACCGCCAACACGTTACCGAACAGAAGTGCCGTCGCTTGCGTGGCAAACGATGTGTGGTAGTGCAGAAACAAGAGGCCAAACCCAAGCGCCAGTGCGAGGACGACGCCAATCGCGACGTCGCGGTTGCTGATGCGTTCACTTAGCGCGCCCATGACGATGCCGGCAGCGAGCGTGAATGCGAGCAGACCCCACAGCGGGGCGAGGCCGATCAAACCGGCGCCGGTGGCTCCGGCAAACCCGATATGAGACAGCGCGTGTCCGGCGAACGTCTGCCCTCGCATCACCAGGAAATAGCCGACAAGGCCGGACACCACCGCGACGATGCCGGCGGCGATGAAAGCGTTGGTCATGAATTCGTAGGCAAACATTGTCAGTGATGGTGATGGCCGTGGTCATGACCATGATCGTGGCCGTGGTTGTGATGGTCGTGCAGATGATCCGTGCGCTCGACGTCAAGGCCGCGTGACATCACGAAAATATGGCCATCGGCGCGAACCACTTGGATGTCGGTACCATAAAGCCGCGACAGCACCGGCGCAGTCACCACTTCGCCGATGGTCCCAAGCACAGCCTGGCCGTTGCCGAGGTAAAGCACACGGTCGAGAGTACCCAACAACTGGTTAAGCTCATGTGCGCTGAACAGCACCGTGATCTTTTGTTCACGGCAAACCTTGCGCACGACATCGATAGCGACTTCCTGGTGGCGCGCGTCGAGACTGATCAGGGGCTCATCCAGCAGCAGCAACTTCGGTGCGCCGATCAGCGCCTGCGCCAGCAATAGCCGCTGGCGCTCGCCGCCAGACATGTCGGACAAGGGCCGGGCGGCAAGGTCGCGGGTCCCCACCGCATCGAGCGTTTTCTCGATCATGCCGCGATCGTGACGGGTGAACACGGGCAAGCCCCAGCGCTCGCCATTGAGCGAACTGGCAATAAAATCGCGTCCGCGCACTCTCAAATCGGGCAGAACCGTTCGCAGTTGCGGCAGATAGCCGATCGCCGGATTGCCGCGCTCAGGCGTGCGACCGAATACCTTCACGTGGCCATCACTGGGCGAAAGCAGGCCGAGGATGGCGCGCATCAATGTGGTCTTGCCGGCGCCATTGGGCCCTAGCACGCCGATGAATTCGCCGGCTTCGATGTCGAAGCTCACGTCCGACAACACCGTGCGGCCGCCGATGCGCAGAGTGGCGTGCTCGAGTGCGACGATGCTCACGAGTTCGGCTCGCTCAGTGCCTTGTCAAGCGCGTCCAGCTCGCCGAGCACCCAATCCTGGAACGAAACATTTGGTGGCATCGTCTCAGTGACGCCAACCACCGGCACCTTTGCCTTGCTAGCGACGTCCCGCAGCCGCTCGGTCAGCTTCTCGGACACCTGACTGTTGTAGATCAACACTTTTACTTTGCGCTCTCTGAGATCCTTCTCGAATGCGGCGACGTCACGCGCGCTCGGCTCCGTGTCGTTCATCATGGCGAGTTGAAAACGTTGGTTGCGCATGGTGAGACCGAGCGCTCCGGTCATCGGGCCGAATACCGGCTCTGTAGCCGTCACAGCGGTCCCAGCGTGCTTTGCCTTTATCTGCGCAACGCGTTCGGCGATGCGTTCAAGCGCAGCCAGCGTTGCCTTCAGCCGCGCCGCATAGTCCGACGCGTGGGCGCTGTCGGCTTTGGCGAGCGCGCCGGCGAGCGCGGTCGCCACACTGGGCATGGTGACCGGGTCGTACCACAGATGAGGATTGTCACCGGCCTTACGGCCAGTGATTTGCGCGGCGCTGATCACTGTGCGGCCTGCATGCGGCACTGCGGCCAGGAGCTTGTCCATCCACGGGTCGTAATTTGCGCCATTGAGAACCACGATCTGAGCGCCCGCAAGTTGGCGCACGACGGCAGGCGTGGTTTCGAACAAATGCGGGTCTTGGTCTGGGTTGTTCATGATGCTGATGACGGCCACTCGGTCGCCGCCGATCTGCCGGGCGATATCGCCGTAGAAATTCTCCGCCGCAACGACCGCAACTTGGCCTTCGGCTGCCAGTGATGCGCCCTGGCCCAGACCCAGGCCAAAAATGAGTGCGAGGCCAATCGCGGCGGATTTCACCGAACAAATCCTCTGTTTCCAGCCACTTCAGGTGGCTTCCGACGGAATGTAACATTATAACATTTCAAATCGCAAGGCCTCCGCATAACGCCACGGCCGACGCTAGGTCAGGCGTCGGCCTTCGCCACGCCGCGAACGAGCCAGAAACGGACCATGCGCTGCGCGGTCGGTACCGAAAGCTTGAGAAAATCGGTCCGCGCCTGGGTAATGTCGGTGGTGGGGACCTCATAGGGAGCGAACCGCATCTTCAGGATCGCATTGAAGGTCTGCCAACGCATCTCGGCAGCCTTGCAGACGACGAGAATGCCATCATAGCGAACATTCTGCATCAGCCGTTCGATCAGTTCGATAGGCACCGCACAAAGCCGCGCGAGCCCGACGACCAATTCTTCATATTGTCCGGCTTCGGCGAATCCCACGATTGCCGGTTCATCGAGGCGGCCGTTGTTCTGCATTTTGTCCATGAGCGCGACCGCGTGACTGAAGTCACGTGGCGCCGCCGCCTTGCGCAGGACCTTGTCCGAGACCTGAGAAAGGACACTCTGTATCTCGCCCCGACGTTCCGCCGTCACTGTCACCAACAGACGCGCGCGCACGGTTTCGGTCGCCTTCAACATAAGGTCCCGCAGTAATTGAGGCGGCATATCGAGACGCACACCAAGATTTTCCGCGAGCCGCTCGTCGGTCTCTGCACGCTCTGCCAGTGTGACGTATCCACCGTCCGAAAAAGTTGCACCCTGATTTTGCGAGAGCTTGCGAACGACAGTGGTGTCGCCGCGCTGAATCAGGATGTCAGTCACCGCAGCGGCCAGACGCTTCCGCTCGGTGATTGCACCAAGGTGTTCCTGGCTCTTCGACCCTGCAATCTCGACCAGGTCGCTGTCGGTAAGCCGAGTCGATTGAGCAAGTACAGGTCCAGCGACAGCAATCTCATCGTGGCGGGCCAGAGTTCGAATGACGCCATCAGGCGCATTATCGACAGGGGCAAGCTTGGCGCCGAGTTGAGCGAGCGCTTTGGTTTCGACCTGTTTGACGAGGTGCGCAAGCACGTCATCAAAGAGACCGACCTGTTCTTTATTGAAAGCCTCGGCATTGCCGAGAAAGAGGTCGGTCACGCGTCTGAGAATTTCAGTGCGCCGATCGCTTGAGCCCGCGGCGAGAACATCTTCGAGTTCATCGATGACTGACGCGGCCTGCGACATTTCTTGTCTTGGGCGGGATTCTTCCCGCCGCCTTCCACTAACTGCCCTGGGTCGCCCCCGAGGCGCGGGTCGCACCATAACGACGGGCCGTAAAGCTTAGGTAAAGCTGGCCAATGGCGAGCACATTGTTAAAAGGCTCGAGTTAATAATGGCTTAGGCGTCAGGTAGCCAAGACGGATCGGCCGCCCGCTTACTGTGGGTGGATGTTGCCCTCCTTCACAACGCGTCCCCATTTTTCGATCTCGGTCTTAATGTATTCCCCGAACTCTGCGGTGCTCATTTCCACAGTGGCCGCACCTTCGCGCTCGAACTGTGCCTGCAACTCGGGCGCCTTAAGCGCGGCCTCTGTCGCCGTGTAGAGTTTGTCGATGATCGGCTTGGGCAGGCCAGCGGGTGCGGCGAGACCCCACCAATTGTCTGCCACGTAGCCGGGAACGCCCGCCTCCGCGATGGTTGGTACATCCGGCAGCACCGGACTGCGCTTGGCTCCCCCGGTTCCCAGTGCAATAAGTTGCCCGGATTTGATGAATGGGGTGGTCTGCACCAGCGAAGAGAACATGATCTTCACGTGTCCGGCGATGACGTCCTGCATTGCCGGTCCGCCTCCCTTGTAGGGCACGTGCACAAGGTTGACATGCGCCTGCAGCTTGAACAGTTCGGCACCCAAATGCTGGAAGCTGCCGACGCCCGCCGAAGCATAGTTCAGCTCGCCCGGCTTCTCTTTGGCCAGGGTGAGCAGGTCCTTCACCGATCGGATCGGCGAGGTCGGGTTGACCACCAGCACGTTTGGTCCGGTCGCGAAGATTGAGATTGGTGTGAACGACTTGATGGGATCGTACTTGAGTTGGTAGAGCGCGGGGTTGACCGCGTGCGCGATCGATATGACGCAGATCGTGTAGCCGTCTGGCGCCGCTGTCGCACAGGCCTCGGTGCCGATCGTGCCGCCGGCGCCGCCGCGGTTGTCGACGTAGACCTGCTGCCCCAGCTTTGTGCTGAGCTGCTGCGCAACCAGGCGGCCGACCACGTCATTGCTGCCGCCGGGCGGAAACGGAATGATCAGCCGCACCGGCCGGTTCGGGTACTCGTCGGCAAAAGCGCTCGGCGCGAGCACGAGCGATAATGTTGCGAGCACGATCAATCGAGATAGCAGTGTGGGCATGATGTCTCCGGGGTATCGGACGTTTTTAGTGCCAGTAGGGCGGATAGTCGGTGTTCTTCTGCTCGGCATCGAGCCGCCGCAGCATCGCCGGCCATTCGAGAACACCATATGGGCGCCGGGTGCCGGGCTGATACAGGTGCGCCGTATGGGCCAGTACATTTTCGCCCGGCATGGTCAGCTCAGTACGTGCCGCCATCGCATCCACCTGCGAGCGGCAGGATAGTTCGAGCTGGTACATGGTGTTGAATGCCTGCTGAATGGTTGCGCCGCAGGTCAGCAAGCCGTGGTTGCGCATGATCAGCGCGTCGTGCGGACCGAGGTCGCGCACGAGCCTCTCCCGTTCATCAAGCTCGACGGCCGGCCCCTCATAATCGTGATAGCCGATGTGTCCAACAAAACGGATCGCGGTCTGTGACAGAGGAAGCAAGCCGCATTTCATGGCGGCGACCGCCATGCCCGCACGGGTGTGCGTGTGCAACACGCAGGCGACATCGGGTCGAGCTTTGTGAATTGCTCCGTGAATCACATAGCCGGATTTGTTGATGTCGTAGTCGGTATCCGGCTTCCAGATGATCTCGCCGTCGACGTGGATCTTTGCCAGGCTGGAAGCGGTGATCTCCTTGTAAAGCAGGCCATAGAGATTAAGCAGCACAACGTCTTTTTCACCAGGAACGCGTGCCGTGATGTGGTTGTAGATGAGATCGGTCATGCCGTAGGTGTCGACGAGGCGGTAACAGGCAGCCAAATCGAGCCGCGCCTGCCATTCTTCGGGCGACACGCGGTCCTTGATCGATGCGAAATTAGTCAAATAATTCATTATTCCGTCCCTTGAGCTTTGGTCTTGGTGCCCGCTTGGTTGTGACCATACCGCCAGGACCTGAAGCCGGCCAAGGGGATGCCGTCACAAATTGAGCTGCGCATCTGGCGGCACTCCGGCTTCCCCGCACCTGTTGCATCGCGGTAGGGTGTCACCCGGTACGGAAATTCAGACCAGGTCGTCGGCGAACATTGAATGGCGGCGCTAAAGTTCAAGGCGGTTGGGCACTGTCTGGCGGTCATCGCGTTGGCGATCGTCCTCCTAACGATGATTGCCCATGGACCAACCGGCGACATGTCACGCTACCTGCCCGCCAGGATATTTTCCGAGGGTGTCGACGGCAAAGATCAAATCGCGCTTGTGAGCGCAGCAGCGACGATCCTTGTTTCGGTCGCTCTCGCGGCGTGCGTCTGGGCAACAGCGTTGGCGATTTGGCGGCGCGTGCCAATTGGTGGGCACAGAAAATAGCGCTTTTCGGCGATTCACGTGTATTTGTGCGCTTTGTAGGTCGGCGCAAGATTGCCTATATGAGTTTGAACGGAGCCTTTAGTTCATGCCCACCCCCGATACCGCCTCCAAAATCCCAGTCACAGTGCTTACCGGATACCTCGGAGCCGGCAAGACCACGCTGCTGAACCGTATATTGTCCGAACCGCACGGCAAGAAATTTGCCGTCATCGTCAACGAGTTTGGTGAAATCGGCATCGACAACGAGCTGGTGGTCAATGCCGACGAAGAAGTGTTTGAGATGAACAACGGCTGCATCTGTTGTACCGTGCGCGGCGACCTGGTGCGCATTATCGATGGGCTGATGCGGCGAAAAGGCAAGTTCGACGCCATTATTGTCGAGACCACGGGTCTCGCCGACCCCGCTCCGGTGGCGCAGACTTTCTTCATGGACGAGGCGGTCGGCGCCAAGACGAAACTGGACGCGGTTGTCACGGTTGCCGATGCCAAATGGCTGACTGACCGCCTCAAGGATGCACCTGAGGCCAAGAATCAGATCGCCTTTGCTGACGTCATCCTACTCAACAAAACCGATCTGGTGACGCCAGACGAATTGCGCGAGCTGGAAGCGCGCATCCGCGGACTGAATCCTTACGCGCGTGTCCATCGCACCGAGCGCGCAAAGATAGACATTGCCGAAGTCCTCGGCCGCAATGCCTTCGACCTCGACCGCATTCTGACGATCGAGCCGGATTTTCTGGAAGGGGAAGGTCATGAGCACGATCATCATCACGATCATAGCGATCACGATCATGGCGCCCATCACCATCATCATGGCAACGGTCTCAAGCACTACCATGACGAGGACATGCAGTCGGTCGCACTGCGTACCGACAAGGCGCTGAACCCCGACAAGTTCTTTCCGTGGATCCAGGATCTCGTGGCCAAGGACGGTCCGAATATTCTGCGCTGCAAGGGTATCCTGTCGTTCAAGGACGATCCCGAGCGTTTCGTGTTCCAGGGCGTCCACATGATCCTCGATGGCGACCATCAGCGGCCATGGCGCGAAGACGAGTCTCGCGGCAGCCGCATTGTGTTCATCGGACGCAATCTGCCCGAAGATAAAATCCGTCAAGGCTTCGAAAGCTGCATCGCCTAACGTGAGCGACACGCAGGTCCCAATTCCCTCTCTTGCCGAGCGCGTGCGCCCCGTTGACGCTGGTGCGCCGGTGGTTGGCATTCATTTTTTGGGGGTCACGCCGGTCTTCGTGCTTGGCGAGGAAGCGCTGTTGTTCGCCGGTGATGACGAGCGTCGCGTAAAGGCGCACGCCGGTGCAATTCTGGCGAGCGCCTGCGATCGAAAACGCATCATCACCGGCGGCGATGATGGCAACCTCATCGAGACCAGTGCGGGCGGCGAAAATCATGTGCTCGCGTCGGATGACAAAAAGCGCTGGATTGATCAGGTTGCGCTTGGGCCAGATGGTGCGGTGGCGTGGTCGGCAGGCAAGACCGCGCATGTGATCTCCAAGAAGGGCGAGGAACGCCGCTTCGACGCACCATCGACCGTGGCTGGCCTTTGCTTTGCGCCGAAGGGCTTTCGTCTCGCGATGGCGCACTACAATGGCGCGACGCTTTGGTTTCCCAATACTGGCGCGGCGCCGGAGCGACTTGAATGGAAGGGCTCACACCTCGGGGTCACAATCAGTCCGGACGGAAAATTTCTGATCACCTGCATGCAGGAGCCGATGCTACATGGCTGGCGGCTCGCGGATGGAAAGCATATGCGCATGTCCGGCTATTCGGCACGCGTGCGCTCGCTCGATTGGACCGCAGGCGGAGAATTCCTCGCAACTTCAGGCTCCGAGCAACTTATTCTGTGGCCGTTCGACGGCAAGGACGGTCCGATGGGCCGGCAGCCGAAGATTCTCGCGCGTGCCGAGGCCCGGGCCGCGGTCGTCGCAGCGCATCCGCGCCAACTCGTGGTAGCGGTCGGCTATGCGGACGGCGCGGTGAAGCTTGTGCGAATCGATGATGACGCGCTCATTTTGGTGCGACCAGCGGACGGGCAACCGGTGAGTGCGCTCGGGTGGGATGAGTTGGGCCAAACGCTCGCTTTCGGGACCGAAGCGGGTGCCGCCGGCGTCCTTGCCCTGTGATCGCCGTATTGCATCGCCTGACTCGGGCGGATTGCCCGTGTCAGCGTCGCGGCACTAGTTTGAGGGGTAAGTGATTCGGAACCAACCCGGTGTGCCGCACTTGTCTGACTTGCGGCTGGGGCGAGCCTGAACGGCTAGGGACAATAGACATGATCTTTACTCATTACCTGCGCCGTCTGGCCTTCGCGGTCTTGACCGGAACGACTATCGCCATTGGTGCGCTGCCGGCTTCGCTCGTGGTTGGCTCCCTGTCTCCGGCCGTAGCCCAGGTTTCCGAGGACGCCCAAATCGCGCTCGAGGAATATGGCGGCTGGCGTCCGCATCCGCGTTTCGGGGAAGTGTGGGTGCCAAGAGGTGTGCCGCCGGACTGGCGTCCCTACCAGTACGGGCATTGGGTCTATACGGACGAGTGGGGCTGGTATTGGGTATCCGACGATAGCGAGGCCGATTGGGGTTGGGTCGTCTATCACTATGGTCGGTGGGCGTTTGAGCCGGGTTTTGGCTGGTTCTGGGTGCCGGGCGATGAGTGGGCGCCGGCCTGGGTCGATTGGCGCTACGGGGAAGAATACGTCGGTTGGGCACCGCTGCCGCCGGACGAATTGATCGAAGCTTATGGAGTCGAGCCCGCGTATTGGGTGTTTGTGCCGAGCCGGTTCATCGGTGCACCGCGCCTGCGGACTTACTACGTTCCGCCATACCGGCGCTCGGTCATTCTGCGGCAGACCCGCATCGTCAATCGGACGTTCCCAGTGCAGGGGCGGGTGGCGGTTAATCCCGGAATTTCACCGGCATTCGTTGCCCGTGTGAACGGCGCTCCGGTGGCAACTTATCGCGTGCGTCCGCGCGTGTTTGCATCGACGCAAGGAGTGGCCGACGCCGTGCATGTGCGGCGCGAGGATCTGCGTGGAGTGCGTGGCGGCCCGGCCGGAGGGCCAGCCGGACCCGGTGGAGTAGCCGGACCTGGCGTGCGTCCACGTCTGGCTCCAGTTTCCGTTCAGCGCACGACAACGCTGATACAGCCAAACGCCGCGGTCACCGCGCCGCAACCGCTCGGCAAGAACGAACGCGGCCGATTGGGGGCCACTCCGCCGCGCGCGGCACAGGGCGCTCCAGCCATAGCGCCGGCACCGCAACAGCCGCCGCCCGCTGGGTCTCCGCCGCCGCCACCTTCGGGGGCTCAGCCAACGACAACAGCACCCGCCACTACCGCGCCTGTGCAGCGAGAAGAGCGTCGCGAACGAAGTGGGCCGGGCGGTCCTCCCGGAGGTCTGCCGCCACCGCCACTTCCGGGGTCTCAGCCAACGACAACTGCGCCAACAACAACGGCACCTGCTACCGGCGCGCCAGTGCAGCGAGAAGAGCGTCGCGAGGAGCGTCGTGAACGAAGCGGGCCAGGTGGTCCTCCCGGCGGTCCGCCGCCACAGCAGCCGACGGTCGTGCGGCCGATTCCACCACAGGCCCCGCCACCACCACCGCCCCAACAACGGCAAGTGCAGCCGCCGCCACCAGCACTGCCTCCGCCGCCACCGCAACAACGGCAGGTGCAGCCTCCGCCGCCGCCCGCGGCCCACCCACCGCCGCCACCGCCAGGTGCACGCGTGCCGGCGGGACCTCCGCCGAAGAAGCCGCCGCCGAAGCCCGGCGAGAAGGCGGACGAAAAAAAATAGCGGCGCGTCGATGTGCGCGAACAGAAACGGGCGGCATGGGCGCCGCCCGTGCTGTTATTGCAATCGACGTCGCACGCGTCAGCGCATCAGTACGTTCCTGAACTGCCAGGGATCGCGTTTGTCGATGTCTTCGGGGAAAAGGCCAGGCCGTCCGGTGAGCGGTGTCCAGTCTGTATAGGTGCCGATCACAGGCCCAAGATACGGCATCTGCACCTCAAGACAGCGGCGAAAATCCATCTCATCGGTTTCGACGATGCCGGCCTTCGGGTTCTCCAGAGCCCACACCATGCCGGCGAGCACCGCCGAGGTCACCTGCAAGCCGGTTGCGTTCTGATAAGGCGCGACTTCCCGGGTTTCGTCGATCGAAAGCTGGGAGCCGTACCAGTAAGCATTCTTCTTGTGTCCATAGAGCAGCACGCCGAGTTCATCGATGCCATCGGCAATTTCGTGCTCATCGAGAATATGGACGTCTTCCTGTGGAGCACCAGCGCGACCGAACACTTCATGTAGCGACAGTACGGCGTCGTTGCAGGGGTGATAGGCGTAGTGGCAAGTCGGCCGGTAAATCGTCTTGCGCCCCCGGCGGAGCGTGAAGTAGTCGGCAATCGAGATCGATTCATTGTGGGTGACTAGGAAACCCAATTGGGCCTGCGCCGTCGGCGTCCACGAGCGCACGCGCGTATTGGCGCCCGGCTGCAAGAGATAGATCGCTGCGCCGCACCCGCCTTTGTGCCTGCCGGCGTTTGCCGGCAGCCACTTTTCATGTGTGCCCCAGCCAAGTTCTGCTGGCTGCAAGCCTTCAGACACGAAGCCTTCGACCGACCAGGTGTTGACGAACACGTTCATCGGCTTCGGTTGCTTGGCGCGTTGCGTATCGCGCTCGGCGATATGGATGCCCTTGATGTTGGCTTTTTTGGCCAGCCGGGCCCATTCCTCGCGTGACTTTGGCTGCTTGAACTTCAATCCAGTGTCGCGAGCGATGTTGAGCAGCGCTTGCTTGACGAACCAGGAGACCATGCCGGGATTGGCGCCGCAGCAGCTGACCGCGGTGGGGCCGCCCGGCCTTTTACGGCGTGCAGCGAGAATTGTTTCGCGCAACGCATAATTCGACCGCGCTTCCGGACCGAGCTTGGGATCGAAATAAAAGCCCTTCCAGGGTTCGACCACGGTATCGATGTAGAGGGCACCAATCTCCCGGCACAATTCCATAATGTCGAGTGACGATGTGTCGACCGACACATTCACGCAAAACCCTTGGCCGCCGCCGGCTGTGAGCAGCGGCGTGAGGAGATGGCGATAATTGTCTTTTGTAACGGCCTGGTGGACGAAGCGGATGCCGCGAGAATCCAGCAGTTTGCGATCCTTATCTTCCGGGTCGATGACGACGAAGCGCTTCTTGTCGTAGCTGAAATGACGTTCGATCAGCGGAAGGGTGCCCTTGCCGATCGAGCCAAAGCCGATCATCACGATGGGTCCATCGATACGGGCATGCACTGGCCATTTGGGCATTGTCAGTATCTCCAGAAAAGCTGGTCATATCTGCCGCAGAGCAGGAACGGAATAGACGCCGGACGAAAGTCGTCCGGCGTCCACGACATTCTGCCAAGATTAAGCGGCGGAAGCGGCGAGATTGGCTTGCGAAATCGGCCGGCTGGGCGCTCGCAGAAGCCCTCGTGCGCCTCCGAGGGCGCCCGATACGAGTTCGAGGGCCAGAAGTCGGTGCCGCTCGAAAGGGCCGGGCATCCGCAAAGCGGCAGCCTTCTCGGCCGAGAAGCCAAAACGGTTGTAGTAGGACGCATCGCCGACGAGGACGATCGCCCGATGACCGCGGCGACGCGCGGCAGTGAGCGCATGACGCACCAGCGCGGCACCTATGCCTCGGTTGCGGCAATCGCTGGCGACGGCCACCGGTCCGAGTAGCAAACCGGCTTGGCCGGTACCGCACACGATATTCCAAAGCCGGGCCGTGCCAACGACCCGCTTGCCATCGGTCGCGACGAAGGCGAGGTCATTAGCCGGTGCCCGGCCGTCGCGGAGGCGCTGCGAGCTTTTGCGCCAGCGGCGATCGCCGAAAGCTTCGTCGAGCAGCGCTTCGCGCGCTGCGGCGTCAGGAGGTCGTTCTTTTCTGATCGAAATCATCTCAACCTGCTCCCGCCCCGGCGCGCGGCCAAGCGCGCGCTGCGAGGGCGTTTTGTTTCTACGGATGGAGGGAGCCGGCTCAACCGGCTCCCGGCGATGTCAGATGTGATAGGTCTTCAGCGGCGAGAAGCCGTTGAACGCCACCGACGAGTAGGTCGCCGTATAGGCGCCGGTACCCTCGATCAGCACCTTGTCACCGATTTCCAGGCTGACCGGGAGCATGTAGGGCTCCTTCTCGTACAGCACGTCGGCGGAATCGCAGGTCGGCCCCGCCAGCACGCATGGTGCCAGGGCGTCGCCGTCACGCGGGGTGCGGATCGGATAGCGGATCGACTCGTCCATCGTCTCGGCGAGGCCACCGAACTTGCCGATGTCGAGATAGACCCAGCGAACGTCGTCCTCTTCGCTCTTCTTGGAAACGAGGACGACTTCAGCCTCGATGGTACCGGCATTGCCGACCATGCCGCGACCCGGCTCGATGATGGTCTCCGGGATGCGGTTGCCGAAATGCTTGCGCAACGCCTTAAAGATAGCGTTGCCGTACGTTTTCACCGTCGGCACATTCTTCAGGTACTTGGTCGGGAAACCACCGCCGAGGTTGACCATCGACAGGTTCATGCCGCGCTCGCCGCATTCCTTGAACACCGCCGCCGCCGAGGCGAGCGCGCGGTCCCAGGCATGCTGGTTGCGTTGCTGGGAGCCCACATGGAACGAGACACCATGCGGTTCCAGCCCCGCCTTGAGGGCATGTTCCAGAACCTCCACCGCCATGGCTGGCTCGCAGCCGAACTTGCGCGACAACGGCCATTCCGCCCCGACGCAGTCAGAGAGGATGCGGCAGAACACTCGGCTGCCAGGTGCCGCGCGGGCGATCTTCTCGACCTCGGCCTTGCAATCGACGGCGTAGAGACGAACGCCGAGCGCGTAGGCGCGCGCGATGTCACGTTCCTTCTTGATGGTATTGCCATAGCTGATGCGGTCGGGCGTGGCGCCAGTGGCCAGCACCATTTCGATCTCTGGGATCGAAGCGGTATCGAAGCAGGACCCCAGCTTGGCTAGCAGCGCCAGCACTTCCGGCGCTGGGTTGGCCTTCACGGCGTAGAACACGCGCGTGTCCGGCAGCGCCTTGGCGAAGGCGTTGTAGTTGTCGCGGACGACGTCGAGATCGACGACCAGGCATGGGCCTTCGTCGTTACGTTTACGTAGAAACTCGCGGATACGCTCGGTCATTGGCGCTATTCCCCACGGCTAACGGGACCATCAAGTCCCGGATGTCGCGGTTAACGAAGGGCAAGCGTCTGCGCGCGATGGGGACGCGCCAACGCTACACATCGTATCCCGCTCATGCTGCCTTGGATTGGATAGGGAGACCCCCGTCCGCACGGCCGGCAATGATGAACAAGCCTCTTCGGTGACCCGCGCCGGTGGTGGAGGCCGGCAGAGACCAAGGAAGCCCGATCGTCGTTGCTTTAAGCCGCGTCCCCTGCTGAGAGCAGAGTGCGCCGGTTTCGCCTCCGGCTGCCGGTCAGATTTCTTGGAGAGGTTTTGGCTTCTCTCTCCAGGCGGCTGGCGGGCCTCTTGTCCCGCTACCTACCGACCGACACACGGCCACAGGCACGTGCGAAATTGGGCACAACCGAAATAACATTTTTTTCGCGTCATGCAAGAGAATTAGTTCGCCGCATCAAAAAACTTTCTTAACTTTTTCTTTCGGCGATTGAGCAGCGCGCTTACTCGCGAGCGGTGAACGGCTCGATGCGATGGGCGTTGCGGACGAACTGCACCATGATGGCGATGCCGCAGAGCACGAAGACGCCGTCGAGGACGCGCTGCCCGATGCCGCCCAGGTCAAACAGAGTGGCGAGCGCCCACGAGCCGGCGAAGGCGGCGCCAAACACCTCGGCGCCGATCAGAATGGCGGCGCTGACGACGGTGATGACGTTAAGCCAGATGATGCGGCGGTCCTGGGCCATGCGTGGCTCCTTTGCGAGCCGCAATCTCTCCGAATCCGGCTGCTAAATCAAGTCTATAGCGCCGATCCCGGCCCAAGCGCTCAACTTTGATCTCGCTCATGGCAGCCGAGCATCGGAGCGTTAAAGGTTAACAGATGTCGACGGCAAGTTTGCTCAAGACCGCCCGTCCATTTCTCGCAGGCCTCGCGGTGGCGGGCGTGTCGGCTGGCATTCTGCTGAAGCTCGCGGGTCTCGGCGAGTGGGCCACCGTCATCTGGGTGGCGGTCACCGTGCCGGTGTTGCTGACGCTCCTGCTCGAGATTGTGACGAGTCTGCGGCACGGGGAGGTCGGGCTCGACATCGTCGCGGCGCTGTCGATGACGGCGGCGCTGGCCTTCGGTGAGACCCTCGCCGCGGCCATAGTGGCTTTGATGTATGCCGGCGGCCAATATCTCGAGAGCTTCGCGGAGAGGACAGCCAAGCGCGAAATGACCGCCCTGTTGTCGCGGGCACCGCGTACGACCGTGCGGCACCGTGACGGGCAGTTGGAGGAGGTCGCCGTCGACCTGATTTTGCCTGGCGACTGGCTGCTCATCAGACGTGGCGATGTGGTGCCGGTGGATGGTGCGGTAGCCGAGGGCGTGGCGGTGCTCGACCAATCGGCACTCACTGGCGAATCGCTCCCGGTACAATTCAAAACCGGCGAGTCGGTGCTGAGCGGTTCCACCAACGTCGGTGAGGCCTTCGATCTCGCCGCGACGCGCCGGGCGGCGGAGAGCACGTATGCGGGCATTGTTCGGCTCGTCGAGGCCGCCCAGCGCTCTCGTGCGCCAATGTCACGGCTGGCTGACCGCTACGCCATCTTCTTCCTGGCAGTCACCGTGGCGCTGGCCAGCGCGGCCTGGGGGTTCAGCGGCGATCCGATCCGCGCGGTCGCGGTGCTGGTGGCGGCGACGCCCTGTCCGCTTATTCTGGCAGTGCCCGTTGCCATCGTCGCCGGGCTTTCGCGTGCGGCAAAGCTCGGAATCCTCATTAAAGGTGGCAAAGTTTTGGAGACCCTGGCGCAGGTGCGGTCACTTGTCATCGACAAGACAGGGACGCTGACCGTCGGGCAAGCGAGACTTGTATCTGCGCGAGTGACCGACGGCATGTCGGCGAATGAATTGTTGCGGATTGCTGCTTCGCTCGATCAGGCCTCCAAGCACGTGATCGCTCAGACCATCGTCGCCGAGGCCCGGAGCAAGGGCCTACCGCTGGCAGTCCCATCCGACGTGAGGGAGGTGCCGGGCGAGGGAATCGTTGGCCATGTGGAAGGACGTCGCGTGGTCGTCGGCGGCCCGCGCTTCGTGGCCGGTAAGATTGGGGACTCCGCCCTGTCGCTGTTGCTCCAGGATCGGCCGCCGGGCGCGCTCGCTGTGGCCGTCGCGGTCGACGATAGGCCCGCGGGAGTGCTTATCCTGGCGGACGAATTGCGTGCCGGCACCGAAGCCCTGCTGCGCGAGCTGCGGCAGACAGGCATCCAACGTATCATCCTGGCCACTGGCGACCGCCAAGAAGTTGCGCATTCTATTGCCTCCGGTCTGTCGTTTGACCTGGTGCGTTCGGAACTTACGCCAGACCAGAAGATCCTGGTGGTGCTTTCGGAACGCAAGAACGGTCCCGTGATGATGGTTGGCGATGGCGTCAACGATGCTCCGGCGCTTGCTGCGGCCGACGTCGGGGTCGCGATGGGTGCCAGAGGGGCCGCTGCTTCCGCTGAAGCCGCCGATGTCGTGCTGCTGGTCGACTATCTTGACCGCATTCTTCCGGCCATCAAGATCGCCCTGCGCTCCCGCTTTATTGCTCTGCAAAGTGTGGTTGCCGGGATCGGACTTTCGATGTTGGCGATGATCGCAGGGGCATTCGGCCTGCTCCTGCCTGTCGAGGGTGCATTGTTGCAGGAGGTGATCGACGTCGCGGTTATCTTCAACGCGCTGCGTGCCCTGCGAGGTTGAGAAAAAACCTCGCCAACCGTGATCTTCACCATTACATGGACGGCATGATCGCTTCCGCCGCTGCCAATAGCCAAAATCCGCTGCTTGATACCTGGACAGGTACGTTCGAACTGCCGCCATTCGCGGCGATCAGGCCGGAGAATTTCCAGCCCGCGTTCGACCGGGCGCTGGCCGCGCACCGCGCCGAGATCGATGCAATTGGAGCAAATCCGGTCCCTCCGACGTTCGACAATACCATTGCGGCGCTGGAAATGGGTGGGCGCGAGCTCGATCGCGTCTCCAACGTGTTCTTTGTGCTGGCGGGTGCCGATACCTCCGACGCAATCGAGGCGATCGAACGAGACATCTCGCCATTGCTCGCCCGCCACAACAACGCCCTTTATCTCAACCGTGCGCTCTATGCTCGCATCGCCGATCTGTACAAGCGGCGCACCACCTTGGGTCTCACCGCTGAGCAGGCGCGCGTTCTGGAGCGTTATCACACCCGTTTCGTCCGTGCCGGCGCGGCGCTGGAGCAATCTGCGCAACAGCGTCTGGCGGCCATCAACGAACGGCTGGCAAGCCTCGGTACCCGGTTCGGGCAGAACGTTCTGGCCGACGAGAAATCCTTCGCGATGCTGCTGGAGGAAGGCGATCTCGCCGGACTGCCAGATTTCGCGCGTGCGGCGGCGCGCGCGGCTGCCGAGGAACGTTCCCAGCCAGGCAAATATGCCATCACTTTGGCGCGCTCTTCGGTGGAGACGTTCCTGCAATTCTCATCCCGCCGCGACCTGCGCGAAAAGGTATTCCAGGCCTGGACATCACGAGGCGAAAACGGCGGGGCGACCGACAATCGTGCGCTGATTGCCGAAATGGTGGCGCTGCGTGCGGAGCGTGCCAAGCTGCTCGGTTTTGCGACCTTCGCCGATTACCGGCTCGATGATCAGATGGCCAGGACCCCGGCGGCGGCGCGCGGGCTTCTCGACGAGGTCTGGGGCAGGGCGCGCGCGAAGGCCGGGAGAGAGCGAGAGGCTTTGCAGGAATTGATCGCGGAGGAAGGCGGCAATTTTGCCCTGGCGCCGCACGATTGGCGTTACTACGCGGAGAAGCTTCGCAAAACACGGTTCGATTTGGATGAAGCGGAGATCAAACCGCACTTCCAGCTCGACAGGATGATCGGGGCAGCTTTCGAAACCGCCCGCCGTTTATTCGGGCTCACTTTCTCTCCAGTCACCGTCCCGCTCTACCATCCCGATGCGCGTGCGTGGGATGTGACGGACGCGCAAGGCCGTCATCTCGCGTTGTTCATCGGCGACTACTTCGCGCGCAGTTCAAAGCACAGCGGCGCCTGGATGACGTCGCTGCGCGATCAGGAGAGACTTTCCGGCGACATCCGCCCGATCGTCGTCAACGTCTGTAACTTCTCCAAGCCCGCGGCAGGCGAACCTGCGCTGCTCTCCTTCGACGACGCGCGCACTCTGTTCCACGAATTCGGCCACGCCCTGCACGGAATGTTGTCCAACGTGACATATCCGTTGCTCGCCGGCACCGCGGTGCCGAGCGATTTTGTGGAACTGCCTTCGCAACTTTACGAGCATTGGCTGGAAGTGCCCGAGATATTGCGGGAATACGCGCGTCATTGCCGCACCGGCGAGCCAATGCCGCAAGCTTTGCTCGATCGGCTCCTGGCGACGCGCACCTTCAATCAGGGTTTCGCCACGGTGGAGTACACCGCTTGCGCACTCGTCGATCTCGATTTGCATTCACTGTCGGATGCCGGCGCCCTCGATGTGACGAAGTTTGAGCGCAAGGATCTCGAGCGGATTGCCATGCCGGCGGAGATCGTGATGCGCCACCGGCTGCCGCATTTTCAGCATCTTTTTTCCGGCGGCGGCTACGCCGCAGGCTACTATTCTTACATGTGGTCGGAAGTGCTCGATGCCGACGCCTTCGCGGCTTTTGAGGACACCGGCAATGCCTTCGATCCAGCGACGGCCAAACGGCTGCGCGACTACATCTATGGTGCGGGTAACCTGCGCGATCCCGGTGAAGCTTATGAAGCCTTCCGTGGGCGTCTGCCATCGGTGGACGCACTATTGAAGAAACGCGGGCTTGCGGACGTAATGCCCGTATGACTCTCCACTCGGCCGGACATCGCCGCGGCGTGGTTTGTGCCCCGCACACGGCTGCAGTCGAAGATGGCCGCGCGATCCTCGCCGAAGGCGGCAATGCCATTGAGGCGATGCTCGCCATGGCTGCCAGCATTGCGGCGATCTACCCGCATATGAATCACATTGGTGGTGACGGCTTCTGGCTGATCCGCGAGCCATCGGGACGCGTGCGTGCGCTGATGGGAGCAGGCCGCGCCGGCGCCAAGGCGACGCCGCAATTTTATCGCGATGCGGGTCAAGACGAAATTCCGGCTCGCGGCCCGCTCGCCGCGCTCACCGTGCCCGGTGCTGTTGCGGCATGGATGCTTGCAGCCGATGCGGCGAAGGCGCAAGGCGGCAAACTGCCTCTTGAGCTGTTGCTGGCGCTCGCGATCAAGCACGCGCGCGAGGGCTGCGCCGTTACGCGCAGCCAGGCGCGGCTGACGGCCGAGAAGCTGCCGGAAATGGACAAGACCGTCGGCTTTAAACAGACATTTCTGCTCGACAACAAAGTGCCCGACGTCGGCGCCTTGTTCAAACAAGCCACTTTCGCCGCCACACTTGAGCATCTCGCTCATGCAGGGCTGGATGATTTCTATCGTGGCGACGTGGGCCGCGAGATTTCGGCCGATCTTGAACGGATCGGCAGTCCGGTCACGCGCACCGATCTGGAAAACTTTCGGGCGATCGTCGACGAGCCGCTTAGCGTCATGACGCAAAGCGGCACGCTTTACAATTCACCACCCCCCACGCAGGGACTGGCTTCCCTTATTATCCTCGCGCTGTTTGAACGCCTGCGTGTGGCGCAAGCGGAAAGCTTCGAGCACATCCACGGCCTCGTTGAAGCGACCAAACGGGCCTTTCGTGTACGCGACCGTGTTGTCACGGATCCTGACAAGATCACCGCCGGTCTCAATCAGTATCTGTCGCCGGCTTTCCTCGGCGCTGAAGCGGCAAAGGTTGACGTGCGCAGGGCCGCGCGCTGGCCGGCGCCTTATGGCGAGGGCGATACCATCTGGATGGGCGCGGCCGATGCGAACGGACTTGTCGTCTCCTATATCCAGTCCCTCTATTGGGAATTCGGCTCCGGCTGCGTACTGCCGGCAACGGGCATCGTCATGCAGAACCGCGGCGCGAGTTTCTCGCTCGACCCGAAAGCCCTCAACACGCTGGCACCCGGTCGTCGGCCGTTCCACACGCTCAACCCGGCACTCGCGGTACTCAAGGATCGGCGTGTGATGGCCTATGGCACCATGGGGGGAGACGGCCAGCCGCAAAGCCAGGCGGCTGTGTTCACGCGCTACGTCACATTCGGCCAGCCGCTCGACAAGGCACTCGATGCGCCACGCTGGCTGCTTGGCCGCACCTGGGGGTCTGACCACACTAATCTGCGAATGGAATCCCGCTTCGATGGCAATTTGATTGATCGCTTGTTGTCCGCCGGCCACGACATTGCAGTTCTCGACGAGGCCTATTCGGACACGATGGGGCATGCCGGCGCGGTGGTGCTGCACCCCGATGGCAGCTTGGAAGGTGGCCACGATCCCCGCGCCGACGGCGGTGCGGCGGGAGTCTGATAAGGGACGTTTACGCTAAAGCTATATGCAACACAGTTACACGTCACTTTTGCGCCCTAGTCTATGTTATGGTGCGTGAATGCTTCGCATCGTCTTCGCCGCATTCATTGTTCTCGCCGTCGCTGCCCCAGCGCGCGCTCATCCGCATGTCTGGGTGACAATGCGTACAGAGCTGGTCTACGCGCCCGATGGCAGAATCACCGGCATTCGTCATGCATGGTCCTTCGACGACATGTTCTCCACCTTCGCGACACAAGGGCTGGAGAGCAAAGAGAAGGGCAAGTTCACCCGCGAAGAGCTGGCACCACTCGCCAAGGTCAACGTCGAGTCGCTCAAGGAATTCGACTACTTCACCTACGCGACTGCCGATGGAAAAAAAGCGGACCTCGCCGAGCCTGCCCCAGACTACTGGCTCGACTATGAGGATCAGGTGCTCACACTGAATTTCACGTTACCGTTCAAGATGCCGGTAAAAGCGAAAGAGCTGAAGGTCGAAATATACGATCCGACAATTTTCGTAGACTTCTCGTTCGCCAAGGAGAAACCGGCACAGTTGGTTGGCGCACCGAAATGCAGGCTGGATGTGACGCTGCCGCGCGAAATGACCTTCGCCGAAGGCAAAAAACTGAGCGAGATTCCTGCCGATCAGCCCAACACGACAATGGCCTGGGGCGCTCAGTTCGCGAGCAAGCTCCTCGTGCATTGTCCTTGAGGCAATTGCATCGTATGGCTGCGCGGGGCGGCGTGCGTGCACAGGGTTTTTTGCCATGATCTTGTTCCGCCGGCGCTCAACTTTGGCGCAATGTGCGTTTTTCGTGATCGGGCTTCTTTTTCTTTATGCGGTAATCGATTCCGCGCTTGCGCAACCATTCGGCGTGACCCGCGGCGTAGCGCCGGCCGATGTTGGCGGTTTTGCCGGCTGGATCCTGCAAAAGCAGGCCGAGTTTTACCGCATGCTATCGGGCTTGATCCGCGCGGCCAAAGCCGACGGCAGCGCCGCTTACACGCTGCTCGGCATCTCGTTTCTCTACGGTATTTTCCACGCTGCCGGCCCGGGCCACGGCAAGGCTGTGATCTCGTCTTATCTGGTCGCCAATGACGAGACCTGGCGGCGCGGCATCGTGCTGTCATTCGCTTCGGCGATTCTTCAGGCGTTCACCGCCATTGCCATTGTCGGCATTGCTGCTGCGATGCTCGGCGCAACGGCCAAGGCAATGGGCGACACTGTGCGCGTTATCGAGATCGTCAGCTATGCGCTGATCGTGGCGATTGGCCTGCGGCTGCTATGGGTGAAAGGCCGCGCCTTCTTGCAATTGCTGCGCAACGAAACGCATGCGCATCACGCGCACGACCATGCTCACCATCACGGGCACGGTCATGACCATGGCCATCATCACCATGGGCACGCCCATAGTCATGACCATCATCACCATGACCATGAGGATGAAGCTCACGCCTGGGGCCATGCCCATGCGCCCGAGCCGCAGGAGTTGACGGGCCGGCATTGGCTCAGGCGCGGGCTTTCCGCAATTATCGCGGTGGGTTTGCGGCCATGTTCGGGCGCGATCATCGTGCTTGTTTTCGCGCTGGCCCAGGGGCTCTTCTGGGTCGGGGTGGCGTCGACTTTCGTGATGGGTCTCGGCACCGCAATCACCGTTGCCGCTATCGCCACGCTCGCGGTTGGCGCGCGCGGGCTTGCCGGACGGCTGGCAAAGGCGAAGCCCGGAGCGGGAATGCTCCTGTTGCGCGGGTTGGAAACTGCGGCGGCCCTCGTGATCGTGATATTCGGGACCGCGTTGCTCACCGGTTATATGGTGAGTGAGCGATTGATGGGCGTGTGATTACTTCGTGTTCCGAGCGCTGCGCTGCAGAACCGGGACCGCAAAACCAGGATTTGTTACGGCCCCCGAACAGTGGCGTACCACTTCGTTTCGCTACGTGCTGCACCGCATCCGGGGCACGTAATCTCAAGCACTGAAATCCTCTTCGCTCAATTCAATCGGCTGACCATGCGGCGTGCGGTCACACGCGCGATCCCAGGCATCCCGGTAACGCTGCAGCGTGTCTTGCGTCGTCACGCCTTTTTCGGCCACCAGTTTCTCAAGCGTGCTGAGCCAATGCGAATAATAGGTCTCACCGGTGTCGGGATCGCCGGCGGCTTGCGCGCGTTTGATCTCGGTCGCAAGCGCCGCCGCCCATTCCGGCCAGGTGAAGACACCGCGATCGTACAACGCCAGGGTCATTGCAAATGCTTGCGCTTCCCAAGGTTCGCGAAATACCGGGCCGTCGGAGTCGCGCGGTACGCCGGGCACCGAGATCGCCGCCCGCATGGCGGCCCGCGGATCGAGCGCCATCACGCCCTCTCCATGTAGGGCTCCCAGGCGTCGACCGAGACAGTGGTGCCAGCCTGGGCCTGTGCACCCCACAATTCGCGGCCGTCAAAGACGACGGTGTAGAGCCATTGCGGGTCTTCGCCTTTGCCGATGGCATTGCTGTCCGGGAAAACATGGCAACCGATGACGCGCTCAACAACAGCGACGTGCCCGCGTACGTAGCGCGGCAGCCGCGTATGCGTTGGCGGGTTGATCGTCTTCATGCGCACGCGGTCGCCTGCCTTGAATTGTGCCGGCGCACGCGGCGTACGTTCGGTCGGGCCGCCGCGATGCAGCGTCTTCGCGACGTCACCGGACGAGAGCACGCGCAGTGACTTCGGCGGATGAAGCGAATGTTGCGCTTCGATCTCGTCGTCGCTGACGAGGTTGCGCTCTTTCATGAGCGTCTCAAGCCCGGCGAGCCAGATCTGGTAATAGCTCATCGACAGATATTCGTCGCGCGGCCGGTTCTCTCGTGCCGAGCGCGACATGTCGATGTTCCAGCCGCCCGGCTTGCCCATCGCCAAAGTGAGTGCAAATGCGCGACGTTCCCATTCGCCGTGGAACACCGGTTCGTTCGGTTCCGGCTTGACGGGACCGAAGCCTTTCACGCCGCCCATGTCCTGCGCCCCGTCGGTCATTTCGAGTCCTTCGGCTCTTTCGGCAGGCCGGTACCGATCATCGAATCGCGCGTGACGAGTTCAGCGAGCTTTTCTTCGCTCCAGCCGTCGGTTCCTTTCGGCCGCATCGGCAGCACGAGATAGCGGATCTCGGCTGTTGAATCCCAGATGCGGATTTCGGTGTCTTTCGGCAGCGTCACGCCGAAATCGGCGAGGACACCGCACGGATCGGCGACCGCGCGCGAGCGATAGGGCGCCGACTTGTACCAGACCGGCGGCAGGCCGAGCACTGGCCACGGATAGCAGGAGCACAACGTGCACACGACCATGTTGTGCAGCTTCGGCGTATTTTCCAGCACGACGATGTGCTCACCCTGGCGGCCGGCATAGCCAACCTCGGCGATTGCGGGCGTTCCGTCCTTCAAGAGCCGCGCGCGGTAGGCGGGATCAGCCCACGCCTTGGCGACCACACGCGCGCCGTTGCGCGGGCCCACTTTCTTTTCATACGTCTCGACCAGCAGGTCGAGCGCGGCCGGATCGACATAGCCTTTCTCGGTGAGCACGGTTTCCAGTGCGCGCACCCGCAGCTGGGTTTCCGAAAGCTCGGAATGGTCATGATCGTGGTGATGGTCGTGGTCGTGTCCCGGCATGGCCTCACTATAAGCAAAAGGCCCGCCTTTGTGTCATCATTGCCGTCATGAGTTTTAAGCATATGAGCGCGCTCGCCGGCCGCATTGACCGCCTGAATGTGGTGATCGGTCGCGCCGTGGCGTGGCTGGCACTCGCGGTCGTGCTGCTGCAATTCGCGCTGGTGGTCGCACGCTATCTGTTCGGGCTCGGCTCGGTCTGGCTCACCGAAACCGTCATCTACGCGCACGCCACGCTGTTCATGCTGGCCGCAGCCTGGACGCTAAGTGCCGGCGGCCATGTGCGGGTCGACATCTTCTACGCGGAGGCGTCAGCGCGCACCAAGGCATTGGTCGAACTCATTGGCGCGCTGCTGTTGCTGCTACCGTTCATGCTCGTCCTGATCTGGTTGTCAGTGCCTTACGCCGCACGGTCATGGGCGATCCTTGAACATTCGCAAGAGACGAGCGGCCTGCCGATCATCTTTGCGCTCAAGACGCTTATCCCGCTGTTCGCCTTGCTGATGGCGCTGCAAGGCGTCGCCCAGGCGATCCGCGCCGCCGCGACGCTGTCGAGGGCGCACTGATGCTTCTCGCCGAGACGCTCGCTATCTTTCTGGTGGGCACTGTCGTGGCCGCGCTGATGGCCGGCTATCCGGTTGCGCTCACGCTTGCCGGCGTGTCGCTCGTATTCGCAATCCTCGGCGATGTGTCAGGAGTCATGAGCTTCGCCATCCTCGGCGCCCTGCCGCAGCGCATCTTCGGGATCATGACGAACGAAGTCCTGCTGGCAATTCCGCTGTTCATTTTCATGGGCGTGATGCTGGAGCGCTCGCGCATCGCCGAGGATTTGCTCGAGACCATGGGCCGGCTTTTCGGCACGCTGCGTGGAGGGCTCGGCATCTCGGCTGTGATCGTCGGCACGTTGCTCGCGGCAGCCAAAGGCGTGGTTGGCGCCACCACCGTGACCATGGGCCTGATCATGCTGCCCGCGATGCTGCGGTTCGGCTACGACCCGCGGCTGGCCGCGGGCACGGTCGCTGCCACCGCAACACTCGCTCAGATTTTTCCCCCGGCGACTGTGCTGGTGCTGCTCGGCGACCAGCTCGGCAACTCCTATCAGGCCGCGCAGCTTTCCAAGGGCATATTCGCGCCACGCTCGCTGACGGTCAGCGACTTGTTCGCGGGAGCACTCGTGCCCGGCTTGGCGCTGGTCGCGCTCTATCTGCTTTTTCTCATAGCGGTCGCGTTCATCTGGCCAAAAGCATCGCCTGCCTTGCCGCCGGACAAGAAGACGCCACGCGGCCTTGCTTTGGTTCGCCGCCTCGCTGAAGTGCTGGTCGCGCCGCTCCTTCTTATCGCTGCCGTGCTCGGCTCGATCCTCGGCGGCATTGCAACACCGACAGAAGCGGCATCGATCGGCGCTGTCGGCGCGATCGCGCTGGCCGCGCGCAAGGCGTCGCTTGCCACACTGCTGAGACCGGTTTGTGAAACAACGGCGCAAATCGTCAGCATGATCTTCCTGATTCTCATCGGCGCGACAATGTTCAGCCTGGTGTTCCGCGCGCTTGGCGGTGACGACATGGTCCATCGCGCGTTGTCCAATCTGCCGGGCGGGACAGCCGGCGCAGTACTAGCCGTCATGTTGGCGATGTTCCTGCTCGGCTTTGTGATGGACGCCTTCGAGATCATCTTCGTGGTGGTGCCGATTGTCGCGCCCACGCTTCTGGCAATGCCGGGCATCGATCCGGTCTGGCTTGGGATCATGATGGCGGTGAATTTACAGACGTCCTATATGCACCCCCCGCTCGGGCCGACGCTGTTCTTTTTGCGCGGTGTTGCGCCGCCGCAGATCACCACGCGGCATATTTATGTCGGCATCATTCCGTTCGTGGTGATCCAACTGATTGCGCTTGTCGTACTATGGTTTGTGCCAGGCCTTGCGACTGCGCTGCCGCACGCGCTCTATGGCCGTTGATTCAAGGCCACAGTCGTTCGACCAGGACGTAGAGCCACACAGCGCCCGCCGCCAGCAACGACAGCCCGACCGCAGCTGATCCCATGTCCTTGACGTGCTTGATGGCCGGATCGTTATCGCGGGTGACGCGATCGCTCAGCTTCTCGATTGCGGTGTTAAGCAGCTCGACGATGAGGATGAAGACGATCACGCCGATCAGCGCAAAGCGCTCCCCCACATCGGCGGTCAGAAAAAAAGCAAGGGGAACGCCGACAGCCAGAAGCGCCAGCTCCTGACGGAATGCCGCTTCCGATCGCGTCACCGCAACCAAGCCGTTCCAGCTGTTGATTACGGCCTGCCAAAGCCTTTCCACGTCGTCCACCCGTTGCCAGCAATTGCCCCGGCGCAAAATAGGCGGCCTGAGATTCATAGTCTATTCATGTGGTTGGTTGGCGTGTGTATAAGGTTACTGCATGAAAGCCGCTGAGATGTTCAGCCTGAAGGGCCGCGTGGCGCTGGTGACCGGCGCATCGAGTGGCCTCGGCACGCAATTCGCCAAGGCGCTTGCCGATAATGGCGCGGCCGTTGTGCTGGTGGCGCGGCGGGCCGACCGCCTTAAAGCGCTGAAAGAGGAGATTGAAGCCACAGGCGGCAAGGCAATTGCCGCAGAGGCGGACGTCACTGACAGTGCGGCCATGACACGTGCCTTTGACGCCGCAGAGAAAGCTTTCGGCACAGTGACGATCCTCGTCAACAATGCCGGCATCGCCCATGGCGGCCGAGCCGTTGAGATGTCGCCGGAGGAATGGCGCAAGGTGCTCTCGATCAACCTCGACTCGGTTTTTTTCTGGGCGCAGGAGGCATCGCGCCGCATATTGGCGGCGAAGAAGCAGGGCGCAATCGTGAATATTGCGTCGGTGCTGGGGCTTGCAGTCTCGAAAGGCGCCGTTGCCTATGCCGCGGCCAAGGCTGGCGTCGTCCAGGTCACCAAAGCGCTGGCGGTTGAGCTCGCGTTTAAGGGCGTGCGCGTGAATGCCATCGCACCCGGTTGGTTCGTCACCGAAATGAATGATGACTATCTCTCCGGCGAAGCCGGCGACGCCATCAAGCGGGAAATCCCGATGGGACGCTTCGGAAACCCCGGCGATCTCGACGGTGCGCTGCTGCTGCTAGTCTCGGATGCCGGCAGCTATATTACCGGTGCGACTGTTGTTGTGGATGGCGGCCAGGTAGTTCAGATCAAGGGCTAGAGGAACGACGCATGGACTTTACGTTAGCGCCCGAAGTCGAGGACATCCGCTTGCGCGTGCGTTCCTTCGTGGAAGAGCACGTGCTGCCACTGGAATCTGACCCGCAGAATTTCACCGAGCACGAGAATATTCCGGAGGCACAGCTCGCCAAAGTGCGGGAGAAGGCCAAGAAGGCTGGTTTGTGGGCGCCGCAATCGCCAAAGGAATATGGCGGCATGGACCTCCCGATCGCTGCCTGGGCGGCAATCTACGAGGAAGCGGCACGCTCGATCTTCGGACCGCTCGTGTTCAATTGCATGGCGCCCGACGACGGTAACATGAACCTGCTCAAGCTTGTCGGCACCCGCGAGCAAAAGGACAAGTGGCTGAAGCCCATCGTCGAAGGCAAGGTGCGCTCGACTTTCACCATGACCGAGCCGGCACCGGGCGGCGGTTCCGATCCCTCGATGATGCGAACCAGCGCCCAGAAAAAAGGTGACCGCTACATCATCAAAGGGCGCAAATGGTTCGCCACCGGTGCCGACGGCGCCTCGCATTTCATCCTGATTGCCCGCACCAGCGACGACAAACGGCGTGGTCTGACTGCGTTCCTGTTCCACAAGGATCAGCCCGGCTGGCGCATTTTGCGCCGTATCCCGATCATGGGACCGCATGAGCATGGCGGTCATTGCGAGCTCGAGTTCGACGGACTCGAAATTCCATCCGAAAACATCCTGCTGAACGAGGGCGATGGACTCAAGATCACGCAGATCCGGCTTGGGCCGGCACGCCTGACGCACTGCATGCGCTGGCTGGGCTTCGCCAAACGCTGCATGGAGGTTGCGCAGGCTTACGTTGCAGAACGTGAGGGCTTTGGCATCAAGCTCGGTGACCGCGAAAGCGTGCAAATCAAGCTCGGGGAGGTGGCGCAGCAGATCCAGATCGGCCGCTTGCTCACCATGCACGCGGCTTGGATGCTCGACCAGGGCGGCCGTGCCCGCAAGGAAGTCTCGATGGCCAAGGTGCAGGTTGCCGACACGCTGAACTTGGCTGCCGATGTGGCGATTCAGCTACAGGGCGCGCGCGGCTATTCACACGATTCGATCGCACAATGGATCTATCGTTACGCACGCGCGGCGCGACTGGTCGACGGCGCGTCCGAAGTTCACATGATGGTGCTGGCGCGCTTCATGAAGGAAGAGGGACGGGATTTTTGGCGGTGGGGACCGGGCGAGGGGCGGCGAAACGAAAGGTAAACTCGAGTCGGCTACATGACCGCTCCGATTTGCCAGGGCACGAACTCAAGTTCGCCGTAGCCGAGGTCTTCAGATTTGGTGTGCCTGCCCGATGCAACCTGCAGCATCTTTTCGAAAATTTCTTGTCCCTTTATTTCGATAGACATTCCATCCAGGACGTCGCCGCAGTTGATATCCATGTCGTCGGTCATGCGGCGATACATGTCGGTATTGGTGGCGAGCTTAATCGAAGGTGTTGGCTTGCAGCCGAAAGCAGAGCCGCGGCCTGTGGTGAAGCACATGACATTGCAGCCGCCGGCAACTTGACCAGTCGCGCCGACCGGGTCGTATCCGGGCGTGTCCATGAACACGAACCCTTTTTCCTTCACCGGCTCGGCATATTCGTAAACGGCACGCAAAGTGGTGGTGCCACCTTTGGCTGCGGCCCCGAGTGATTTTTCAAGGATGGTCGTGAGCCCACCCGCCTTGTTACCGGGTGCCGGATTGTTGTTCATTTCGCCGCCATTGCGCTTTGTGTAGTCCTCCCACCAACGAATCCGCTCGACAAGCTTCTCGCCAACTGCGCGATTGATGGCGCGTCGCGTCAGCAGATGTTCGGCGCCGTAGATTTCCGGTGTTTCCGCGAGCACCGCTGTCCCGCCATTTTTGACCAAAAGGTCGACGGCGGCACCCAATGCGGGATTTGCGGTAATGCCGGAATAACCGTCGGATCCTCCGCACTGAAGCGCCAGCACGATCTCGGAAGCCGGCCGCGTTTCTCGCTTGGCGCGTGCGGCAACCGGCAGCATGGCTTTGATGCGCTGGACCCCCTGATCGACGGTTTTTTTGGTTCCACCTGTCGCTTGAATAGTCATTGTTTGAAAGTGATCGCCTTCGACCATTCCGTATTCGTCCTTCATGCGATCGATTTGAAACACCTCGCAACCCAGGCCAACCATCAACGCGGCGCCGAGATTGGGATGAGTCGCATAACCCCATTGCGTCCGCCGCAACAATTCCCAGCCTTCGCCGTAGGCCGCCATCCCGCACCCGCTGCCATGAACAAACGCGACCGCGCCGTCGATTTCCGGATGGTCGTCGAGGATTCCGGATCGATTGACTTCTTCGGCGATGAATTTTGCGACCGAAGCTGAGCAATTCACCGATGTCAGAATGCCGATGTAATTTCGTGTGCCGGCTTTTCCGTTAGGCCGGAGATAACCTTCGAATGTCGCACGCAGCTCCGGCGG
>JBGQLL010000008.1:0-30718 GCA_041500065.1 Pseudolabrys sp.
CCTTCAGCTGGCTTTTTTGAGCGTGGCGTCATCGCGCTCGATGAACAGCCAAAAGCCGCCGCTCTGAGACGACTGCACGCGAATGCGCAACTCGCGCCGCGGATCGCCGAAGTCGCCGGGCCAGCCGATTTCGAGATCGACCGGTCCCTTGGCCATGGCGCGCTCGACGCGGCCGCGGAAGGCCTCGCTGCCCAGGCAACTCGAGATGGCGTACAGGTTTTTACCGAGCGGGATTTCGCCATAGCCCGACAGCCGCGCCTCGGTGGCGCTGTAGAACTGCACGGTGCCGTCGCGGGCGAGCCGGATGACGCCGAACGGCAAATGGTCGAGTTCGAACAGGCTGGCGCGTTCGGCGCGCGCGGCAAGATCGGGCGCATCAAAATCGATGCTGGGTTTCACCATATGGAATTTTCCGTAACTGAGAATGCGCGATGGTGAAGCTGCCCGCACCCTCGTGATTCGACAAGGGCAATCCGTGTCCCGGACGCGGTGCAGCGCCATAAGCGCGTTTACGCGCGTCTCCGACGCGCTATGGCGCCGCACCGCGTCCGGCACACGCACCAGACGTACCGCTCACCGCTTGAACAATCCCATGATCTCCGCCTTCGCCAGCGTGTTGAAATGCAAGTTGAAGCCGACGACGGCGGCCGACGTGTCAGCCTTCACGTCGAGTTTGTCAGCTTTCACCGCGAACACCGTGAACAGGTAGCGATGCGGGTGATCGCCCTCGGGCGGACAAGGGCCGCCGTAGCCGGGCGCGCCGAAATCCGTACGCGTCTGCAGCGCGCCGGCCGGCAGCTTGCCGCCGGCGCTGCCTGCACCCGGCGCAAGCTCGGTGACATCCGCCGGAATGTTGACGACCAGCCAATGCCAGAAACCCGAGCCGGTCGGCGCATCCGGGTCGTAGCAGGTGACGGCGAAGCTCTTGGTGCCCGCAGGCGCCCCTGACCATTTCAGGTGGGGCGACGTGTTGCCGCCGGCGCAGCCAAATCCGAAATCCGCGGACAGGATGAAATCCTTGGGCAGATAGTCGCCGTCCTTGAAGCTGTTGCTTGTGACTGCAAACGCCATGTACGGTCTCCCTCAGATCGCCAAACGCATAAAGCGTAGTCCGGTTCGGACAAACCGCAATGGACTTCTTCTCGACCAACCCCTTCGACCTTGCCATCTATGTCTGCCTGTTCGTCGCCGTGGTCATGGGTTTCATGACCGGCTTCCTGCGCAGCCTGGCGACAATTTTCGGCTATGTAGCCGGGATGGGCGTGGCCGCAGCGGCGGCGCCACGCGTGGCGCCTCTCCTCACGACATACTTGAAAATGCCGACGCCGCAGACCTGGCTGGTGTTCGTTGCCATCTTTGTCGCTGCCGGCCTTGCGATCAGCGCGTTGCTGAGACTTGCGGTCAGTGAAATGGTCGGCCCCAACATCAGCATCCCCGACCGCATCGTCGGCGCGTTGCTGGGAGCCTTTCGCATCGTTCTTCTGGCTGTGCTGCTGGTCCTCGTTTTCGATCGCACCATTCCGCCGGGCCGTGAGCCTGCGTTCCTGAAGGGGTCGCAATGGCGGCCGGTGCTGTCATCGGCGGCGCAGTATGGCTTGCAATCATTGCCGCCGGAGGTCGAGGAATACATCAATCGCCTGAAAAGCCAACGCAGAATCTGAATTGTGCAAAAACCGCTGCCGGCCGTCGTGACCCGGAGATTGCGTGCGCGCTACATGCTCGCCGGCACGATGATGCTGGCCATCTGGGGCGCAAGCCTGGTTGCGCTTTTTTATGATGGCCGCGCCTTCAACATCTCTGCGGCCGTATTTGCGACCTTCACCTTTCTGCCACTCGGACTTATCGCCGTGCAGGGTGGATTGTCCGGCAGCGCAGCCGGCATGCAACGCGCCCGCAATGCGCTGCTCGCTTCCGGCGGTCTGTTGGCGCTGATCGTGGTGGCGGAGGTATTCCGGCGCGTGGTGTTTGCCGGCACCTAGGTCGCGCTTCTAACGTGGCGCCAACATCGCCAAAAAAGATGCAATACTATTATCGACTGCTTGAGAGCGAAGGTCACAGACCATGAAGCTCGCCGTCAGGCGCCGAGCGAGAGGAATGCAAGCGCTCGTTCTCGCATTCGTTGCCGTTTCCGTTTTGGTCACCGGCGGCGCGCCGCCGGCAGTTGCAAGAGATCCTGACGCATGGCGCGTCGAAGGCAGGCTCTTTGGCAAATACGGCAAGGAATCAATCGACATAAGCGGGATAGCCTGTTCAACGGCTGAAGGTTTTCCCCGCACGTGCCTCGTCATCGATGACAATCTTCAGAGCGCACAGTTCGTCGTCATTCGTGACGGGACGCTTGTCGCCGGCAATTTGATCCCGCTTATTTCCAGTGAGTACAGAGGCAAACCGCTTGAACTGGACGGCGAAGGCGTCGCCTACGCCGACGGATATTATTATGTGATTGGCTCGCACGGTCACCCCCGCGACAGGCGGCACAAGCTCGATCCGATCAAGGACGCGGACAAAATCAGAGCCAGAATTGCCGCGAGCAGTCAGATTGTCCGCGTTGCAGCACACGCGGAAGCGCCGGCAATAATGGCCACTGGAAAGCTGCGAGCGATCATCGCCGCCAACCCCGTGCTTAGCCCCTTTCTTGACCGCAGGCTCGAAAACAACGGCCTCACGATCGAAGGCGTTGCGGTCAAAGACGGACGACTGTTTGCGGGTTTCCGCGCGCCGTCTCTCGACAACGGGCGCGCGGCCGTATTGTCGGTAAGGCTGGGTGCGCTATTCGGCACGGACCCGGCCGATGCGAAACTCTATCGGCTGCCGCTTGGCGATGGTCAGGGCGTACGTGACCTTACGCCCTATGCCAATGGCTTTCTTGTGCTCGCCGGTCCGGCTACGGACGGTGACGCCTACGCTGTCTATTGGTGGGATGGCGTTAGCGAAAACACGCACCTGCTCAGGGATCTTGCCGATGTGACCGGTAATGGAGAGCGCAAGCCCGAAGCGTTGCTTCCTCTTGATGAAAGCTCCTCCCACATCCGGGCACTCGTATTGTTCGATGGGGCGAAGGAAGGCGCTCCGGTCGCGATCGAAATGCGTCGGCCATAACATTAGGCGCGAAAAACACACAAACGGTCGCCACGGCCGATCAGTCGGACTGCACGCGAGCGGCGCACACCAAGTGGTGCTCCGGAACCACTTCCAGGCGCGGCGTGCCAATTAATTTTCACTTTGTCGCCCCACATCTCCCGCAACTTCGCCGCGCGGGCGTGCGCTGTTTGACCGATCTTCGGGGGAGACAATCATGCTCTACGGCGCTGGACCATCGCTTTTCGAGAAATGTGAGCGGGATTCCGCCCCGAGGTTGGCAGCTGCATGAAAACCCTTCTCATTGGCGCTATGTCTGCGACCTTGATCGGGTGCAGTTGCCTAAAGCCAGCACCGCTCAAGCCCGATCGCACGACGACAAAAATAAAGTACACAACGGCTGCGAAGACGTCGAAACCATCAACTTCTCAGCCAGGTAACCAGAACGGCCCCGTCGAAAAACGAGCACGCTCTCCAGCAACGTTGATGCCCGCGGTTCCGTCGTCCGCCGAAACATCCGACGCCGTCCTGACAAAAGCAAAGACCACAACCGCGGCGACATTGGAAAATCCGGCATCTGCCGAGTTTGATGGCATGAAGCGGGCCGTCAGAAAAGATACGATGGGGCAGCCTATCGACACCATTTGTGGCTACGTCAAAGGCAAAAAGGCGTCGGGTGAAGAAACCGGAGAAAGACCATTTCTTTATCTCGTCAAGGAGGACAAGGCCTTCATCGACGACGGTAATCCGGATTCAGTGGCGGCGACCGCGTATCGCGCCATCTGCACCAACCTGGATTTGCACGGAGAGCAGAACCGTGAATGATGTCTCTGTAACCCGCGGACGGTGAGCCGAAAGTAGATGTGAGGCGCCGATCAGTCGATTTGACTGCCCTTCATTTTATTACCGCCCAGAAGTTCGGGGCGATATTCGAAATGCATCGTATCGTAGTGATACCAGTAGCCGCCCCAGATAAAACCGTGTTTCTCAAAAATACGCACAATTTGAATTGGGATATGGTTTTGCCAGTGGGGCTGGTCGCGATCGCTTCGAGCCCACCGCCAATAATTTGCATACTTTGTGTTGATATCGATTGCAGCCCCATAGGCATGCATCGATTTCACGCTCGACCCAGCAACCTTCCGGCAATCATAAGTCCCCGCCGGCAGCATTAGGTATTTGATCAAATGACCCGGCAGCTCATCGAGCTCACGTGAAACGCCTTCAAGCGCGCCGGCAACGCCATTCGCCTTAGTAACCGTAACGCTGCCACCACTGTGCTTTGGAAGCCATCTAATCGTGCGCAGGTTCTTGACGACTTCATTCTTGTTGCAATCGCCGTAGATGGCAACGAAAAGCGGTTCAAAACGAACTCGACCAGGATCTATGTCTTTTGCAGGTTGTGTTGGCGCCGTCCCCATCGGATATCGGGCATAAAACATATCGTCGACATCCGGGCTCTCCAAAAGCTCCTGAAATGTCTTGTTCGTTCGACCATCCGAGATTCGAAATTTCGTCCCATTTTTTAGAATGAGAAACTCATTATTGTAGCCACCGACCGTGTCTGGATATGAGCTTACAAGCCTATCCAGATAGTCTTTGATGTTGTTTGGCGGAGCGCCGTACGATTCTTCGGCGCTGCTTGGAACTACACCGAGCGCATTTATGACAATGATAGCAAGAGCTAAAATAAGCTTTCTTTCGTCCATTGTGGCTACAAAGCGGACCTTCAAATCGTTTCGGCAAATGTCTGTGTCGCGCGATTAGCCATTGCCGCAGCAGATGACCAAAATACTGACGGTAGGTGCATTGGGAAATGACATGGCCGCGAGCGCGCCAGTTGGCGTGCTGTTCGCCGCGGCTTCCAGCGCCTCGTCAGAAACTTCTAACGAGAAAATGGTTTTGTCACCCTGTTCGAAACCTTTGGTATTGTCGTTCGTCATATATAGTCCATTCGCCCGTCAGCGACACCCATCTGCAATGATCATGATAGCAGAGGAAACTCCGCGAAAACAATTCGCCTTGGCCTGCCCCCTGCACCGGCGGTGGCAAGCCGGAATAACCCGCACATGTTTGATCCAAGGCGGACACTTGCTGCACGTGTATTTGCTGAATCGGGGATCGGCATTAGTCCGATACCGTACCCGACTTTACGCAAACCGTTGACCAAGTAGCTCCAATCGCCGGCCTGATACCTTCGTATAGACACCGCGCCCCTTTCGATAGCGCGCGCTTACGCATGTACAATGGAGTAATTGCACCTCCGCATTCACGATCAGCTTGCATCAGATGGCATGGGGCAAGGTCCATCTCGGCTTCAGCCCTTGCCGGACGAGCATCTCATTCAATTACGAATGCAGGAGGATAAAACAATGGCCACAAATCTCGTATCAATCGTTATGCAATATCTGACGCCGGACATGATCGGGCGCATCGCCAGCTCGCTTGGCATTGGTCGCAACGATACTTCCTCCGCCATCGAATCAGCAGTGCCGACCTTGTTGGCTGCGTTCGCCGGCGTTGCCACAAAGCCCGGCGGCGCACAAAAACTTGCGGACGCTGCAAAGCAGGAGACCGGTACGCTTGGCAAATTCGCGAGCATGATCGGTACTGCGGGCCAAACATCCGTCACCGAGCGTGGATCACAGATGCTCGCGTCGCTCCTTGGCGACCGGGACCAGACCGCACTCGCCAATGCAGTCGGTAAATATTCCGGACTGGGATCGGCCGCGGGCAGCTCGGTGCTGGGTGTATTGGCCCCCGTCGTCATGGGCGCGATCGCCCAACAGCAGGGCCCCCGCGCTCTCGATGCGGGCAGTATCGCAGGTCTTCTCACGAGCCAGAAAGACAGCATCGCCGAGGCGCTTCCCTCGGGCTTCGGCAAATATCTTGGCGGTACAGGTGTCCTGGACACGCTCGGCGAGGCGGCAAGGAGAACTGCGGCGGCAGGCAGCGAAACAACACGAGCCGCCGCTTCATCAGTGGTTCGAACGATCGACGATACACGGCGCTCCGGCGTCGCGGCAGCGTCCAATTCGACCAACTGGCTCCTCTGGATCATCCCCGCGGTAGCGATTGCCGCCCTGCTCATCTACCTGCTCGGCAGACCGGCGGAACAGGTGGTTCAGCAAGGTGTCACCGCCGTTCAGAGTCTGACGGTCGGCGGGCTCGATATCGGCAAACAGGTCACCGACAGTATCGGCGGCCTGCGTACGACGCTCGGCGGCATCACCGACGCGGCCTCGGCGCAAGCGGCGTTGCCCAGATTGCAGGACGCCACGGCTCAGATCGACAAGGTCAGCGGGTTGGTCGGTCAACTATCGGACGGGCAAAGGAAGATGCTCGCCGGATTGGTCAATCCCGCGATGTCGACGCTCAATCAGCTGTTCGACAAAGTGCTGGCGATCCCCGGTGTGGCCGAAGTCATAAAGCCCACGATCGACAGGCTGAAAGTGAGACTCGCAACATTGACCGCCTAAATTCTGACCGGTCAACACCATCGACCGTCAGCACATGCTGACGGTCGAGCCAGTTGCGTCACGAAGATCTCCCTATCATCTGAAAAGATCAAACGGATTTCGCGGCGAGGTGTGCCGGACCTATACCTACATATACCGACGTATAGGCTGACGCGGTGCCTGAGGCCGTTAAGCTTTTCTGATGTTGCATATGGCTCGTATAGCCGCAGTGGTCACCATCTCCTTCGTGATTTGGTTCACGATTGTCGTGCTGGCTCTCGGCAGCACGTTGTGGCCGCTTTTGGCGGGCGTGCGATAGCGAACAGCGCCGCGCGCTGTCCCGACGGGTTGCGATGCCGAAAGCGCAGTGCGATATTGCGGCTTCTTTGGACTGTTGCAGTCTATATCCTGAGATATCCGATGACCCCATCGAACGGTGACGACGTCCCCGGGGCTCGATCATCAAATCTGAGGGGAATGCGTATTCTCTTGGTTGAGGATTCCTGGCAGCTTGGCATGGCCCTGAAGAGTCTGCTTCGGAGTTTCGAAGCGGAAGTAGACGGACCGGTTGCGACCACCGCTGATGCTGAGAATCTGATTTCCGCGCACGTTCCGGACGCCGCCATTGTCGACGTCAATCTTCGGCAGGGCGAGCGGTCGTACGGACTGATCGATCGACTCATCGAACGCGGTGTTGCCGTTATCGTGACCTCGGGCTACTCGGACCTCCCGAAGGTCCCGGCGAAAGCCAACATTCTGCAGAAACCTATCAGTGAGGAAAAGCTTATCGCGATATTGCGCTCGGTAACCCGGACGCAGTGATGTCTCACTTATCGGCTTGGCCGATCTTCATCGCTACTCGATCGGGACGTCGATTTTGCAGCAGACCCCATTGGGTGCAAATGTGAGGTCGACCATTCCACCGAGCTCGTGAGGGATCAGCTCACGTATCAGGCTGGTGCCGTACCCCAGGCTGGAAGGCTTTACGACGGTTGGACCACCAGTCTCACGCCATTCGATCCTCACGCGCGCTGCCGCATCCTCACCGTGCTGGCGGTCCCAATTTACCGAGACATGGCCGTTTGGGCTCGACAGCGCACCATATTTCACGGCGTTCGTCACGAGCTCGTGGAGCGCCATTGCCACGGCCTGGGTGGCCGCCGGGGCGAGCGTGACGTCGAGGCCGCCAATCGTTGTGTTTGCATCCGCCGCGTAAGGTGCAAGCTGATTACGAACAAGATTAGCAAGATTGACACCGCTCCAACGGCTCTGGCTGAGAAGCGAGTGGGCATTCGCCATGGATTGAATGCGCTTGTCGAGCACTTCAACAAATTGGTCAATCGAACTGCTGCCCTGGCGCGTGTAGGAACTGATGACGGCGACTCTCGCAAGCAAATTCTTGACGCGGTGATCGAGCTCCGCAATCAACAAACCTTGGCGTTCCTCAGACTGTTTGCGCTCTGTGATATCAACTGTCAGTCCCTTCAGCTGCACACACCGTTCAGTCGCGTCAAATTCCGCCCTTGAAGATTCTTCAAGCCAGATCTCTCGTCCATCCGGACATCCGAAACGGAATGTCATCTTATATGACGGCTTGACGGGACTGACCGAGTCAACAAGGGCTTTGAACTGCGGGCGGTCATCCGGGTGGACCCGCTCGAGGAATTCAGTCGCCGAAAAGGTCTGCTTGGGGCTGAATCCGAGAATCTGCGCGGCGTTATCGCTGCGCTGCGAGGCGTTGGTGCGGGCATCCCACTCGAAAGCTACCACTCCTCCTGCTGTCAGCGCCTCCTGAAGCCGCGCTTGGCCCTCAAAGAGAGCAGCCTCGTGTTGACGCCGCTCCGCGAAGAGCGACGCAAGAACGAGTGCGCAGAGTGAGGTGGCGAGAATCGTCGCTTGGGCGGCCAAGATGTGCTGTTCGACTGAGAGGCTCGAATCGCCGAAATAACCGATGCCAAAGGTCGTCATCCAAACCAATGTAAAGGCGATGATGAATGCGGCGGCGGCGGCAAACAGAGGACGGCAACGAGCTGCGAGCCACAGCAGCAGCGGAAACAGTGCCGCAATTGGCACGACAATTCCCCAATGACCGCGCGGCAAAAAAATTACAGTTCCACTAATTCCGGTAAGCACCACGAGCGCTAAGGCGCCTTCGATGAGCTCACGCCGCGGCGGCGGCTTGCGCGCGGCTGACGCAAGCTCAATCATCAGCGGTGCAACTGTGAGAATCCCGAGCGCGTCGGACGCGAACCAATGCTGCCAAATCGATAGAATTGGGGCCGTCGAGTTATGGAAGTACAGGAACCCTGCGGTCCCGCCAATTCCCGAGGCAGCGGCAGCAACGATCGCGGCCGCCAGAATTCCCAGCACATGGCTGAGCTTGTTGAGACTGAATCCCGAACCAAAGTATCTCTCGATCAGCCATCCTGCCAGCAGCGCTTCACCCGCATTGCATAGGGCGAAGACAATTGCGCCCATGAGAGTCCGGTCACCCAATAGATTGGCAACGATGGTCGCGACCGCCGCGCCAGCCGCCACCGGCAAACGCGCGCGCGGCCCAACTGCGATCAAGACGCCGGCCGCGAGACCGGACGCCGGCCAAAACACGGCCACGCCGTCGGGTTTGGTCAGCAGAAGGAGACTCAGCCGCGCCGCCAGGAAGTAGGCAACACCAACGAGAACAGAGAGGCCGATCAACTGGACCCACTGCTGCGACGAGTGACTGGTGGCAGGCAGCTTGCCTTCAACCTGCTCCGATACGTACTGCAACAACTTATCCCCTTCGGTTGCACTACGTCGTATAGCACGATCTTGTAAGACCTGGGACAGGTACCCGGATTAGTGCTTGTGGCCCAATCTGACCTGGCAGAAAAGTCGTGCCAGATCGGGGGTCTCCGAGGCGCTTCGCCGTCCAGATTTTAAAAATCTGTCGCGAAAAAATTCATTTAGAGACAATTTCTGACAGCACTCGATTGGCAGGAGTCGGGGCGACGTGCTCCTGGATCAAGCCAGGCAATATTTGAGTACATGCGCTTGCGCCGGTTCAGCGATTGGGCTGAAGGCTGGCTCGCAGTCGGGCGGTGTGTGCCTGGGAATCGGTTTTTCAGAAATGGAATTGTGCTGGATGGGCTGGGCTATCGGCGGCAGCGGCAGCCGGTCGCCTTTGGTGGCCCGATTGACCGAAATGGTGGCAACCGCTGCATTGTCGGCTGTGACAGGACTTGTCAACGCACTGATGCCGCCGGCAATGAAGCAGCTAAAAAGGGAAGCCGCCGCCAGATTTTTCAGCCTGTTACCGGACGTGGTGTGCATAGCGCGTTCGTGAGGGTTTGGGTTGCGGTCGCTTCAATAAGAAATAGCGTTCAGTATCAGCAGGCCCAAAAATACGGCCGTCAGCGATAAACCAAAAACTTCCGTAGTCATGCGCTCGTCCATGGTCCTGCCCTCTATGGCATCTTCCCGGTCAACGAATGTTTGCTTGACCGATGTCTGTGTAAGCCCTGGGCTTGCCAGCCTTGATCACGGCGTCAGCGGTTTCGATGCGCGCGGTGGTGTCTCCGCTATCAAGGCGAGCATTGATTCCGATGACGACCACGGCAATCGAGGCAATAAGAGAGACAACCACGATCTTGAGGTGCGTGAATTGCCCTGCAGACCAGAGTGAGCTGTCCATGGCATGTCCTCCGTTAGGGAACTTATCAGTAGATCCCGCGCGCCCGACCGACGTTGGCGACTGTGCTTCTCGTTGCTTGGCTCGCTACACCCTGCGGGCGAGCCGGGTGCATCGGCAGGACGACAACCTTCGTTCCCACATTCACTCGCTTGTACAGATCGATGACATCTTCATTCAGCATGCGGATACAGCCGCTCGACACCTGCTTGCCGATCGTGGACGGAGCATTCGTTCCGTGGATTCGGTAGACTGTGCCGCCGAGATACATGGCGCGAGCGCCAAGTGGATTTCCAGGACCGCCCGCCATGAAGCGTGGCAAGTACGGCTGGCGCTGGAGCATTTCCTCCGGTGGAATCCAGTCGGGCCATTCCGCTTTGCGCTCGACTGCCTTCACGCCCGACCACGTAAAGCCTTCGCGGCCTACTCCGATTCCGTAGCGGATGGCTTTGCCGGAACCGAGCACATAGTAGAGATAGGTGTTCGGCGTATCGATGACGATTGTGCCAGCCGTTTCGCGCGTCGGATAATCGACCACATGACGGTGCAGTCGCGCCGGAATGTCGGCGGGCGTCTGGATTTCATCGGCGTCCTTCGGCTCCTGCAAGGCCTGCTGGAATATGAAAGCGCCGGGGTTGAATGTTGCCGCGTAACCGAGCGGTTCGGCGACCGCCGCGCCGGTGCCGAACAATGCGGCCATCGCCACGGTCGCAGCGAACGTGAGGCTCATTCCGTGGATTTTGCTAGTGGACATGACAGAACCTCCCGAATGGCTCGGCAACTACGACTTACTTCGGAGTGTGGGTCGCTGCATCTGGCAACTGGCCAGCGAAGACAAAACGCACTTCGGACGCTTTGCCGGCGGACCGGCGATAGTCGCGAATGCAATCGCTTGGGTAATAAGGCCACGCATGCCGGGCGCATTCGTTCCCGGAACGCTGAATATCGAGCCTGTCGCTTTTCGCCGAAGGGGTGCTCGCCTTCACTTCCGTGCTTGGCGCAACAAAGACCGCAACGCCGCCGATGAAAGCCGCGGCTGCGAGGCCACCAATCACGAACGTCTTGATCATCTTGAGCTCCCTGCAACGAACTAGGCTTTTTTGATTGCAGGAAGCGTATGGCGGTGACGCCTAATAGCGCCACTGTACGCTGGTTAACAGCGAGTATCGAAAAGAGAGGATGACCTATACGAAGGTATCGAGCGGCCAGGTCAAACCATGCCGAAAGGCTATCAACCATCGGTGATCTGCGTGTTTATTCCAAAGGCCGCAATTGTCAGGTACGTTCGCTAATTCGCGTCGTTTGCCGAGTCATTGGTGATGCAAAAGCCGGCAAAGGTAAAACGTATAGGCCCGGGCCGCCCGCCTTCCGGCAAGGCGGCCGAAGTTTCGAAACTGCAGCGGCAGAGCAGGCAGCTGTACGAGCGGTTACCCGAACTTCAGCTCATTTACGATACCGCGCCCGTCGGGCTTGCATTCCTGACTCTCGATTGCCGTTACCTTCAGATCAACAAGCGCCTGACGGAGATTTGCGGCATTTCAGTTGCCGATCATATCGGGCGGTCGGTTCGTGAAACCGTTCCGCGGGTAGCCGACCAGGTCGAAAAACTGGTTCAAGCCATCGCGCGAACCGGGGAGCCCATCACCGGCGTGGAAGTTCGTGGGCAGCGAGCCGACAAACTCAACGCGGACCACATCTGGATTACAAACTGGCATCCTTTGAAGAATTCCGAAGGACGCATTATCGGTATTAACGTCGTTGCGGAAGACATAACCGAACGCAAGCGTGCGGAAGCAGTGCTCGCGGCCAGTGAGAATGCGCTGCGCGAAGGCGAGAAGCGATTCCGCGACCTTGCCGACAACATCGATCAGTTTGCCTGGACGGCCGATACGGACGGCAGAAGAAATTGGTTCAACAAACGCTGGCATGACTATGCCGGAACCACGCTCGAAGAAATGCAGGGCTTTGGCTGGCAGAAACTGCACCACCCCGATCATCTCGAACGCGTCGCCCAGGGTATCCGGAAAAGTTTCAAAGGCGATACGCCTTGGGAAGACACATTCCCGCTGCGTGGCCGAGACGGCAATTACCGCTGGTTCATCGCGCGCGCGCTGCCAATCCGCAACGAAGCGGACGAGGTCGTCCGCTGGTTCGGCACCAACACTGATATTACGGAGCAGCTTGAAGCAGAAAAAGCGCTGCGCGAGCTGAACGCGACCTTGGAACATCGTGTCGAGGCGCAGACGCGAGAACGTGTCCAAATCTGGAACGTCTCGCAGGACTTGCTGGTGGTGACTGATCTGGACGGCAAATATCTCACCGTGAATCCGGCCTGGACCGTGTCGCTCGGCTGGTCGGAAGCGGAGCTGCTCGGCAAAACGTCCCAATGGCTGTTGCATCCTGATGATCGCGAAAAGACGCGCGCCGAGATCAGCCAGCTCGTCGCAGGCCATGTGACGCAACGTTTTGAGGTCCGCTTCCATCACAAGGATGGCTCATATCGTTGGTTGTCATGGAAAGCCGTTCAAGATCAGGGGCGAATTTACGCCATGGCGCGTGACGTCACAGAACTCAAGAATGCCGAGAATAAATTGAGGGACGTCCGGCACGAACTTTCGCAGGCTGCCCGCCGCACGACAGTGGCGGCAATGTCGGCTGCGATTGCGCATGAGATCCGGCAGCCGCTCGGGGCCATCGTCACGAACGCCAATGCTGGCCTCCGCTGGCTGAACCGGCCGGCGCCGGATCTCGATGAGGTGCGCGATACCCTCACGCACATCGTTGCAGACGGTCATAGGGCCAGCGAAGTGATTCAATCCGTTCGCGCGATGTTCGCTAAGGGCGATCACGCAGGAACCCCACTCGATACGAACGAACTTATTCGGGAAACGATCGCGATAGCGAACAACGAGCTTGAGGCGGCACGAGTCGTCGTTGAACTTGAACTGGGCGAGCGGATTCCGATGATTTCTGCCCACAAAGGCCAGCTTCAGCAGGTCGTCTTGAACATCATTACGAACGCTGCCGATGCTATGCGCACCATTGACGATCGGGCGCGAGTGCTACGTGTGCGATCCAGGTCCTTCGACTCGAACGGAGTGGCAGTATCGGTCCAGGATTCCGGGACCGGAATTGACCCGGAAAATATTGACCGTGTCTTTGAGGCCTTTTTCACCACCAAGACCAACGGCATGGGGATGGGCTTGGCAATATGCCGGTCAATCGTCGAAGCTCATGGTGGAAACATGTCGGTATCACCAGGCGTACCCCACGGTTCTGTATTCCACATCTTCCTGCCTGGTATTCAGTGATATAAAGTTTCGAGGAAACGGACGTTGAATGAAAAGCGAACGATCCGCACCGCTGCCGGTCGTTTTCGTCGTTGATGACGATGCGTCCGTGCGGGAGGCACTCGGCAGTTTAATCCGGTCGATAGGATTGCGGGTCGAAGCGTTCGCTTCGGCACAGGAGTTCTTTGCCGCAAAGCGACCTGACGCTATTTGCTGCTTGATCCTTGATGTCAGGCTGCCGGGGGTCAGTGGGCTGGATTTTCAGGCAGAACTGACGAAGGCCAAAATCCAGATTCCCATCATTTTCATCACCGGTCATGGCGATATCCCGATGTCCGTGAAAGCCATGAAGGCCGGAGCCGTTGAATTCCTGACCAAGCCGTTTCGCGATCAGGACCTGTTAGACGCCATTCAGGTCGCGCTCGAACGCGCCCGAGCCGGCCACGCAAACGAAAAGGCGTTGTCCGAGCTGAGAGCAAAATTCGGGACGCTCACGCCTCGCGAGCAGGAGGTAATGGCTTGGGTAACCGGTGGTCTGTTGAACAAGCAGGTGGCCGCCGAAATCGGGGTAACCGAGATCACCGTCAAGGTGCATCGCGGCAAGGTAACGAGAAAAATGGGCGCGAAATCTTTGGCCGATCTGGTGAAAATGGCAGATATTTTGGGGGTTCGCCGAACAAAATCTTAGGCAAGCTATACCTTGGTGTAATTCATCAATCCATTACGCTAGTTAATGGTCACCTTCGACATCGTGCATCCCCCGGCACAAAGCCCTATGTGTCCGGTCATCGAGGAAGCCCAACTTGTCGAAGGTGCCCGTGATCGCAATTGTTGACGACGACGACTCGTTCCGCCGAGCCACAACAAGTTTTGTACGATCGCTCGGCTATGGAACGGCCACATTTGACTCCGCTGAAGCGTTCCTGGGGTCGGACAGTATCCGTGACACGGACTGCCTGATTACTGACGTGCAGATGCCGGGCATGACAGGAATAGAATTGCAAGATCGACTGATTGCGCAAGGGCACCGCCTGCCCATCATTTTTATTACAGCCTTTCCAGAGATGGCAGCGCGGGCACAGGCGTTGGCCGCAGGTGCGGTCGGATTTTTGGCCAAGCCGTTCAACGATCAAAGATTGATTGCCTGCTTGAATGAAGCTCTCGCTGCTCGCAGCGCCTGAATCGACAATCGGCCTTGATGGCGGGCTCATGCGGCACGGTCGGGCCCGTGGATGCACGAAAATGAATGCGCCCGGCAGCGGGGAACTGACCGGGCGCATCGGATGAGAAGGGGACGCTCATCCTTTGGGGTGAGTTCAAGCTAGACGGCCGGCGACACCGCGGCACATTATACGCTCGTATAATTTGGTATAGGTCGGCAGCTTGTTGTCAGAGCCGCCAAATCAAGCCCAAAGTAGACATGGTGGCGCGCCGGCGACGATGTCTCCCTATGCGCACGGAAATCCGTATGAGTAGCTGGCGCAAGCGCCGAGCAATGTCCGCCTATCGATCTATTGGGGCGGTCGGTGGCGCCTGGTGTAGTCTGAGCGTTCTTGCCAGACCAACCAGGCGAGTACGAGCGTTGACGGGGTCATTCCGACGGCAACCCCGGCCAAAAATTCTTGCATCGATTGTGCCTGTATCGATTCTACGTCTGTGAATGGCGCGTTCGATCGTTCGCTGCCACACGAACCATAAAAAGTTTTCGCCCGCTTCGTCTTGTCATTTTCGGACAAAGCTTTGCGGTTTTTTGCCGATCGCTATTCATTCTGGCAAGACGCGCAGGGGGTCGCGTCGACGGCGTACGTGGGTGGGTGCCGAATTATACAAACGTATAGGTTATTGATCGCTTGGAATGATTGCGGCATCTGCAAACCCATTGGACGATGCAGTTGGGGAAGGCGCGCCGACTTGCTTTTTCCGAATTTTTGAAACGAAATGAGAGTTCATGAATGTCGAAAATCATTGATGCCCGCACGGTAATCCTCAAGCGCTCGATCATGCGCAATGGAAGCAAGTCGAGTGTTTCTCTGGAAGATCAATTCTGGGACGGATTGCGGGAGATTGCGGTTCGCGAACACATATCAGTCTCGGAGCTGGTGCGGAAAATCGACCGTAGCCACCTCAACGAACAGAATCTCTCGTCTGCGATCCGAGTATTCGTGTTGGATCATTTCCAAAAACGCGCTCGGGAGAATGTATCGCTTGCGGGTCCGGCGCCGCTAAGCATGCCTCGGCAATGAGTCACCATCAGCAATCTCGAACGCTTCAGCCTGCACGGCCTTGCGATCGTAGTCGGCGGCGAGTTGAAGCATTTGAGTGCGCGCTTTCGGGTCGCGAAATGACTCGGCCTGAATCCGGCACTCTTCGGCGCGCGCACGGTATCTCTGACTGGCCGGAATTGACGCACGCTCGGACATAACCGTACTCACGCCGATCCGCTGCAAACACGCGAAATCCAAACCCCGGGCGACTTTGGTTATAATTCAGTCTTGCGACAGGGTCTCATATACATGGGTATACGGTTCTCGATCTCTTCTGATTATCCGATTCTTATCTACGTACAGTAGAGCAATTGCCTTTGGGCATTTTAGGCTCCTTCAGTGATGATTGTTCACCGGAGTTGATCGCCATGACATTTCATCAACCCTACCGCGCGCGCCGTTATCCTTCCGTTGCCCGCGAGCACAGTTTTGCGTTTGTCAGGTGGACATTGAACGCTATTGCTATCCTGATTGTCAGCTCGGCCCTATTCATCGGTTTCTTCATATCCAGCATTGGATTGCTGCATGGATAGGCGTGAGGCGCGCGAACGCCCGCCAATCTAGATGCGTTTATTTCTTATCGCGAGTCTCAACCTCATCAAGCATCTGCGCGAGACGCTGGGAGTATTGATAGTCGAGCCCTCGCCGGTCAGCCTCGTTGAACGTCGATTTAATTGCGGATGAGAACTGGCCTGGCTTTAGCGCGCCATTGTCCACGAGGCATTTTGCAAGAACGGCAAAAGCATTCTGCGTTGCGCCTGCGTAAAGGGCCGCCACCGCTAGGAGTTGCGGATCCATTGTTTGTTCCTTTCATAGAGCATTGCTGCCTGCAAAAAATAATGGTGTGCCGTCGAGAAAGTTTAGCCGAAAGAATATCGGCCGCGACGGCAGAACCGCGCGGCCTCATCAGACGAATGTCCGCTATTGGGTGTAAAGCGGACATGATGTGGGCCTGTCGCAATGTCCGCTTTTGACCCAAAGCGGACATGTGAAGGCAGGGAGGTACGCGAATAGCGACACAATAACTTTCTAAATTTTGATCTAGCGCAAGCAGGACCGAAAAATCTGGCGTACCGTAATTCATCCTGCCGAGAGTTGGAGTAATTTTCATGCGCTGGAAGAACTATAAGCTTGCCGTGATCAGTCTGGTTTGGCTTGTCGCGCCGACCATCGCGTTCGCTCAGCAGCCCGCGGACTGGCGAGAGCAAAATGCGTACACGCTAGGTGTTCAGGCCTACCTCTACAGCTTCCCTTGGGCGTACATGCCCGACGCACGGTGGACGCGAACTGAAGCTATTGATCGGCAGGTGAACCGGTTTCATCACATTCGGAAATTGGAAGATGCGAGCCATCTAAACGGCGGCGCACCCAACAACGACACGCTCTATTCCCGCGCGTGGCTTTACGTCAAAGACGAGCCGGTCATCCTGACAGTGCCGGAAATTAGTGATCGCTACTACACAATGGAGATCGTGGATTTCATGGGCGACAACTTTGCCTATGTGGGCACTCGTGCAACGGGCACCAAAGCGGGAGACTATGCGATTGTCGGCCCGGGTTGGAAAGGAACTCTACCAGCTGGGATCAAGCAACTACCACCTTCGGCCACACCGTGGGTCACTATTCTGGGACGCACCTTTGTGAAAGATGAGGCCGACCTCAAGAACGTGTTCGCCATTCAGGATCAATACAAACTCACCCGCCTCTCGGAGTGGGGAAAATCGGAAACGAGCCAGCCCAAAGGTGCCGAAATATGGAAACCTTTGGACCCAAAGACCGAACCACTTGCCGAGTGGAAAACGATCAACCGGGCGATGATCGAGGTCCCACCCGCAGTGAACGACGCCGATTTGGTCCAGTCGTTCGCCCGCATTGGTGTCGGGCCGGGACTTGATGTTGACGCTCAGGACCCCGCTACGAAGCGTGGTCTGGCTCGTGCCGCCGTGGACGGGAAAAAGATCATTGCCCAAGCCTTTGCCGCGGCCTACCTGCAAAAGCAGGTCAATGGCTGGAATTATCCTCCACCGGCTACCGGACGGCCGACGCCGAGCCGAGACTGGTTATTTCGCGGCATGCAGATGCTTGCGGGCTTTGTCGCCAACGATCCCATCGAGGCAACTTACCTAAACGTGTCCTTGGACGGCGAAGGTAAACCTTTGTCCGGGGACAATCGCTACGTCATCCATTTCGAGAAAGGTGGCCAACCCAAGGTCAAGGCGTTTTGGTCGGTGACAATGTACAATTTGCAGTACAACCTTGTCGCCAATCCGATCAACCGTTATTCGCGCGGCGACCGCAGTGGAATGAAACTGGACAAAGACGGCGGTCTTACAATTTACGTCCAGAAGAACTCCCCCGGAACGGACAAAGAAGCGAACTGGTTGCCCGCCCCCGAAGGACAGTTTTTCCTCATTATGCGTACCTATCTCCCGGCAGAAGACATCGTCGATCAGACGTGGCAGCCCCCGAGAATAACCCGCGCTGACCAGTCGTAGCCGGTCGGCGCTCGCATCGGGCCAATGTCCGCTAGTGGCACAAAGCGGACATCAAACGACTAGCCGTCAATGTCCGCTTTTGGGGGTAAAGCGGACATGCACGGGTAGCCCCCGGAGAGGATTTTGACGTAGTTCGCGTTCCCTATTCCGCAGCAGTCGCCATCGCCACACGCGGCCAGGACGGACTGGGTACCGGCTGCCACCATTTCGCAACAGCGAGCTCTTTCGCGATAACGTTCGCGGCGTTGTAGCCCGGGCTGCCGGTGACGGCGCCGCCGGTGTGGCTGCTGGCGCCGCAGAGGTAGAGGCCCTTCATCGGCGTGGTGTAGCGGCCGAGGTCTGGCGTCGGCCGGTTGCCGCCGAGCTGCGACGGCATGTACGCGCCGACATGGTGGCTGCCCCTGACCATATTGATGCAGTGCCGTTCGATGTCGAGCGGCGAGAACACCGCCTTGGCGACCACGTTGTTCTCGGTGAGGTTGGGCGCGAACTCGCGCCATTGCGATAGCATCCGATCGGCGATCTCGCCCTTGCACTTTTCCCAGTTCTGCGGATCGCCGTCGAGATCGTACGGCGCCCACGGCCACCAGAACGCGACGTGCTTGCCGGCGGGGACAATCGAGGGATCGAATTTCGACGAGCAGGTGCCGTTGCCGGCGAAATAGGTCGGCAGCTTCTGCTCATGGATCTCGCTGAAGATGCGATCGATCTCCTCGGTGGTGTCGGCGCCGAAGATCATATTCCAGGCGCGCGCGACATCCGGGTCCCAGGCTTCCGCCTTTTCGTAGCGCGGCGCCTCGTTCAGGGCGAGGTGCAAGGTCACGAGGCTGTGCGAGCACCACTTGAATCCCTTGATGCCCTCGACCACGTTCGCCGGGAAGTTCTGCTCGCCGGCCATCCTGATGGTCTGCGGAGCGTCGATGGCGCTCGCGACGAACGTGGCCGAATACGTGTCGCCGTTCTGCAGGCGGACGCCCGTCACGCCTTTTGAATCCGAGATGATGGCGCTGACATGCGCGTTGCGGATGAGCGTCGCGCCGTTATCCTCAAGCAGCCGCTCGAGCGCGAGCGCAACCGAGCCGGCTCCGCCGACCGGCAGGCCGAGCTTGGTCAGGCGGCTGAGCAGCCGCGGAAAGAACGCACCGACACCGGGCACATTCTCGATCGCGATCGCGTGCAGGATGCAGTTGAAGAACATCCGCACGTATTCGCTCTCGAAATTGCGCTCGACCGCCTGATGCAAGGTCAGTGGCATATAGGAGAGGAGATCATCCCACTGCGGGCCGCTGAGCCTTTTGCCGAGTTCAGCCGGAGGCAGCGGCACCGAGTACATGAACTCCGTCATCACCGGACCCATTTCGGTGACGAACCGCTGGCAGAGCTCTTTGTAACGTTTGGCGTCGTTTTGCGAGAAACGCGCGATGGATTTGGCAGTGTTCTCGACACTGCGGTGGATGGTCAGCGCCTTGCCGTCTCGGAACACCTGGGCGTGCTGCACCTCGGGATAGATGTAGGCAAGGCCGTACTTGTGCAGCTCGAGATCGGACAGGACCGGCCCCTCGCCGATGAAATGATAGGAGGAGTGCGAATTGTGCTTGAAGCCCGGCGCGACGAATTCGCTGGTAGTGCAGCCGCCGCCCATCGCATCGTTGCGCTCGATGACCGCGATCTTCAGACCGGCCTTGGCCAGATATGACGCGCAGATCAGCCCATTGTGTCCGCCGCCTACGATGATGCCATCGTATTCCATCGCCGCCTCCCTTGATCATTGTGTCGGACGTCTTGAACGCGCCGTTTCGCGGGGAAAGCATGTCATGGCTTGCGACGTGCGACAACGTTGCGGCAAGCGACCGGATGGCCTCGAAGCCGAAGGCTGTGAATCGGCCACACGCATTGCATGGGCCGCGGCGCACCGTTGGTCGTCGGAAACGTGACCGGCAGTCTGCCGGTGAATGTCCGCTTTGGTTCCGATAAAGAGCCTTATCGGAAGTAATTTCCAAACCCAAATAGTTCAGACGAAATACTGCCCGCAGCTAAGAATGCCCGCTTTCGGGGGTAAAGCGGACATGCGCCGAACATCACGGGACGTCCGCTTTTGACCCAAAGCGGACAAGATTCTCGTAAAACGAGTTGTGCCCGCACTTGTCACCGGCCCCTTGTCAGCATGCTGGCGAACATTCCAATTAGTGGGACCTATTTGAATTAGGATTGTTCCAATTTATACTTGCCACTAAGCGCAACTAAGATCTGACATCCCGATCCGGCAAGGGATGCGATATGCAGGTCGCATACGAGCCTTGGCTCGCTTTGCTTTCCATCGTGATGGCAATTCAGGGCGCCTATGTGGGTTTCACCCTAGCGGTGCAGCTTGGCGCCGCCATTGGCATGCGAAGGCGAATGCTGCTCGCCGGAGCGGCCTTTTCTTTGGCGGTCGCCATCTGGACAATGCACTTCGTCGGCATGCTCGCCGCCCGCATATCGTTTCCCGTCGACTACTTGGTATTTCCGACGCTGCTATCGTTCCTAGTTTGCGTGCTCGTGGTCGGCGGTGCCGTATTCGCGATCAGCAGTGGCCCGCTTTCCTTGGCTCGCCTGGCATTGTCCGCGTGCCTGATGGGAGCCGGCATTTTTTCCATGCATTATATCGGCATGGCCGCACTCCATGCGAGCGTGCACATGGAGCATGCACCTGCCTATGTTGCGGGGAGTCTGGTCATCGCCATTGCGGCATCAGGACTGGCGCTTTGGCTGGCGACTGGCCGGGCGGGCCGGCCGCCAATAATCTTGTCGGCGGTCGCGTTCGGCATTGCCGTTTCGGGCATGCACTACACAGCTATGGCAGGCATGACGCTTTTCCCGTTGCCTACATCATCATCGGGAGCGCCGGCGCTTTCGACTGACCTCTTGGCGATCGTTGTCGCTGTGGTTGCTTTCTGTGTATCCGGCATATTCTTGTTGGTTTTGGTACCAGACCGGACGCGCGAAAGCTCGCCGGTTACAGCAGGCGACTCCGGCTCGTCGACACGTGCGGAAATACTGCAACACGCTGGCGGGGCTGCCATCTCGGGCTTTGCCAGCAGCAGCGACGGCAGCGGAGGTCAATTCGGTCGGGGGACCTTTGCGCCTCTCGGCGGTGCGGGCGGGCCGCCGCCACGCATTGCCCGTCATCTGCCGGTTGAGCGCGATGGCGCTACACATTTCATAGCTGTCGAAGACGTCGTCGCCGTTCACGCCAACGCTCATTATACTTACATCTTCAACGGTACTCTCAGGCTGTTTTGCCCGTTGGCTATCGGCGAGATTGAATCGCGACTCGACAAGAGCCGGTTCGTTCGAGTCCACCGCAGCCACATCGTCAATATCGAGCGCGTGATCGGCTATCGGCGAAGCGGCGACAGCGAAGTGGTCGAGATGGCCGCTACAGATCACTACTCGGTTCCGGTCAGCCGTAGCCGCATCACATGGCTGAAATCCCGGATCGGCGCGAAGGTTGACTGAGCGTCGATCGCCATGAAGAAGTTGCGTTGCAACAAGTGACCGACATGTGGTTTTGCAAGAACCGATCGCGTCAATAGCGTTGACGCAATTCGTGCGCCCTGGTCGTCATTCGTGCCAGTTCACCTCCCGTTGGTGCATGTCTCGCACGGATCGTAAAACGACCATTGCTGGTGCAGCGCACACTCGTCACGATCTAAGCTGTCACACGGACAGGATGCCCGCCTCAGGGACCGCAAGTTGGCCGTAAGCCGACCGGTATGGGCATCCGGGAGGTATACCCATGATACCTGGGCCATTTGCCTATCACCGTCCTACATCGGTCAAGGAAGCGGTTGGCCTGCTCGGCAGTCTGGGCGACGACGCGCGTGCCATTGCCGGCGGGCATAGTCTAATTCCGATGATGAAACTAAGGCTCGCGAGCCCCACACATCTCATCGATCTTGCCGGCGTTGCCGATCTTAAGGGCGTCCGCGAGGATGGTCGCGATATCATCGTTGGAGCGATGACGACCCAGCATGAACTAGTCAACTCGGAGCTGCTGGCAAAAACAATTCCGATCCTGCGCGAAACGTCGCTTGTGATTGCCGATCCTCAGGTGCGTTATGTCGGCACGGTCGGCGGCAATGTTGCCAATGGTGATCCCGGCAATGACATGCCGGCAGTGATGATGTGCCTCAATGCGGTCTATCATGCTGTCGGCAAGTCCGGCGAGCGTCGCATAGCAGCGCGGGAATTTTATCAAGGCGCCTATTTCACGTCGCTGGAACCAGGCGAGATCGTGACCGCCGTTCGTATTCCAGTGCCGGCCGCCGGGCACGGCTACGCCTATGAAAAGCTCAAGCGCAAGATCGGTGACTACGCGACCGCCGCGGCCGCGGTGGTGCTGACAATGCAAGGCGGCAAGGTGACGAGCTGCTCGATCGGCTTGACCAACGTGGCGGAGACACCGCTGTGGGCCGACGAGGCCGGCAAGATACTGACCGGCTCGACGCTTGATGCCGCCACCGTGAAGAAGGCGGTGGCCGCCGCCGAAGCGATCACCTCGCCCGCCACTGACGGCCGTGGGCCGGCGGCGTACCGCACCAAAATGGCGGGTGTGATGCTGACCCGCGCCCTTGCCAGCGCCAAATCGCGCGCCGGCACCTGATTTTTCCGGGAGACAACGATGGCTAAGTCCCAGATTTCCATAACCGTGAATGGCAAAAAGGTGGAGGAACTGGTCGAGCCGCGAACGCTGCTCATCCACTTCCTGCGCGAGCAGCTCAATCTGACCGGGCCGCATATCGGCTGTGACACGAGCCATTGCGGCGCCTGTACCATCGATCTCGACGGCAAGTCGGTGAAATCCTGCACCATGTTCGCGGTGCAGGCGAACGGCGCGGATATCCGTACCATCGAAGGCATGGCCAATGCTGACGGCACGCTGCATGCGCTGCAGGAAGGATTCCGCGAGATGCACGGCCTGCAATGCGGGTTTTGCACGCCCGGCATGATCCTTCGCGCTTACCGGCTGCTGCAGGAAAACAGCAACCCCACCGAAGAAGAAATCCGTTTCGGCATTTCCGGCAATCTGTGCCGCTGCACCGGTTACCAAAACATCGTCAAAGCCATTCAATATGCCGCCGCCAAGCTCGGTGGAGTCCCGTTACAGGAGGCCGCAGAATGAACGACCAGACCCCCACCTCCGCCGAACGCGCCGAAAAGCTTGAGGGCATGGGCTGCAAGCGCAAGCGCGTTGAAGACATCCGCTTCGTCCAGGGCAAGGGCAACTACGTCGACGACCTCAAGCTGCCCGGCATGCTCTATGGAGATTTTACGCGCTCGCCACACGCGCACGCACGCGTCAAGAAGATCGACACGACCAAGGCGGCTGCCGTCCCTGGGGTCGTTGCCGTCATCACAGCGGAGACGCTCAAGACGGTGAACCTCGCCTGGATGCCGACCCTAGCGGGCGACGTACAAATGGTGCTGGCCGATGGCAAGGTGCTGTTCCAGAACCAGGAAGTAGCCTTTGTCATTGCCGAGGACCGCTACACCGCCGCCGATGCCGCCGAACTGGTCGAGGTTGAATACGAGGGATTGCCCTGCAATGTCGATCCGCTCAAAGCTATGTCGCCTGACGCGCCGGTGATCCGGGAGGACATCAAGGACAAGAAAGAAGGCGCGCACGGTCCGCGCAAACACTACAACCATGTCTTCAACTGGCAGGCCGGCAACAAAGCCGCAGCCGATGCGGCTTTCGCCAAAGCTGACGTGACCATCAAGGAGATGATCGTTTACCCGCGTGTGCATCCGTGCCCGCTGGAAACCTGTCAGTGCGTCGCCTCGTTCGACAAGATCAAGGGCGAACTCACCCTATGGGGCACATTCCAGGCGCCGCACGTGATCCGTACGGTGGGATCGCTGATCTCGAAAATTCCCGAGCACAAGATCCACGTCATCGCCCCCGACATTGGCGGCGGCTTCGGCAACAAGGTCGGCGCCTATCCGGGCTATATCTGCGCGATCGTGGCGTCGATCGTGACCGGTCGCCCGGTGAAATGGGTCGAGGACCGCATCGAAAATCTGTCGACCACCGCGTTCGCGCGCGATTTCTACATGGAGACAGAAATTGCCGCCACCAAGGATGGCAAGGTGACCGGGTTGCGCTGCAATACCATCGCCGATCACGGCGCTTTCGACGCCTGCGCCAACGCCACCAAATGGCCGGCCGGCCTGTTCAGCATCATCAGCGGCTCCTATGACATTCCGGCCGCGCATGTGTCGGTGGACGGCGTCTACACCAACAAGGCACCGGGCGGCGTCGCCTACCGCTGCTCATTCCGAGTCACCGAGGCGGCTTACGCCATCGAGCGCGCCATGGACATCATGGCGCAGAAGCTCGGCATGGACCCGGTCGAGTTCCGGATGAAAAACCTGATCCGGCGCGAGCAGTTTCCGTACACCTCGGCATTCGGCTGGGTTTACGATTCTGGCGACTATCAGACCGCGCTTAACAAGGCGGTGGAGACAGTCGGCTACAAGAAGCTGCGGGCGGAACAAAAGAAGCAGCAGGAAGCGTTCAAGCGCGGCGAGACGCGTGAATTGATGGGCATCGGTGTCGCCTTCTTCACCGAGATCGTCGGGGCTGGTCCGTCGCGCAACTGCGACATTCTCGGCATCGCCATGTTCGATTCCGCCGAAATTCGCATCCATCCGACCGGCAGCGGCATCTGCCGGCTTGGCACCAAGTCGCAAGGACAGGGCCACGAGACGACCTACGCCCAGATCATTGCGACTGAACTGGGAATTGCTGCCGACAACATCATGGTCGAAGAGGGCAACACCGACACTGCGCCTTACGGTCTCGGCACCTACGGCTCACGCTCAACGCCGGTCTCCGGCGCGGCAACCGCCATGGCCTGTCGCAAGATCAAAGCCAAGGCGCAAATGATTGCCGCCTACATGCTCGAAGTGCACGACGACGATCTTGAATGGGACGTCGACCGCTTCCGGGTGAAGGGAAATCCGGAACGTTTCAAAACCATGACTGAGCTCGCCTGGGCGGCTTATCACGAGGTGCCGCCGGGAATGGAGCCCGGCCTGGAGGCGGTGGATTATTACGACCCGCCCAATTTCACCTTCCCGTTCGGCGCCTACATCTGCGTGGTCGACGTGGACGTCGATACCGGCTCGACCAAGGTGCGGCGCTTCTATGCGCTCGACGATTGCGGCACACGCATCAATCCGATGATCATTGAGGGCCAGATCCACGGCGGTCTGACCGAGGCCTTCGGGATCGCCATGGGTCAGGAGATCCATTACGACGATGATGGCAACGTGACGACTGCATCGTTGATGGACTACTTCCTGCCGACCGCAGTCGAAACCCCGAAATGGGAAACGGACTGGACCACGACACCTTCACCACACCATCCGATCGGCGCCAAAGGTGTGGGCGAGAGTCCGAATGTCGGCGGCGTGCCGTGCTTTTCCAACGCGGTGAACGATGCGTTCGGTTTCCTGGGTTCGACCAACATCCCGATGCCGCACGATAATTGGCGTACCTGGATGGCGGCAGACAAACTTGGCCTGCATCCGTGAGGATGCCGGCCAATCGGGCCTTGGCGGCGCCGGTGCGATTCCGGCGCCGTATTGCCATATAATGGATACGTATGAGCCTGAACCGTGACGATATCTCAGACCGGCTGGCTGCCGTTGGCTATATCGCCGACCGCGATCTCGCGACCGCTCTGTGGCTGATGGATTTTCTGAAACGTCCGCTTCTGCTCGAGGGCGAGGCGGGCGTCGGCAAGACCGAAGTGGCGAAAGCGCTCGCTGCGGTGCACGGGGCCGAGCTGATACGCCTGCAATGTTACGAGGGTCTCGATCAGAACGCCGCGCTCTACGAGTGGAACTATCAGCGCCAACTCCTCGCCATCAAAACGCGTGAGGGAGCGGGCGCAAATGCCGATGCTATCGAAGAGCACATATTTTCCGAACGTTATTTGTTGGAGCGCCCTCTGCTCGCGGCGATCCGTCGCGAAAAACCTCCGGTGCTTCTTGTCGATGAAGTGGATCGCGCCGACGAAGAGTTCGAAGCCTTCCTGCTCGAATTGTTGTCCGATTTCCAGGTCAGCATCCCGGAGCTCGGCACCATCAAGGCAACCTCGATCCCGCGCGTGGTCCTGACGTCGAACGGGACGCGTGAATTGTCCGACGCGTTGCGTCGGCGTTGCCTCTATCATTACGTCGATTTCCCCGACGTCGATCGCGAAGCCAAGATCATAATCACCCGCACGCCAGGTATTGACACCGCCCTTGCACTGCAGATTGCGCGAATGGTCGCCAGCGTGCGCAAGGAAGATCTGCGCAAAGTTCCCGGCGTTGCCGAAACACTCGATTGGGCGGCGACGCTCGCTGGTCTTGACCTCCATGATCTACGGCAGGAGCCGGAAGTCGTGCACGAAACCATGCTTTGTTTGCTCAAGACGCGCGAAGATCGCAGCCGCCTCACGCGCGAAGTGACGGAGCGGCTGCTCGGCAAAGTTGCCTGAATGAGCGCCGAGGACCAACAATCCGTTCATTCCCGCGAAAGCGGGAATCCTGCGCTGGGTGCCCGCCTTCGCGGGGACGAGCGGAATGGGTGGTTCGGTGCCCGTCGTCGTCTGGCGGCCTTTGCACGGACCCTACGCGACAACGGTTTCAAGGTTGGCTTGGCCGAGACAGGGGACGCGCTCGAGATACTCGCTGCGCCGTTGGCGACGCGGCCATCCACCCTGAAGCCGGCCCTACGCTCACTGTTTTGTGCGACGCATTCCGATTGGGAGCGCTTCGACGAGATTTTCGACGCATTCTGGCAAGGCCGGGGCGTTCGTCGGGCACGCACGCTTGCGGGTACGGCGCTCGAAAGCCAGGCACCGGCTCGGCATCTCAAGGATGTGGGGCCGCGCGCTGGAACGCCGGGGCTTCCCGATCACGTCGAGCGGCGTAGTGATGGCGGCGACAGTCCCGGCGACGGCCGCGGTAAACGCGAAGGCGCCTCGCGCTTCGAGAATCTGGCCAGCACCGATCTACGCAGCATCGTCGATCCCGACGACATCGCACAGGCGCATGCGCTAGCCGCGCGGCTTTCGCGCGTGATGCGCGCGCGGCTGGTTCGGCGCGAGCGTGTGCGCAGGCGCGGACGTCGCCTCGACCTGCGTCGAACAATTCACAAGAATGTCTCACATGGTGGCACGCTGCTGGATCTCGCCTGGCGCCGCCGCAAGATCAAGCCGCTGCGGCTTGTGTTCCTGCTCGATACCTCGGGCTCCATGAGTCTCTACACCGCGTTTTTCGTTCGTTTTCTGCACGGTGTCGTCGATGCGTTCCGCGAATCGGAAGCTTTCGTCTTCCATACAAGGCTCGCCCATGTGTCTGCCCCGCTGCGTGACCGAGACGTGACGCGTGCAGTGGATAAACTGTCGTTGATGGCGCAGGGCATCGGTGGCGGCACCAAGATCGGCGAGAGTCTCGCCACGTTCAATCGATGGCACGCGCGCCGCGTGATCAATTCGCGGACTGCGGTGATGATTGTCTCTGATGGTTACGACACCGGCACGCCCGAACAGTTGGGCGAGGAAATGCGCCGCCTGCGCCGCCGCTGCCGGCGTATTATCTGGCTCAATCCGCTGATCGGCTGGCGCGATTACAGTCCGCAAGCGCGCGGCATGCGGGCAGCGCTACCCTATATCGATCTGTTCGCTCCCGCCCATAATCTCGAAAGCCTTGCGGCCCTCGAACCTTATCTCGCGAGGATATGAGCCCATGGATCGTGCTTCCGACATTCTCCGCATCATCTCGGCACGCAAAGCAGCGGGAGAGCCGTTCGCGCTTGCGACCGTTGTCCGCACGGTGGCGGCGACCGCGGCCAAGGCGGGCGCAAAAGCTGTAATCTTGCCGGATGGCACGATGTCTGAAGGTTGGATCGGTGGAGGCTGCGCCCGTGCGGCGGTCCTCAAAGCGGCCAAGGACGCGCTCACCGACGGGAAATCACGTCTCGTTTCTGTGCAGCCCCCCGATGTGCTGGATCAGCAGGGCCATGCTCCAGGCGAGGACCAGGGTGGGGTTCGCTTTGCCAAGAACCTGTGCCCGAGCCAGGGCACGATGGACATTTTCGTGGAGCCGGTCTTGCCGCGATCTCAAATCATCATTTGTGGGTCGAGCCCCGTCGCTGTCGCCATTGCCGATTTCGCCAAACGCGCCGGATTCAGCGTAACGGCCAGCGCGCCGGCTGACGAGCAAGCTTCTTTTGGTGACATTGATCGGCGTATTGAGGGATATGCGCTTCCGGTCGACGAGCCTGGTGCCCGCTATATCGTCATCTCAACGCAGGGTCGCGGCGATGAAGCTGCCCTGCTTGCGGCGCTCGCGGTCAATGCCGATTACATAGCGTTTGTCGGCAGCCGCAAGAAAGCCGAATCCCTGAAGGCCTCACTATCCAAGTGCGGTATTTCCGACGAGCGTCTGGCCAAGCTCAAGGCACCTGCTGGTCTCGATCTTGGTGCGATCACTCCAGAGGAAATTGCTATTTCAATTTTGGCGGAAATAGTTGCCGTGCAGCGCCGCAAGCATTCGCGTGGCACGCCAACGGCCGCGTAACGATCTTTTCATTGCACAAAGCGGACAAAAGCTAGATTTTGGTCCGAGATGGTTTGTTGGCTTTTAACCCGCAACGGAAGTCAGTGAGCGACCCGACCTCACCGCAGGGCAATGACGATTAGCAGAATCCCAACGAATGCGATGCCGCCCCCGTAATAGGCCCACTTCATCTCGCTGATCATGAAGCTGCTGGCGGGCCAATTTATGTACCCCAGACCTTGCCCGGCGAAGAGAATTCCTGCCGCGCAAACAATTATGCCGACAAGCAACAGTAGCGTCTTCATTTCATTCCCCCTTTGATCCGCAACTTGAAAAGGTGGCGCTTGCAGATATTTAGCCAGCTTTTGACCCAAAGCGGACTTGGGTAGGCACACGCCCGACCCCTTCCTGAACGCTGCCGCAGGTTGCTACAATCCTCGCCGGAGCCTCAGGGCGCAACTGTCGGCGGGCGGGTTCACTAAAAGTAATCGCTGGTTCGGTTGCGGCACTGGACGGGAGAAACAATGAGGATTCAGCACACAATAGCGTTAGCGGTTGCCGTTGGATTAGGCCTCGGGATCATTGCAACGCGGGGTCTAGCCGCTCAGGCCAAGCGCACCTTTTATGTTGTAGTTGAGGTCGACGAGATAACAGACGCCGATGGCTACAAAGCCATGACGAAAATTGGCCCAACGAACATCGTGGAGGTTAAGCACGCGGACGGCCGTTACCTCGCGCGCACTGACAATCTGGCGGCTCTGGATGGAACTCCGCCGAAGAGATTCGTGATGATTGCTTTCGACAGCATGGAAAAGGCGAACGGCTTTTATCAAAACACAAAAGAGATGACCGCCATGCGGATCAAAGCAACGAAATCGCGCGCATTCATTGTCGAGGGGTTATAGAGCACTGTTTCTTGGAATGTCCCCGTATGGCCCTTACCGGACAATCCAACAAGACCGCGCAATGTCTGCTAAAGCTTCGCGGACGCACCAAACCTGTCCGGTTACCTAATATTAATTTCGCCGAAACGTCTTCGTAATCCAGACTTCGTCATTGAGATGCCGCACTGGGCGGGGCCAACTAAGGGGCCTCTCGGTTATGTGGCATCCAATCTCTACCGCACCGTTCGACCGCGATCTTGAACTGGCAATTATTGATTCAAACGGCGTGCGGGCAATTACTTTTCCGTGCCGCCGCGTTCTTGGCGGGTGGATCAAGGCGGAAATCAAGACACGCGTTGAACTGCGTCCGGCGCATTGGCGCGATTGGTCTACCGACGCGAACGTTAAGCGCACCCCTTTTTTGCTCGCAGTTCTGCCCGCATGTTGCGTTTAGCTGGCAGGAAGGGGTCGCGCCGAGGCAGAAGAACACGCCGGAGCGCGGCCCGCTCCCTGATTTGAGTGGCGCAGGCAACGCCCGCTATGGCACATTCCCGCGCGGCCAATCAATGTCCGCTATTGGGGTAACAGCGGACATCGTACGGACTTGTCGCAATGTCTGCTTTTGACCCAAAGCGGACATCGGATGGACGTCTGGTGCTCGGCGCGTCCAACATTGAATACCTCAAAATTTATGCGGTGGTTATTGCCCCTTTGGCCAATACCGCGCCTCCGACATTTCCGTGCAAACTCCTGCAGCTGCGAACTGACCACAAACGATTTGCCGGGCCGACCGCTAAGCGCGCGGGCCGACCGTTAAGCGCGCGGGCCGATCTGGAATCAGCCCCAATCCACCAGCAAGCTGATTCTCGATTCAGAGGAAAGGGAAAAATGTCATGAGAAAATGCCGCGTTGCGTCCATGATAATTGCTGTCGCTGGATTGTTCTGCGCACCAGAATTTTTGCTCGCGCAGAATGCACCG